>NZ_JBFTZJ010000008.1:0-415912 GCF_056406855.1 Mucilaginibacter sp. P1_A3
AGTAATAAATGTGTTTTGTTTGAAAGTAAAAGGCGCTTTTCCCCTAAAAAAAATAACCTATTTAATTTTTTTCTTACTATATTTATATAAGAAAAGGCGGTAAATGCCTCGAAAACATACCGCCTTTTTATAAATATAAAAACTATACAAATATGGGAAAATCTAAGTGGTTTTGCCCAAAGGCGAAGCCCCGTCCGAGTAATATCCTAAAAAATATTTTTGAAAATTTCTTAAGTTAACGGCTATGGTCACAGCACCGCAGTCACAAAATTAGCTAACGCGGGAAAACGGTAAAGGGTATATAAAACGGGGCAGGGTTGTTTTGTTTTCTTGCTTGCCCCGCCCTTGACCGTTTCCATGCTTTAAGCTCCGGGTGTTTAAGCGGTGCATTGACCGGATGTGGCTTTAATAAAAGTTAGTCTATAGTCTGTCAAGAAGTCGTTCTCATTTCGTTATTATAATTGATTAAAGGTTGAACACAGGTTAATTTTGATACCTCCAGCCGGTGTCAATTAAAAAGCCGGCTATTATAAATTAGATCCTATTTTGTATCAACTTAATTATATTTGTGAAAACAACACCAATTAATAAAATTCACAGCGGCCTGTAACCGAATCCAAAGGTATCTGTATATCAAATTCACAATTATGCTTAAGTTAAAAAGCTGTTTCTTATTGGCATACCTGATCCTGTTTGGTTTACAAACTTACATTCATGCCCAAACTGCTATAAACTTTACATCCATTACCATAAAAGAGGGATTGTCTTCGAATACCGTGAATGCGGTTATAAAAGATCGTTTCGGATTAATGTGGTTTGGTACAGCAAACGGACTTAATAAGTTCGATGGCAGCAACTTCGTCATTTACAGACACGCGATATCAGGTAATAGCATTCCTTCCAACGAAGTGCTGTCCCTGTTCGAAGATAACACAGGGCGGGTATGGGTCGGAACCAGCGGAGGAGGTCTTTGTTATTATGATCGTAAGTTCGATCGCTTCGAACGATTCCGGGGAGACGGTTCCTGGCCTCAAATTTCGAACGTATCTGTCAGGGCCATCTGCCAGGACCATCAGAGTAAGTTATGGGTGGGAACTTATGACGATCTGAGAACCATCGACACGAAAACCGGCCGCATTACCCGCGTGACGCTTCCAAAGCCGGATAACAATGAATTAGGCGCTTTGGTGGCCCTTTCCCTGTTCGAAGACAGCAGGCAGCGGATGTGGGTGGGTACTAACAATGGATTGTACCTGTATGACCGGCCATCAAACTCTTTCAGAAGGTTTTCGCATGACCAGCCACGGCCATTTGGATTAAGCAACAATGTTGTCAAGACGATCATTGAGGATACAAAAGGAGGCCTGTGGTTTGGCACTTATGACGGGCTGAACCGGTGGATGGGTGACGGGCATTTTGAGGTTTTCCGTCCTGCGAACCAATTATCCCAAACCTTGAGCAATAATGCGGTATTTGCGATGTGCCTGGCAAAAGACGGCAGGATATGGATAGGAACTGAAGGCGGTGTCAATATTCTCGACCCCGCATCAGGCGTTTTCCAGCAATTAACGACAGACCCGAGAAATGCCGGGAGTTTGAAAAGCAATTCGATACGGAGTATATATATAGATCCCGAAGGGATATACTGGATCGGGACTTATACGGAAGGGATCGAAAAATTTGACCGGCACCTTGCACTTTTCAATCAAAAAAAAAGTAATCCCTTCGATCCTGTTGGTTTGAAATCACCATTGGTGACCGCTTTCGCGGAATTTACAAATGGTGATATTTTTGTGGGCACCGACAGCGGAATATCGCTGTTGGACAAAAAAACGGGTCTTTTACATCCGTACGATGTACAAAGTAGATTGAAGCGGCCAGGCAATTCTTTGTCTATAACAACTTTGTACCTCGACAGTAAAAAGATGTTGTGGGCGGGAACTTATCATGACGGACTTTTCCGCATCGACCCCGTTACCCGTAAATATGAACAATATACCGCGGGAGGCAATGCCCCGGGAATTCACAGTAATGACATTTCTTGTATTAACGAGGACCACAATGGAAATATATGGATAGGTACGCTGGGCCGCGGGATAGATATTTATAATGACGAATCCCACTCGTTCTCGCATTTAAACTGTAATAACGGAGCACGCAAGTCCCCGCCGGACTTACCAATAAACGGCTTTATTTCATCGATTATTGCGGGTCCCGGGGGCAAAATGTGGATTGCATCCCTTGGGACCGGCATTGTTGTATTTGACTCCGAGCAACGGTCAATTCATTATAATAAAAGTAATGCAGCGTTGGCGGATGATGTCGTATTAAACCTTTTTGTCACGGCGAATGGTGATGTTTGGGCAGGTACCAATCAGGGATTAAGTTACTTTGACGACGATCAAAAAAAGTTTATCTCGTATGGAGAAGGGCAGGGATTGGCAAATTCTTTTGTAAAAACAATTTTGCAGGACAATAACGGCTTCCTGTGGCTGAGCACGGATCGTGGCATCAGTTCGTATGATCCCCGAAAAAAGGCATTTCGTAACTTCACATCAGAAAACGGCGTACAGGAAGGCGCATTCTTTCCGGGTTCAGGCATAAAGGCCCAAAACGGCGACCTTTACTTTGGCGGCCAGGATGGTTTCAATTTTTTTAATCCTTCCAGGTTACCGGTTGCCCCCCGTCCCGGAAAAGTACACCTTAGCGATTTAACGGTGGATAATGCAACGGTAAGTCCCGGAGATCAGGCACCCATTCATGAGCATATCAGCACGGCAAAAGAAGTTATTTTAAAATATGGCGAAAATTTTGCCATCAGCTATGTGGCACTTGATTATACTTCGCCTAAACAAAATCAATATGCCTACAGGCTGGCAGATTTTGATAAAGGGTGGAATTATGTTCATAATACGCGAACGGCCAGGTATACCAATATTGATCCGGGTACTTACGATTTCGAAGTAATGGCCAGCAAAGATGAGCACCTTTGGAATAATCCCGTTACAAGAATCAAGGTAACGATATTGCCACCATTCTGGCGAACGACCTATGCTTATGCGGCATATCTGATAATTGCCGGTTCTGCATTGTTTTTTGTAAGGAAACGAGGTATTCAGAAGATTCGAAGGCAGTTTGAGCAGGCGCAGGAAAAGCTTCGTGTCAGTCAGCTCATAGAGCAGGAAAGACGGGAAGCGGAACGCTTACATGAACTCGATATGCTGAAAATAAAGTTTCTTACAGATCTCAGCCACGAGTTCCGCACCCCCGTGTCGCTGATACTGGCACCCGTGGAAAAACTTCTTGAAAAATCTTTTCCCGGTGATGATATCGAAGATCTGAAAATGATCAACAGAAACGGGCGCAGGTTACTCAACCTTGTCAATCAGTTACTGGACTTTCGCAAAATGGAAGAACAAAAGTTGATGCTCAACCTTTTGCCCGGACAAATTATACGATTTATCGTCGAGGCATGCGAAGCATTTCAGGATCTTGCTTTGAAAAAGCAGGTTACGCTGGACATTGACGTACAGCACGAAGAATTACACGCTCTTTATGATCAGGATAAGCTGGAGCGAATCATTTTCAATTTATTGTCCAATGCATTTAAGTTTACACCTGCAGGCGGAGTAGTCTCTGTTCTTACCCGGATTGAAGAAGACACAACAATGAAAGTAAACCTTTTGCTCACCGTTACTGATACCGGAATCGGTATCCAAAAAGATGATCTTAAAAAAATATTTGAGCGCTTTTATCAATCACGGCAAAGCACTGCAATAATTAACCAAGGAACCGGAATAGGACTCGCTATAACCAGGGAATTTGTTGAACTCCAGGGTGGCAGCATCGGCGTGGAAAGCACACCGGGGCACGGATCCAGCTTTATGGTAAGGCTTCCCCTCTCCATCATGCCTGAGAAGGAAGTCGCCGAATGCCGCCCGGCGCTCGACAGAAATTACGCTGCAGATGAAGCCCAGTCAGGCACCAACGATGGTGCAGCACAAATGCCAACCATTTTATTAGTAGAGGACAACGACGAATTCCGCTCCTACCTGTCAGATCACTTAAAGAAACACTATCATATTATTGAAGCAACCAACGGTAAAGAAGGTTGGCAGAAAACGCTTAGTGCACACGTCAATCTGGTGGTCAGTGATATCAGCATGCCGTTCATGGATGGAATTGAACTGAGTAAAAAAATCAAAGCAGATAAACGTACCTGCCATACGCCGGTAATCTTATTAACAGCAATGACCGGAGAAGAAGATCAGTTGAAAGGCTAGAAAACAGGTGCTAATGACTACCTTACCAAACCTTTTAATTTTCAGATCCTGCAGACTAAGATCGATAATCTTCTCGACCTCAACAAAAACCTTAAGGATACTTATTCCAGACAAATCCAAATAGTCAGCCCGCAGGTTGAAATGGAATCGGCAGATGTAAAGCTTTTAAATACTATCATGAAGTATATAGAAGACAGGTTGAGCGAGCCAGGATTATCTGTCGAAGAGATGAGCAGGCATGTGGGCATGAGCCGGGGTTCGCTCTATTACAAGGTACTGGAAATGACGGGGCTGACTCCTGTTGAATACATAAGGAACGTTAAGCTTGATAAAGCAGCAACGTTATTGGAAGTCAGTGATTATAACGTCGCACAGATTGCTTACACTACCGGTTTTGGTACCCCAAGTTATTTCTCCCGAACGTTTAAGGCACGTTTCGGGATATTACCTTCTGAATATTTAATTGTCAAAAGAAAACAGCCTAAATCTAAAGTTACGTCGGTAGCATAATATCAAATGCCATTGACTATAGTTTTAGAACTTATGTTGCTTTTTTTTGCTGTGATATGCAGAGAGAATAACTTCCATTTTTCAATCAAATTTCAACTTGAACTCTTTCAAACCCTTTGTCAAGGGTCGACATGCTATATGCCAAACGTAAGTTTACAATATACCCCTCCTCTCAATGCTCTCATGCCATGGCGGCGGTGATCTAACTCCATTTGGAAAACAAGACTGAGCGACTTCGCGGGATTGGCCTAATCCAGGCTACTGACAAAATACAAATAGACCTTTACGACGGCATCAGTGATCACGGTGCAACTATGCAATTTATAGATACCGCCAACAAAATGCACAGATGGAAAGCAACATTCAGCAGAAGGGGTGCATGGATAAGTACAATAGAGTTGACTTGGGGGAGGGTAAGGCCTAAAAGCCTGAAAATAATGGGCAGTTCAACAAATGCAGGCCATATAGAAATTACATGCTGATCAAATAATTGCTCCGTTTTGGCACAGCTATCATCGATCAGGGAGGGTGTTGGCAGCTGCTCGCTGAAAAACGGTAAGCCTGTGTTCGAAATACATGATATTTTCGATGTTCTTTAATAATCACGGACCTGCTGATCTGGATTGGATAACCTTCAATAAGTAAGTTCACATCTGCAAAGCGGGTATTTATGCGCGTTTAAATGAATGTTTCATCGATTCAATTCTTTTGAGATATAATGGCTCCGGAAAATTGTGTCTTATTTCAAGACCTCCATAAAGTTATGCGGCACCATTTAATACGCCGGGCTTATATAAAAAATGTGTTCTCCCCAATCTCAACGATTATGGCCTTTCAATTAATCGATCCGATAAAACAGCCGATTTTGGGTGTCATTAAACAAATGTAGTACGAATTTGGCGATTTGTCCTACTTTAAAAAACGGAAAGGGTTGAACTTCGGCAGGAATTGTGACGACATTCTTATTGTCATATACCATTATATAAACCAAAAAGCATTTTTTGATATAGGCTTAGCAAGCGTCCGTTGCAACGTCACTTGTGGGTTCGCAATCGATTGCGTAATCGATATGGACAAAGGCTGTGCTTCAAACTTTTAATAAACTATAAGCAAATGAAAAATTTGATAAGAGGTCCGGACAAATCCGGGACAAGCGCTAATCAATACGCCAATCTTTCCATGGCAGAAAAACCTATCAATCTTTTAACCTGAATTATGAAAAAATCATTACAACATTTCAAAAAAAAACCTTTCTTATTGCTGCTTCTGGTTTTGGTTTCCAGTCTTACAGCATTCGGACAGGGCAAGAAAATTACCGGAACGGTGATTGATGAAAAAAACCTACCTCTACCGGGTGCCAGCGTAAGGGCAAAAAACGGCAAGGGCACATCGGTTACAGATGTGGCTGGGAATTTCACGATAACAGTTCCTGCGACTGAGAAAACCCTCATTGTGACCTTTATCGGCTATGCCGACCAGGAAATTCAGATCAACGGGCAATCTCATCTTTCCATCCATCTTACTCAAAGCAGTAACAACCTGAACGACGTGATCGTCATAGGTTACGGCAGTCAACGGCGGGAAGCAGTAACCGGTTCGGTTGCCTCAATCAGCGGCGAGAGAATCCGTGACATTCCTGCACCTAACATCAGCCAGGCTATACAGGGTAGGTTACCCGGCGTAGAGGTATCTCAAACATCTACCAAGCCTGGGGCAACAATGCAGATCCTTATTCGTGGTCAACGGTCGCTGACCGCCAGCAATGATCCGCTGATCGTCCTTGACGGAATCCCATTTACCGGCTCTATCGGTGATATTAATCCAAGTGATGTTAAAAGCATCGATATACTTAAGGACGCTTCTGCTACCGCAATTTATGGTTCCAGGGGCGCCAATGGAGTTATCCTGATAACTACAAACAGAGGGCAGATGGGCGGAGCTGCGAAAATAACCTATAATACGTATTACGGCGAACAAACTCTTTTCGCCAGATATCCGATGATGACGGGTCCTGAATTTTTAAATTTACGTAAAGCGGCAGGACTATATACCAATGCGGTAGATGAAGCCGACAATGTTAATACTGATTGGCAAAAATTATTCTACAGAACAGGAATGGTTTTCAGCAATGATGTTGGCGTCTCAGGGGGAAGCCAAACGGGGACTTATAATTTCGGAGGAGGCTATTACAAAAATCAAGGCCTCATTCCTACGCAGCAGTATACCCGCTATTCCATGAGAGGCTCTGTTGACCAGAACGTTGGAAAATATTTCAAAGTCGGCTTCACCACCAATAATAACTATAATTTATCGGAAGGTAGCCAGGTTGGCGTTGGCAGCGTTTTAGGTATCTCTCCCCTTGCCAATCCTTACAATGCGGATGGCAGTTTGAAAAGAACGGTAAAAACACCATTGTCAGAAAGTTTCGTTTTGACCAAAGATATCATCAACAATCTCCATGATCAATGGCTCAATGAAACCAGGAATTATGCCACCTATAACTCTGTTTACGGAGAAGTGAAAATTCCATGGGTAGAAGGCTTGAAATACCGGGTTAACCTGGGCCTCGATTATGTGCAAAGCAACAATGGTAATTATACCGGAGTTGGGATAGGCAGTTCCACCCCGACAACATCGTCAACGGCCGGCGTAAGCAACTCTGCGCAATATCATTGGGCAGTTGAAAATTTGCTTACTTATGACCATACGTTTGCTAAAAAACACAATTTAAACGTCGTAGCCTTGTATTCTACAGAGCAAACCACATACAATTATTCTACCATGTCGGCTAAAGATATTCCTGCCGACGCTTTCCAGTTCTACAATCTGGGTGCAGCTACAGGGGAGATCACCATTGGCAATGGCAACTATAGTCAAAGTGGCCTGATGTCTTACATGGGCCGTGTGATGTATTCTTATGATGACCGCTTCTTATTGTCGGCCACAGTCCGTTCAGATGCTTCTTCCCGTTTGGCCCCAGGCCATAAGTGGCACACTTATCCGGCCGTTTCAGCTGGTTGGAATCTGATGAACGAGTCTTTTATGAAAAGCATTTCTGTCATCGACAATTTGAAACTGCGCGTAGGTTTTGGGCAAACTTCAAATCAGGCAGTGAATGCTTACCAGACACTTGGTACTTTAGGCACGCGTCAGTATAACTTTGGGGATACGAACTACGCCACAGGTTATTATGTAACCCAGCTGCCCAGCCCTACATTAGGCTGGGAGTATTCAAAAACCTGGAACTATGGATTGGATTTCTCTCTTTTTAAACACCGCTTGTCAGGCACCGTTGAGTATTATGTTACGAACACCAACGACATATTGCTGAGTGTCGGCTTGCCGCCTACTGCCGGGGTTGGCAGTTATACTGCAAACGTCGGGCGTACTCAAAACAAGGGGCTCGAACTAAGTTTAAATGGTACAATCATTAACAAAAATGGGTTTACCTGGGATGTAGGTATCAATATATATGGAAACAGGAACAAGCTTGTGGCCCTCGCATCAGGTCAAACCAGGGATGAAGGCAACGCATGGTTCGTCGGTCACAATATCAACTCCATTTTCGATTATAAGAAAATAGGGTTATGGCAGGCCGGAGATCCCAACCTGAATATTCTGGAACCTGGTGGAAATGTCGGTATGATCAAAGTATTATATACCGGCACTTATGATGCGAACGGTCAACCGACAAGAGCTATAGGAGCCGCAGATCGCCAGATCATAGACGTAGACCCTAAGTTCGAAGGAGGCTTTAATACGCGTGTGGCTTATAAAGGTTTTGATTTCAGTGTAGTCGGTGCTTTTAAAGATGGCGGGACGATCATCAGTAGCCTCTATGGCTCAGGAGGCTATCTTAACCTGATGACTGGCCGCAGTAATAATGTTCAGGTAGATTACTGGACACCGCAAAATACAGGTGCAAAATATCCGAAACCAGGCGGTATCCTTAGTGGTGACAATCCAAAATACGGCAGCACACTGGGTTACTTTGACGCATCATATGTGAAAATACGTACGATGACTCTTGGTTATGATTTCAGCAAGCTGCTATCCAAGCATGCAAACATGAAACTGCGTACGTACTTCACGGTCCAAAATCCATTTGTATTTTTCTCGCCCTACCACAAAGAATCCGGGATGGATCCTGAGCCCAATTCATATGGTAACGAAAATGCAGCGGTGCCCTTATCTAACGCGCAAAGGCGATTCCTGACGATAGGTAGTAACGCCCCTTCGACCACTAACTATGTGCTTGGATTGAATTTGACATTTTAACACTATTAACATGAAAACTTTAAAGATAAAAAGCATCCTAAAATCCACGCTGTTGTTAGCGATCTTATCTACAGGATGCAAAAAGGTGCTTAATGAACAGCCTCGTTCCTCATTTACGCCAGAGTATTTTAAAACGGTACAAGGTGTTAACGGAGGGTTGACGGCTATGTATGCTCACTTACGTAACATTTACGGCCAGGCCTATTATTATAATTCTGGCGTTACCGGCACTGATGAAGCCACCTGGGGCCAGAGCGCAGACGGGAACTTTAAGGATTTGGATTGTTCCGGTGTAGGGACCATATCATCAACCAGTTACCCAACCAGTATCATATGGGGAGAGTCCTTTACTGACATTAATACAGCGAGCGGGGTAATCGAAAATGCCAGCGCAGTAGGTATTTCTACCTCCCTTATCGCAGAGGCCCGGTTCTTTAGAGCCTTTGATTATTTTTTATTGGTGCAATCCTACGGTGGAGTCCCGCTGGATCTGGGTTCAGGTGTCTTAAAATTTAATATATCTCCTTCGAGGACATCGGTTCGTAATACAGTACCGGACGTATATACCAAGGCGATATTCCCTGACCTCTTGCAAGCAATCAATGACTTGCCGGAAACTGGCCGCGTAACTGGCGGATTGACTAAAACAGCTGCACGTCTTTTCCTGTCGAAAGCATATTTAACTTATGCCTGGTGGTTACAAAATCCGAATGGTATTCCAACCTACCCGGCAAGCAACCGCACAGATCCCAACGCGCACGATGCTGCATGGTATTTTCAAAACGCTTACGATTTGGCAACCGCTGCTATTGATAACCCCGGTCTCTTTAAATTACAACCAACTTTCTACGATGTGAATGTTGGAACCAATGATCGGAACAGCGAAATGGTACTCTATGCTGACCATACGCAAAGTAGCGAAAAATATAACGGTTCAAGTCTGACCTATGGGAGTGGTGGCGCTCCGGACAACTTTGCTGGCTGGATGATGACCTGGAACTATCCCAACATCATCAGTGGTGGGGTAAATTCTGTTCTCCGCGAAGCTGAACAACATCTGGGCCGCCCCTGGGTACGCATGGCACCTACTATTGAGGTGCTTAAAAACACTTTTGCAGATAAAGTAAATGATTCCCGATATGATGGAACTTTCACCACAGTATACCGCGGTAACTGGCAAAAGGGAGGTAATATGGCACAAACCTTAACCAATGCAAACGGTCTGCCTGTTGCCCAGGGGGGCGCGATCCTTACTTTCCTGGACAATGACGATCCAAACGTTGTGTATGCTAACTCAAACGGAAATGTCGGGGCTGGTCTACTGCCGGGAAGATCAGATTGGGTTATCAACCCTGGTAGTATAAGCCGGATAATTTACCCTGGGTTATGGAAACTGGGACCGTACCGCACGGACAACGGCACTGGCTTAGGGCAACCTAATGCGGGCAGTACGCGTCCTTACCCAATTGCAAAATTTTCTGAATTATACTTGATAGCCGCTGAAGCGGCCGTAAAAGGCGCAACGGTTAAGGCAGGAAAATCTGCCAGGGAACTCATTAACGTACTGCGGGCGCGGGCAGGTAAATGGCGTTTCAACAATAATGGAAACGTAGCGAAGGTTGAAGACGATAGCCAGGCAATGACTGCCGCAACTCCTGCCAACATCGATATTAATTACGTTTTAGCAGAGCGTTCCCGGGAATTCTACGCTGAAGGTGGCCGTTGGTTCGATCTGGTCCGGACTCAAAAATGGGCGGAGCTAGCCGCTTCGTTTACGATTGCGGGAACAACTTTCGGAGATCACACCCCTGTTAAGGTCACACGCGCTATTGACGCACACCTTTATCTGCGCCCGATTCCCCAGGGACAACTTGATGCATTGGTTATGAGCGCTGCCGATAAGGCAGCTTATCAGAACCCAGGGTATAACTAAGTTGCTGAATAGATAAATGACAAAAAGAGGCTGGACAATACACAGCCTCCTTTTGTCATTTATTCTCCTATCTGCATCGCGTATTAAAGATAAGGACGTTATAATTAACAGCAGCATTTGCAACGTTGTACAACGCCTGTAAAAAATCGGCGATAAAACGACTAATAACTTTTAGGAAATCCTTTAGAAATTCTTTGAATTTTGAACGTAGTTTCTTACATTGTCAAAAGGACTGCTTATAATTCCTCAAGCTAATAAAAGGAAAAAATGAGCATTGGCTTTATCCTAAAACATCAGGCATTATCCAGAGGATTTTCTCATTAAGATAGCAGCGAGAAAATGTTGTATTAATTTAAGAGAAGCAGGGTTTACGTCAGTTCCACATGTCTATTTTAGTTCATGCGCTAACCGTTATGACTGCATAATCTCAAAAAGACCTAACATATGCTATCTCGTTTTCCTTTCAAATAAAGTCCCATTAACATCTTATTTAATAACAATAAATAAGAGTGACGGAATAGTAGGCTATCATAATGCTTTTGTTACAGTGTGTTTGAAATCCTCTGAAAAAAGTTCAACAAAATGATGTATCAATTCATACCTTTTAACCTAATAACATGTTTACTTTCAAAAAAATTATTTTTCACCTGGTTTTTACCCTCAGCGGACTCCTGTTGCCGTTATTATCATTCGGGCAGGTTAAAACCAAGTTAAGCCTTGACCTTGGTCACCCCATTAGCCGAGTAAGCCCCATGCTTTACGGGCTTATGACCGAAGAGATTAATTACTCCTATGACGGAGGTATTTATGGAGAATTGATCCGCAACAGGGCTTTTCGGGATAAAACTGAAAAACCTGACCACTGGTTTCTGGTCAAATTGCAGAATGACACTTCCTCCATGAAGCTCGATACAAAAAATCCTGTTAATAAAACATTGCCGGTAAGCCTGCAGTTGACTGTATCGGCTGCTAATAAATTTACAGGTATTGCAAACGATGGTTTCTGGGGAATACCCGTTAAGCCATCAACAACTTTTCGCGGCAGTTTTTTTGCTCTGAAAGAAGATGCGGGAGAAGCGGGTATAACCGTGACCATTGAATCAACCGATGGTAAAACAGTGTATGCTACAGCTGTGGTAGGCGGCATAGGCGATAAATGGCAGAAATTCACTTACACGCTAACTACATCTCCAAGCACTGTCCCAACTGCAAATACCCGGCTCGTTCTGAGACCTAACAGCGCAGGGAGCTATTTTTTTTCGCTCGTTTCTTTGTTTCCACCTACTTACAATGGGCGCACTAACGGCAACCGCCCCGATATTATGCAGTTATTAGCAAACATGCACCCATCCTTCCTGAGACTTCCTGGCGGCAATTACCTCGAAGGAGGCATGTTCTCCACCAGGTTCGACTGGAAAAAAACCCTTGGGCCTATCGATCAACGCCCTGGGCATATGGGTACCTGGGGATACAGGTCATCAGATGGATTGGGGCTGTTGGAATACCTGGAATGGTGTGAGGACCTCCATATGGAGCCCTTGCTTGCTGTTTTCGCGGGCTATGCACTTAATGGTGATTATCTCGAAGCAGGACCATTGCTAAAACCTTTTGTAGACGATGCTATTGAAGAGATCGAGTATGTAATTGGCGATACGACCACTAGATGGGGCAGAAAGCGCGCGCTCGACGGCCATCCGCAGCCTTTTAAACTCCATTATGTCGAAGTAGGAAATGAAGACGGGTTTGACAAATCCAGGAGCTACAACGGCCGTTTTGAACAATTTGCCGATGCTATAAAGGCCCGTTACCCGCAACTTCAAGTAATTGCAACGATGGGTGGAAAGGACTGGTTGGGCACCAGGTATCCCTTCGATGCCCGAAAAGCGGACGTGGTTGACGAGCATTATTACAGGAATGCCTTTGAAATGGAAAGCGACGCCGATCACTATGATAAATATGACCGGAATGGCCCGAAAGTGTTTGTTGGAGAATGGGCGACAAGAGAAGGCTCGCCAACACCAAATTTCAACTCGGCATTGGGAGATGCTGCATGGATGACTGGTATGGAACGCAATTCGGATATCATTATTATGTCCTGTTCAGCACCGCTTTTCGTCAATGTTAATCCGGGCGGGATGCAATGGGCATCCGATCTTATTGGATACAATACCCTTAGCGGTTATGGTTCACCATCCTATTATGTACAGCAGATATTTAACACTTACAAAGGAGACGAAGTGCTTGGTATACACGCCGAGGGCATCCCTACCCAACTACAAAAACTTAATCACAAAGATTCATTGGCAGCAGTGAAACCTAAAACATATCCGGGATTATTTTACGTGGCAACACGTGACAGTAAGACAGGCACTGTTTATCTAAAGATTGTGAATTGCCTGGCTTCCGCTCAAGATGTTAAACTTGAATTAAACGGAGCCATTAAGATCAAATCAAGCGGGAACGTGGTTATTTTGAAAGCAAATAAGCCGGAAGATACCAATACGATTACAGAACCTAAAAAAATTGTACCTATAAATTCCAAATTCAATGGTATAAAAGCTTCCTTTAATTATCCGTTTGCGCCTTATTCTATTACAATATTGCAAATAGAAACCAGAAAAACTTAAGAGCAGAAGAATTCCCAGTCATTGACTGCTATCTGAATGCATTATCCAATCCCGCAATAAAATAAAAAGAAACTTGTGGTAGTTCCCCTATCGAGATGTCCCGCACTTCAGTTGAAGTGCGGGTCTAACGTTGTAAACAGACTAAGTATTGCCGTCGCTTTCGATCATTGATGAAGGTTAAAGGAACATGATCTACAAACCTTAAAGGCTGTGCATGGTTACCTTGCAGTCTTTTCAATTTGTACTTATTGACACCTTTAAATTAAATATGAAAATCGTTTTAATTACCTTCCGAATTACCATATGCGACGCTTATGCGGTCTCCTCTTCGGTTGTGCCTGGTCTGTTCAGTTTTAATTTTTAAAATAACAAAGAAGTAAATCCATTTTTATTAGCGCATTAGGCGTACATCGTAAATAGCAGCGGTCTTATTACCAGAGGTCGCTACGAATTTCACCACTATGATACTTGCGTCGGTCTTGACACTTTCAGGTATAGTATATTCTTTAGTTATAAAAGTATCAGGCCCCGTACCATCCAGCGAAACATGCTTAAGCTTAACATCGTTCAGGTAAATATCAAACTCCCGGCCGCTTTCTTTGCCATAATAAGTTATGCCAAGGGCTTTAACAGCGGGGTTCGTACGCAGACGGTAGCTGAAGAAGTCGAACGAACTGCGCCAGTGCATATTTCTGAATATACCGGTTTCGGATTTTTCGGCCATCATGCGATGGTCGTTCTCCGGCTGCTGCTCGCCGGGCGCTACAGCATCAATTGAGCGGGCGGCCAGTTTTATATAGCGATCGTCAAGCAAGGCCAGTTCCTGCTCTTTTTGCTGTATGCTATCGGGGCTCGCTACCGGCCAGTACAACATGTAGCGGCTGTCATGCAGTTTATAGAAAGGTATCAGTTTAAGGTTTTTAAAATTGGGTTGAACAACCAGATCCCTTATCTCGTAAGTTAAAGGCGCTGCGCCGGTAACCACTTTAATCGCCGTGCCCAGGTCCCTGCTGTTGCTGGCCAGCAATGGCGAGGCTGGCAGCGGATACATTGGCCCTCCGGCAATGTGGCCCCAGCGGCTATCGTCTGCATATAAGCCGGTAAGCCTGGTAGTATCGGTTGGCGCGGCCAGCACTATAGGCCCATGCAGGAATGATACCCAGGCGGAGTTATCAGGAAGGTACTCCACATAATTATTCATCGGCAATAAGACCGCTATACGGTCACTTGTCTTCCAGGTACGCACCAGTTTTACATAACCTTCAGCGTTTTCGGTGAAGGTAACAGGCTGGTTGTTTATGGCAACGCCAAAGCCGCCGGACCTCAGCCATTTGGGTTTGCGGATATAGATGGCAAATTTACCCGGGCGGCTTAATTTTAGCGACAGGGCAGTATTCTCTGCTTCCGGAAACCTCGTGCGCTGGGTAACCTCGATACCTTTCTCCTTCCAGTTAAGCATAGAGGGGATGAAAAGATTAATATACAGATCGGAACCTCTATGCGAATAGATCAACTCGCCATACTTTCCATGGTTTTCTATACCCGTACCTACGCAACACCAAAAGCTTTGGTCCGCTGTTGAGTAAACACGGTAGTGCTGGGGGTGTATTGGTGTAAAATAAACAAAGCCGCCGGTTACCGGGTGCTGCGACGACAAGATATGGTTATACAGCAACCGCTCATAAAAATCAATGTAAGCAAGCCGGGTATCATCAACGAAAAGCATTTTGCTCAGTTTAAGCATATTATTGCTATTGCAGGTTTCAGGTCCCTGCTCCGACTCTAACATAGTAGCAAAATTATCAACCGGGTTAAAATGTTCGCGCACGCTATTACCGCCAATAGATATGGTGCGCTTGTTTACCACGGTATTCCAGAAGAATTTTGCTGCGGAACTGTAGCTGGTGTCATTATCCAGTTCGGCTATACGCTCAAAGCCAATAACCTTAGGTATTTGTGTATTGGCATGCAGGCCGCTAAGCTTGTCCTCGTGTTGCTCCAGCGGAGTTAGTATAGCTTTTTGAGAAAACTTCCCGGCTAATGTCAGGTATTTTTTATCACCGGTCATGGCATAGGCATCTGCGAGAACTTCATTCATGCCGCCATGCTCGGTCCCCAGCATGCGCTGCATTTGCTCGGTACCCAGCCCTGCAACTTCGTCACCGGCCCAATCGCATAGTTTAATAAAAACCACTTTCGCTTTAACGTTGCCTCCCAGCAAATAGGCATCGCGTAAACCGGCGTATAGCTTGTGCAAATTGTACCAGGGCACCCATTTTTTATTAAAGTCGCTTAAGTTGCCGGTTTTTACCAGTGCCCACATTTTGTTACCTCCCGGAACGCCGCCCACATAACCGTTCCTGTTGTTTTCCTGGCAGCGGGCCAGTTCATTTACCATATAATCCAGGCGCCGTTTACACTCCATGTTACCGGCCGATGCATACATCTGGGCAAGGGCGGTTAGGTAGTGCCCACCAGTATGGCCATCCAGACCAGAATTTTCCCAGTTGGTATAGCTTTTAGCTTTAGGTTTAAGCCCTGCTTCGCGCAGGTACGGGGCCAGCAACCTGTTGGGCTCCATTTTCAAAATATAATTCAAGTCCACCTGCTCAGCCTGCTTAAACGGGCTTTCCAGTAAGCGCACATCACTTAAATTAAACAACTGCATTTTGGCTTGTTGGGCGTACAGTGATGACACTGATAATATTAAAACGGCGAGTATTTTAATGGTTCCGATAGTATGATTTTTCATATATAATTTTACTCTGTTCTTAATTGGTGTTCTTTACTCTGTATGTTTCACTTTTCCTGGTATTTGAACTCGATTTGAAGTGGCAATCGCATGATGCTCAATAGCTGGTGCACCAAAATAACTCGGGTGGTGTCGTTTGGGTTGACAACGATATTTTCCAATACCACTTCAGGATCGATCATAAATACTTTTAACATATAAGTTGATCGATCAGCCGGCTTTTACCAATGGTGCCCACTACTATAGCCCCTGTACCGAAACTTTTGCTTTGTATTACCGCAGGCAGAGTCCCCGTCACTTTACGAACGTCATCCCAAGATCATTTGTGGCACGTATCACCCCTTTCCAATCTTCTGGGTCAACGATGATCCGGGATGCCTTACCGTTGGCGGCTATCCGGAATCGTAGGCCATTTCCGCTATGCGTGACATACTGAGGAAGACCGCGCAGTTGAATTGGTGCATTCGCCCCGGCTGCGGCAAAAAGCCACACAAATGATTAAAAAACAACAGGTTATATTTTCTTTTAACATCGTAATATTGCTTTCCATCATGTTTCTGTATGCGCGCATTATTGCTATTAAATTATCTTTTTAAATTTAAAAAGCACAAATCATTTTTCAACATCATAAACATTTTTTAATTTGTTCTGCTGGCACCGATATGTACAAGTGTCTTGAAAACCGGAGATCATAGTTAGCTTTATTAATTAGCAGCAACCTGGTTAATAACAGCCTGCGCGACATTAGCTTGAACTGTCCGGGGTCGGGATTACCGGGCCAGAGCCCGAATTGAATAAAGCGCATAAACCAAGTTTAAAATTTGGATCTTTTCTAAGGATTTCGTCATGTGGTATATAGGTTGTTGCAAAAAATGCATCGGCGATAAGCTAGTTACCTGCACCATGTAAAAGTAATTGGCCGGCCAATTATTCAATAGAACGTTTGTTGAATTTTATCGCACGTTTGTACAAGTGTGACTCCTTCCGTTAACCAAAACGGAAGCGATGCGTATACTTAAGCAGTACTCCTTTGCTAAATATTTAAGGTAACAGGCTTTAGTAGTGCAGCCTGTTTTAGTATATTCATTCGGGACGAGTTTAGCGCAAAACCTCCCAATATTGTGCCGGCATAGCAATAGGCTTTCAATAGGCAGGTTTTAACATTAGTGATAGTAATTTCAACACCAGTGTTAGGCTATTCTTGCTTTGTGATTTAGTTTTGCAGACATTGATCAATTAGACCTTAATTTAATCATCAATGTCCAATCCGTTATCAAGAGATACGGTGACAGATGCAAAGACTAAGCTTACCTTCTTTTTGTTGTAATCTGAAAAGTGATGAGATCAGCTAAGCAACTGTGGCCGGTAAAACATTATTGTAAGAAAGTCAGGACGGAGCCAGACATTGCAAATGACTCACCCAGGCCGAACGCAGATATTGATCCCACCATATGGATAGATGACGATGGCACCACCTGGATGTTTTGGGGAAATGGTGATTGCTATATGGTTAAATTAAAACTTAATCTGGTGGAGATTGACGGGCCGGTCATCAAAGTTCGGTATAGAAAACAACAGAAGGCCTAAGTATTACTGGCAAAAAATGAATGAAAAACACAATGAAAATCTTTTACCTCTTAACTTATTTGCTGATCGTTTCCGCAACGGTCTTTGGGCAGAACCCGATCATACAAACCAAGTATACCGCCGACCCGGCACCCATGGTTTATCATGATACTGTTTTTTTATACACCGGCCATGACGAAGATGATGCCTTTGGATTTAAAATGCAGGATTGGCTTTTATACACATCTACGGATATGGTTAACTGGACTGACCATGGCGTTGTTGCTACATTAAAAGATTTTCAATGGGTGCCAGAGGACAACGGAGCCTGGGCACTGCAATGCGTTGAACGCAACGGGAAATTTTATTTATACTGCCCGATGCCTAATGGTAGAGGGATTGGTGTTTTAGTTTCAGATAGCCCGTATGGGCCTTTCAAAGACCCAATTGGGAAACCACTAATAAAAAACAGCACGCAAGACATCGATCCAACTGTATTGATCGATGATGACGGCCAGGCCTACCTGTATTGGGGAAATCCAAACTTGTATTATGTTAAATTAAACAACGATATGAGTTCCTACTCGGGCGGTATCGTTAAAGATACTTCTTTTGCTAAAGTCCCCGGGAAGCCGGACAGCTTTCATTACCAGGAAGGCCCCTGGGCATATAAACGCAACGGACATTATTATATGGCCTATGCTTCTACCTGCTGCCCCGAAGGTATTGGGTACGCAATGAGCGATAGCCCCACCGGGCCGTGGGTTTACAAAGGCAGTATCATGGATGGTGATCAGCGATCACCAGGGAATCACCCGGGGATTATTGATTACAAAGGCAATTCTTATGTATTCGGTTTCAACTATAATATTTTAAAGCAAACCATGTCCAAACATTATGAAAGGCGTTCAGTAAGCGTTGAAAAAATAGTTTATAATGACGATGGCACAATTCAAAAATTGCCATTCTGGACAGTGGCCGGTGTACAACAACTGGGTAAATTAAATGCTTATGAAAGGGTTGAGGCCGAAACAATGGCCTATAGTGAGGGGCTCAAAACGGGAAGTGCTACGGAATGGGAAAGGAATGTACCGTGGAATAAAGGAAAAAAAATTGCGGATAGGCTGTTTGTTAGCTCTATTAATAATGGCGACTATCTTAAAGTTCAGGGTGTTGATCTTTCCTTAGGGGTGTCTTCTATTGAGGTGAATGTCGCCGCCTTGCATGGCGGAAAAATGGAGATCTATGTGGACAAGATCGACGGCCCGATGCTGGGTTTAGTAAACGTGGTCCGATCTGGGGAAGGTGATATTTGGAATACCATTCAAACGCCGGTGAAGTCTATGAAAGGAAAACATGACCTATACTTCGTATTCAGGGGGGAGAAAGATTTATTCTACTTTGATTGGTGGAAATTGAATAAGTTTTAAAGCAGGGCTATCGGAAAAGTATCATACCGCATCTGGGCCAAAACCAGGTACATGGAGTCTGAAAATATTAAAATCAAATTGGGTGCCCCTATTTTTCTGCTATTTTGAATTTGGTATTAGCGGAACTTTGATCTTTTGTAACATTTTCCTGTAACCATCCGTCTTTTTCAATTCAAAACCGAACGGCCATATGTTGTCCTTTTCGTTATTTTTAAAAATAGCTGGTAAATAATTTAAAGTGTTTTGTCTGGTATTGAAAAATGCCCTGAGCACGACCAAACAGCATTTATTGAGATGCTTCAACCCGTTAAAAGATTACTTCAGAATTAAGCCAAGTGCGCAATTTTGTTCACCTTCCGCACGCATAGCACACTTAAATACTGAATTACATTTTGCGCCGGAAGCCTTTTTTGGGGCCTGGTTTAATTTCAGATGCCAGTTGCCTTCTTAAAATAAGATCATGTTCAGCTATGGCAACTTTAATCGACTTTTCGATAGCTGACCATTTAAACTTATCGTTAATAAGCAGGATCTCGGTTGTAAAATCTATATCATGGTGATGAAGCAGTGAGAGCTTCACCTGATGATTATCAGTATTAGGGTATTTGGTTGAATAAGCCTCGATGATTCGCTGATAGGGTATTTCCTTTAACAAATAATGAATATCCACAAAATCCTTTACCCGTGTACCGTTGCCAACGATAGCATTGATCTTCATGGCAGCGATATCTTCCAGGCTAAGCATCCGGATACCTTCTGGATCGAATACCGAATTTACGTGGGGGTAGTTGTGCAACAACATGTCCAGTTTTACACCATTGATATGACCGGTTAAAAAATTGTCACGCGCATTTAAGATGGTTGCCTGGTGATTATCGGTTAAGTACTTAGCCAGTTGCAGCCCATTAAAATTATCGACAGTGAAAAGATCTATATCTATGGATAACCGGTGCCCAAGCATTAAGGAAAGCGCCGTGCCGCCTACCAAATAAAATGTTTTTAATTTTTCATCACCCATCAAACGATGGATTAATTCCAGTGTTCCTGGCGTAACTGTTTCCTTGTGTAGCATTTGAGTTGAGTTTTGCTCAACTGAAAATAGGTACAAGCGGCTTCTATGCCGTGGTTGGTTAAATAAGGTATATCCTCTGTTAATGCATTAATTACACGGTTCCTGCCATAAAAGCTAATCATGGTTTCCCATTCTGCCGGTCCCCCCCTTTCGATGATACGTTCTATAACAGTTCGGTAACTCCGCTGCCAGTCCATTTTATCATAATCGAACTCCCAGATTAAATGTTTTGGCAGGTCGGGCTTAGGTGATCTTTGCTGTACCGGTTTTCTTTCTATGCGGATCTCCTCATTTTCAAAAGGGATCTTTCTTTTTGACAGGTAGTTATTGAGCGTGTTATAGTTATAAGCGGGATGGTCTTCACAGAAGTTTTTCAGACTGGAGAATACTTCCATACTATGTTCAGCCAGTTTTTTCCACTGAACTACCAATACGCGCCGGTTTTGATCTGTCTGTTCCCGCATTACACAAAGATACCTAAAATTATTTTTTTAACCAATATTGCACAATATTTGTCAAGTGAGTCATTAAAATTAAATTTCCATATCATAACCGTTCGTTATGTCTTAACGAAACATGCTGACCACGCGTCCCATTTCAATTTGTTCCGGCTCCGCAGGCTCAATGTTGCCCTTATCATATAGCCGTTCTTCAAGCTTCTGCATATCCTCACTTGTTTTGCTATCTAGAACCTTGGCGTAATGTTGCGTTGTCTTAATACTATTGTGTCCAAGCATTTTTGAAACAGTTTCCATAGGAACCCCATTTGATAAAGTAACTGTGGTGGCAAAAGTGTGCCGTGCCATGTGAAAGGTTAATGTTTTGGTAATACCACATAGGTCTCCGATTTCTTTCAGATAGCTATTCATCCGCTGGTTGGTCAGTACCGGTAATAAAAGCGAGCTGCGTACGCAAATAGGATGGTCTTTATAACGCTCTATAATTTGCATCGCCTCTTTTAACAAGGGGATATGCGAGGGAGTATCCGTCTTATGTCTTTTAGTAAATACCCATAACTTGCCGTTGTCGCCTTTAGCTATTTCGCCTGGTGTTAACTTCTGGACATCGATATAGGCCAGCCCCGTATAGCAGCTGAAAATAAAAATATCCCTCACGACATTCAGCCGTTCGACACGCAATGCCTTATTGCGGATAACCTCCAACTCATGCTTAGTTAAAAAAGTTCTTGGCGAAGGCTTTGCCGTCGATTTATAGTGTAGAAAAGGATTGGCGACGATCCATCTGTTGGCCAAGCAAAGGAGAATTATCTTTTTCAAGTGCTTCACATATTTGTCGGCAGAAATAGGGATACAATTCTTTTCCGTCCGCAAATAGAAGTCATAGTCTTTAATAAAATTAAAATCGACTTTCCGCAATTCATAATCCGGGCGCTTAAATTTCCAATCGATAAATTCCCGCGCATGTTTAAGAGAGCTTTTAAAAGTTTTAAGTGTATTGGCGCCAAAGCCCCTGCCAATCAAGGATTCCATCTGTTTATTGTGATCGCTGAAAATCTCCAACAACATTTTAGATTTCTTTCCTTTGCCGTCAAGTTCGTTCCGCAAGGTATCTGCCGTGATCTCTTCTTCGCTGTCCAGCAGGCGGGTATGGATACGTTTCAGCTTGGCCAGGATACTGTCTAAATGGGCATTTAAACTCCTTGCATCCTCCGTATTTCCACGGGCTTTTCCGCGTTTTTCGTCCCATTTTTCAGGTTCGATTCCTCGCCCGATAGTTGCTTCACTCCTTTTTCCGTCCACGGAAATACGCAAATAGATAGGTAGATTGCCTGATTCATAGCCCTTTACCTTCTTCAGGTAAAAAAGCAGGTTAAAATTTTTAGTCTTCATTAACTCACCAGTTTTTGTTCACAAATCGTTACAAACCTACATTTACAGGCCTCGAAAATCAAGATGTTCAAAATTTGAACATCTTGACAATCAGTTGATTATGTCACTTTTGGTGAGTAAATAGGCAAGTGCCCAAAAAACGCTCTAAAACTCACCAGAACAGTGAAAAAAGATGCATAAAATGGTCATTTTCCCAAAATCAGAAAGCCTGCAAATGTTTGATTTACAGGCTTTTGATTGTTTTTGAATTAAGCGTATGTGGTCCCGACGAGAATCGAACTCATATCTAGAGTTTAGGAAACTCCTATTCTATCCGTTGAACTACGGGACCGTTATAGCTGATAAGGGCGGATCCTTTATCAGCTTGCAAAGGTGCAAATTATACCTGAAAAATCACATGCCTTAACAGCAAATTTTTATAAGCCTAAAAAACGCCCTTTTTAAATCCAAAATCGGCATTTCTACCTTACCACTGCTCCATTATGAAAATCATTTACCGGCGCAACGAAGCTTAGTTTGCCTTCACTGTTCTCGGCCATCAGGATCATACCTTGCGATAATATCCCTTTAATCTCACGTGGTTCCAGGTTTACCAGTATGCTTACCTTTTGGCCAATAATGGCTTCCGGCTCATAATATTCGGCAATGCCCGATACTACCGTACGCTCATCAATCCCGGTATCAATGGTCAGCTTTAGCAGCTTTTTGGTTTTGGCTACTTTCTCTGCTGCCAGGATAGTGCCCGTGCGGATATCCATGGTAGCAAAAGATTCATAGTTGATATTTTCCTTCGCGGGTTGTACATCTATGCTTTTTGCCGGGGCTGCCGCAGCTTTTTTGTCGTACAGTTTTTGCAGCTGTTGATCTATTACCTCATCTTCTATCTTCTCAAATAATAAAGAAGATGGGTTTAGTTGATGTCCGTTATTAAAATAAATCTCCTGGTCGTAAGGGATAACTTCATCCGGCCAGTTAAGCATGCCGATGATCTTTTTAGCAGTTGCCGGCAAAAACGGCTGCGCGGCCGCGGTTAAGTGTCCAATTATAAACAAACAGTTATGCAGCGCTTGCTTAGCATCCTCCGGATTGGTTTTAATTGTTTTCCAGGGCTCTTTTTCGGTTAAGTAACGATTACCCAGGCGGGCAATGTCCATTACAGCCTGCAACGCCTGGCGATAGCGGTAAGCTTCCAGGTTTTTTTCTATCTCATCATAACAAATGCCTATTTCCGTGTTCAGATATTCGTCGTTAAGTTCAATTTTATCGGTGGTGCTTTCAATTTTGCCACCGTAAAACTTATGCATCAGTATCATAACCCGGTTAACAAAATTACCCAGTATGGCGACTAACTCGTTATTAATACGGGCCTGGTAATCTTTCCAGGTAAATTCGCTGTCGCTGGTTTCAGGTAAAATGGAGGTAAGTACATAACGCAGTTCGTCCTGCTTGCCCGGAAATTCTTCCAGGTACTCGTGCAGCCAAACGGCGTGATTACGCGATGTGGAAAGCTTATCGCCCTCTAAATTTAAAAACTCATTGGCAGGTACATTTTGCGGCAAAATATATTCACCATGGGCATGCAGTATAGATGGGAAAATAATACAATGGAACACAATGTTGTCCTTACCAATAAAATGCAGCAAACAGGCATCATCCTGCTCATCGGCCTGCTTTTTCCAGTATAGCTTCCAATCCTTATCGTTATCAATAGCCCATTGTTTGGTGGCAGAGATATAGCCTATTGGCGCATCCATCCAAACGTACAGTTTCTTGCCTTGTGCTTCTTCCAATGGTACATCAATACCCCAATCCAGATCGCGGGTCATAGAGCGTGGCTGCAGGCCCGATTTTAGCCATGATTTACACTGACCAAAAACGTTCGTTTTCCAACTGTCTTCTTTAGTATCTATCCATTGCTCTAACCAGGGCTGGTATTTATCAAGCGGCAGGTACCAGTGCTTGGTCATTTTTAAAACAGGTGCTTTACCACTTAAAGTAGATACCGGGTTAATCAGATCGGTAGGGTTTAGTGATGTACCGCATCTTTCGCACTGATCGCCGTAAGCATTCTCATTATGGCAATTGGGGCAAGTACCGGTAATATAGCGGTCGGCCAAAAACTGTCCGTAATCCTCATCGTAATATTGCTCGCTCATTTTTTCAATGAACTCATCCTTCTCATACAAATTCAGGAAAAACTCCTGCGATAAATCATGATGTATTGGCGACGACGTGCGGTGATAAATATCAAAAGCTATCCCAAACTGTTCAAAACTTTCTTTTATCTGGGTATGGTATTTATCAATGATGGCTTGCGGTGTGGTGCCTTCTTTTTTTGCTTTGATGGTAATGGCGGCGCCATGCTCGTCCGAACCGCAAACATATAATACATCCTTTTTTTTGAGCCTTAAGTGTCTTACAAAAATATCGGCCGGCAGGTAAGCGCCTGCAAGGTGACCAATGTGTAGGGGTCCGTTGGCATAAGGTAAGGCCGATGTAACCGTATATCTTTTATATTTGTTGAGTTCTGACATTAAAAAGCGGCTTTATAAAAATAATTGGCAAAGATAAATTATTTAAGTTGGAAAAGACCGAACACAATGAAGTCCGGCAGACGGATGCCAAAAAAAATTTATTAATATTGACGATGGATAATCCAGCACCTATAGTTTCCTCTTCACTTTCATCCACACACACCGCTGGACTTCCGCCCTATCTAAAAAAAGGCGATAAAATCGCGATCACCTGCCCGGCCAAAAAGCTGCCAAACCCGATGACGGATGCTATCGCGCTTTTACAGTCATGGGGATTAGAGGTTGTTTTGGGCGAAACTGTTGATGCTTCATACCACCAGTTTGCGGGCGACGACGAATTAAGGGCAAAAGACCTGCAACGTTTTATTGATGACGATAGTATTAAGGCCATTATAGCGGCACGCGGTGGCTACGGTACCATCCGGATGATAGATAAGGTTGACTTTAGCAGGTTTGCACAGAACCCTAAATGGCTTATTGGCTTTAGCGATATTACCATACTGCATGCGCATTTGTTTGCCAATTACGGCGCGCAAACCATTCACGGGCAAATGCCCATAAATATCCCCGACGCCTCATCCCGGTCATTGGATACTTTGCGAAAAACCTTATTTGGGGAACAACTCAGCTATCAATTACTCCCACACGCCTCCAACCGGGGCGGAGAGTGCGCCGGAATACTGATTGGCGGGAATTTATCATTATTGATTGCCATCTCTGGCTCAGCATCGGATATAGACTATAGCGGTAAGATCCTGTTTATAGAGGATGTGGGCGAATACCTGTACAGTGTTGACCGGATGCTGCGCTGCCTCGACAGGGCCGGCAAGCTTAAAAGCCTTGCGGGTTTAATTGTTGGTGGCTTTACCGATATAAAGGATAACGATATTCCATTTGGGCAAACCGTACCAGATATCATTATGGATATTGTGAAGGATTATAATTACCCGGTTTGCTTTGATTTCCCGGCGGGGCACATACCCGATAACTGCAGTTTAATATTAGGGCGCCAGGTTGCATTAAACGTATATGACCAGCAGGTAAACGTTCAGTTTGCCTGAATCAGAATATCCAATTAAAGAATTAACAAAATAAATCGAGCAATAAAAACTAAAAATATATTATTATATATGGCACTACTTAGCAAATTAGGCAATTACAAAAACACAGGACTATTAATCATCCGTGTGGGTTTAGGCATCATGTTTATTTATCATGGATACCCCAAACTTATGGGTGGCGTAAAAGGCTGGGAACAGCTTGGCGAATCAATGAAATATGTGGGCATTCATTTTTTACCCGTAATGTGGGGATTACTGGCGGCGGTGACCGAGCTATTAGGCGGTTTCCTGCTTATCATTGGGCTTGCTTTTAGACCAGCATGCGTGTTCTTGCTAATCAACCTTATTGTTGCAGCGCTATTGCAACTGCGTACAGCCGGCCTGGGCGACGCTGCACACGCCATTGAAGATGCTATTATGTTTGCCGGCCTTATTTTTATTGGCCCAGGGAAATATAGTGTGGATAAAAGGTGAGTTTGGCATGACAAAATACGGTGTTTTCACGGGTTGTATTAACCTAAACAATAAATGATATTTATCTAAAATTAATATTATTTATGAAGAAACAATTATTGTTGCTTAGCGCAACTATCCTGATCACCGGGTTAACATCCTGTAAAAAAGAAAACAGTAAACTAGCCGATTCCCCTGGAACTAAAAATGGGCCGAAACTTATTGTAAATACGCTTCCTGCAGCCACTTACAATGAGTTATATCTAATTGCGAGAAAACCAGGCGAGAATTACGACACCTACTACGGTACCTTCCATGGCTCTAATGTTTATGTAGTTGGCACGCCAGTATATGACCAAGTGAGGTATCCTACTCTTGCAAATGGTGTACCCTGCATGGCACAGTCAATGTATTCAGATAACGAAGGCACAATAGATGTTGTGAACACAGGACCCGATGGCAATGTCTTTCAAATATCACAAGGACACATGTTATATACAGATTACAACCAAATACATTCAGATTTTTACAATTATTTTAACGCTGAGAATACGTGGATAAAAGCAGGCGCAACTGGTGTTGAACCAAGCATTTTTTCATACGTAAAACGTGATTATAAATCTTCAACTTCTTCATTAGACCCCTTTTTATATGTAGGCAAGCTCATAAGGGTTACAACAGGAAGCCATTGGGCGCTTGCAGAAATTGATTACCCGAAGCCTGTAGCATCTACAGTTAAACCTACAGATGGCGATTTAAACGTTACAATTGTCGATCCTCTGAACCCTCATGATTACTATCAACTAATTGGCGAAAAGAACCAAATACTATTTGCTATTAAATTGTATGATAATATTGCAAGCACGGGAGTGAGGGTATTAGCCTCGGGCATGTATGCACGGGCACAACCAGGCACAGTAATCTACCATTTTGCTGGAACCGCTATCAGAGCCGACGGAAGTACTTTCACCTTTAATATAACTGAAGATCTATCTTAAATTAAGGTATAAAAAGAACGCCGGTTTGTTAGCCGGCGTTCTTTATAGATATCCTTATTGATTTAAATAAGCGCCAAGCTTCGCAAGAAAAACCTCATCAGTGTCCCCGCTTTTATGTTCGTTATAAAATGTAATTACCTTATCGGCATCGGCTGCAAACACCTGTTTTATAGCCCTGTTTTTTAGGCTTATCTTTTGCGGCGCGGATGTTTTAGCATCAACCACGTAATACGTGGCTTCATCAATGTATTCGTCATATTTATTCCCGCTCGATGAGATCCCATCATTTTTATAATCCGATTTTACAAACCTTGTTTTGGTAAGCTTATAAACTTTATACCTACTGCCTGTTGCCAAAACCTGGCAATAATGGGTGGCATCAATGGCGGGCAGATATTCAAACGCCATCGGGCTATCATTTTTATCATAAATAACAAAACTTTTAGCGTGTTCTTTATCAACCGCTATAGCCGTTTGCTTATCCTGGCTTAACAGCAGCGCCCCTCCAATTTTATCGTAATTAAAAGTATAATTTTCGCTGTTGACAGCGTTTCCCTTACTATCCGTTACATTACCTTTAGTCCAGACATCAAAAAGGAACCTGCTACCTTTGGTATCCTCTTTATTGGTCAAATTATAAGCCATGCCAGTACCGGAGTTAATACCAGTGGCCGAGATGCTATTTGTGCCGGTTTGAGCCTTTAACGCCCCGCCTGTTGCAAGGCATAATGCAATGGCTATTACAAATACGTTCTTCATTTTAAATCTTTATAAATACCTCTAAAACAAACGAAATAAAAATGGACCATTAGAAAAAGTCTAACGGTCCATTTTACAATATAGTCTTTAAAACTTGTTAATTCAATGAATCGGCAAGGCTCTTCAAAAAGTTTTCATCAATATCGTCATCCGCATGCGCGTTGTAAAATGATTTTACTTTGTCAGCATCTACAGCAAAAGCCTGTTTAATTGCTTTACTTTTTAATGCTATTTTTTGCATAGCCGATGTTTTAACATCAAGTACATAGTAGGTAGGCTCATCCACATACTCATCATAGCGATTACCGCTTGATGTCATTCCATCGGTTACATAATTAGCTTTTACAAAGGTAGTTTTGGTAAACTTATATACTTTATACTTACTCCCGTCTGATAATACCTGGCTATAGTGTGAAGGATCAATATTTGTAATTAGTTCATAAGTTTCGGGCAAATCAAGCTTATTATAAATAGTAAAGCTTTTTATTCGGTCTCTGTCCACATCAACAGCGGCGCGTTTATCCTGTGTTAATAAAAGCGAGCCATTTATTTTATCATAGTTAAAAGAGTAGTTATCATTCTTAATTGGCGTCCCTGTTTTATCAACTACGTATCCTTTTGCCCAACTATCTACTAAATACCTGTTACCTTTAGTATCTTCTTTACGGGTAATATTGGTGTACATGCCACCCTGTTCTTTAACATTAAAATAGGTAAAACCGTGAGTAATGTTCAGATCTGGCACTGTGGTGGTTATCTTATCAGGATCATTCAGATTACGCGCCTTGAATGAAGATTTTCCGGGTGTGAGCACCACAACCAAATTTTCCTTCGGGCTCACTTTTTCATCTTTATATCCT
Organism: Mucilaginibacter sp. P1_A3; assembly: GCF_056406855.1. Classification (NCBI taxonomy): domain Bacteria; kingdom Pseudomonadati; phylum Bacteroidota; class Sphingobacteriia; order Sphingobacteriales; family Sphingobacteriaceae; genus Mucilaginibacter; species Mucilaginibacter sp. P1_A3. Next base: position 28,967 of record NZ_JBFTZJ010000008.1, read on the forward strand.
TTAGCATAAACCACAATAGTGGCGTTGCTTTTTATCGGTATAGTAAAAAAACCTGTTGAGTCTGTATAAGTGGCCGTTTTTGCATCCTCCTCCTGTATCAAAGCAGACGCGATGGCCTGTCCTTTTTCATTCTTTACGGTACCGGATGCGGTTATAGATTGTGCCATTGTCAGTTGAACAGCTGCCAATGTAAAAATTGTTGATAAGATTAAGTTTTTCATTACAAATGATAATTAAGTATTAAAGTTAAATATAAACATATTCAAAATCAAATATTTACTTATATTAATAAAACACCCTTCATCATCCGCAAATCATATTACTGCACTATACATAAAACTATGTGCTGCACGCTCTATTTTAAAAGAATACCTTTATTTCGTGTTACATGCAACAACAAAGTTTTTAGGTAACTAAAACAACTGACGCAACTACTTTAATAAACATCAAGATCGTATTTATAATAATTCAACGGGTTATTATGCTTGCTAAAAGTAAGATGCGAGCGCAACAATCCTATATCTCCTAAAATAAAAAAGAGGCTGCATCATGATGAGCAGCCTCTTTTAAAATCATATCACATCAATTACGAATTAATTTTTATGATACTTGTCAATGATATATCTAAAATTTGAGCCATTGAATGCCTGATACTCTATTTCAAATACCTTATTAGCAGGATCTAACGTCTTAAAGGTAGGTCCTTGAGTTGCGGTAATGGTATTCGGAGTCCATCCGGTAGCCACACTTGCCGCATCAAATTTCACTTTCCAATTAGAGTAAGTTACCACACCTGCAGTAACAGTCCGGGTAAATGTAATATCGTATTTTACGTGATTATTATTGTAACCGGTTTCCATTTGAAACTCTGTAGGTGTAATTGGCAAAATAGCACCGGCCTGATTTTTGTTATCAACCAACGTAGGGCCTGTAGGAGAATCATTATTATACCTTGTATAATCATATTTGTAAGCTCCTGCAAAATCGTTGCCTATAAAATGAAAATAATGCACATTAAAGTTTGCTGATGTAGACACACCTGTTGCACTGGCTATTTTTACAGGCAGCATGTAACTCTTTGATGGATCAAGCGAACCTTTCTTAACGGTTAAAGTCAATGTAGCTAAACGGGTACCTGCCTTAATGGTCACTGAGGTGGCAGAGAAGGAAAAAGTACCAGTAGGCATCGGATCGTATAAAACAACTGGATTCGCTGTATTATAAGGGCCAATAAACGAATTGTCAGGCGCGATAGTAACCACAACGTCTTTCGTTGGCGGGTACTCGCCGGTTATATTAATTTGAAAATCTCTTGTAACATTACCATTGGCATCTGCGCCATCTGTGATCGCATCAGCACCAAAATAAGGCAAGCCGCTATGCACAAACTCGGCGAATGCAGAGATATTTGAAAAGTCCACGTTGGGCTTGTCTTTCAGGCAAGACGTAAGCGAGACGGTAAGGACTCCTAATACTATGATTAATTTTTTCATTTCTTTTTGTTTTATTAATTAATTACTAAACAATGCGATGCTTATTTCATCCAGAATATTTTGGACGTTAAGGCATCGGTACCACTACCACCAGCAGGAACATTTGCACCATTCAATGTGGTTTCGTTAACCGGATAAGGCAAACGATAAGGTATATGGGTTGCTGTATTACCAGGGTATATAGAAACCGGCAGATCTCTTGGAATCCCTAATCTTCTCCAATCGCTATATGACTCCAATGGATCAACTGAGTTCATAGCAGCCCATTTTTGTGTAATTAAGGTATTTATTTTATCTGTAGATGAAGCATAGTTAGTTAATTCATTATTCTGAGCTACATAAGCAGTGGCTACGGCATCATAATTTGCTACGCCAAGAAACCTGAATGACTCTTTAACAGCAGCATTGTATACAGTTGCAGCAGGAGAGTATGATAAATAACCACGTTGTATAGCTTCAGCCTGTAAAAATAAACTTTCAAAAGCTGGAAGCAATACCGCATCCTGACCTGGTCCTTTAGGTGTAGTACCACCTGCACTGTAACCTGTACCTAATATAGCAGAAATTACCGTATTAGATTCTGTACCGCTTGTGCTTCCATAAGCCCTGCCCTGAACGAAAGCAGGATCTGTTGCAGCGCCACCTGAACCTTTAGTTGGGATATAGATATAACCTAACCGGGCGTCATTATTGTTTTTGTAAAAATTAACACCATATGAATTTGCACGCCAGTAAGTGGTATTGGTACCATTTGAAGCTTGTGCATTTCCAATTACATCTAAATAAAACGGGTTTAACTGGTTATCAGCAGCATTTGAATAACCCGGGTTTACAGATGCATCTGTACCTGCAGGTAAAAAGCTATCCGCAGTGTAACCGCTAAATGCTGTTGCAGGGGCAACAGCAGGGCTGCCTTTTTCAGTTTGACGCATGTAAAGTTTAAGCTTCAACGTATTGGCAAACTTAACCCAGTTTTGCATTTCTGTTTTACCTCGTGAATCTGTAGCGGTAAAACCTTTTCCAAACATTACATCATAGTTCAGCGGAAATACAGCTGTTGACAATGGGTTGTTAAGGTTAGAATTAATTATTGTAACAGCCGAATCCAATTTAGCAGTAATGCTGTTATAGATAGACTGAGGCTCATCATATTTGTATGCAAAAGTGCTGTTAACAATTAAAGCCTGTGAGTAAGGCACACTGTTATACATATCAACCAAACGCTGATAAACGTATGATTGCATGATAGTTGCAATAGCTTTATAATAAGCCAGTGTAGGATCCTTGCTTGCTGTTTTTATTAACAGGTTATAGTTTGATAAGTTTAAATAAGCGTTGTCAAAGTTACCTACAAAGTTGTTGCTGGTTAACTGGTAAAGTACATAAGTGGTACTTGAAGTAAAACCACCGCTTTGAGTCCAGTAACCCATCCAGTTTTCAAAAACATCGGAGTTACCGCCCTGTACTAAATTGGTAGTACCTACCAATGCCGAGCTTAGCGTATATTTAGCAGGCGCCGCGGCTGGCGAGTTAGGGTTAACATCATTGATATCAAATGTTCCCTTTTTACATCCCACTATACCCGTAAATATCACAGCTGTGAAAAGCAAACCCAAGGTTACTTTCCGCTTAAATATTGTTGTCGTTTTCATTTTCATTTCAATTTCTTTGTTAAAAAGTTACAGCTAATGTACCGCTGAATATTCTGGTTGGAGGAGTTTGGTTTACAGAGCTTCTACCAACAGCGTTGCTGGTATCTTCGCTAAACTCAGGATCGCTCCATTTGTTAGTTGATGGACGGAACATTAACAAGTTACGACCAGATACTGACACATTCACGTTTTTAATGAATTTAAAATCTCTTAACCATGCTTTAGGGAATGAGTAGCCCAAAGATGCTTCTCTTAATTTCCAGGCAGCCGCGCTAATTACGTAGTTAGCATCAACACCTAAGTAAGTTGTTGGGAAAAAGTTGAAGTTACCATCCTGGGTAAGGATGTTGGTGTTATCAACATAGCTTCCGCTTGCATTTTTGTAAACAGAGTTCGGGAAAACAAAACGCTGACGACCAGTAAGTGTAGTAGTAATACCAACACCAGAGTGATCCAAAGTATTACCAATCTGGCTAAATATTTTGTAACCACTTCTGTAATCAACAGTTAAGTTTAAAGTAAAGCCTTTGTAAGTTAATGATGATGTAAAACCTAAAAGGTCTGTAGGGTTTGTGTTACCTAATATACTTGGAGTAGCAGCTCTTGTTGGTAAACCAGTATTGGCATCAACAATTACTTTGCCTGTAGCAGGATCACGGTTCCAGTCATAACCTTTAAGTGATGGATAAGGCTGATCAACTATAGCAAATGAGCTTTGGTTTGCTGAATTTACAAGCACACCGTTTGCATTAATGCCGGTACCTATTTGTAGTTCTTTAACACCGCCTATTATACTGTTAACCTTGCTTTTTTGCTTGGTATAGTTAACACCCAAATTCCAGGTAACAGCCTGTGATTTAATCACGGTACCATGCAAATCAAGCTCAAAACCTTTATTTTCAGAATTAGCAGCATTTAACAATGCAGATACGAAACCTGATGCACGTGAAATTTGTGCAGTAACGATACCATCAGTAGTATGTGATTTGTAAGCAGAAGCAGTTAAAGTTAACCTGTCTTTAAGGAAGCCCAGGTCTAAACCAACTTCGTCTTCAGTAACTTTTTCTGGTTTGATGTTAGGATTAGCAATCCTGGTGTTTAATGAATAACCAGAGATACCACTTGCGCTGTATGGGAAACCACCAGCCAAAGCAATAGTTGGTAAAGTTGAATAAGCACCAAAAGCGATATACTGTGATCCGTTAGCCAAAGGCGAAGCGTTACCTGTTAATGAATGCGCGTAACGTATTTTAACAAAGTTAAGGTAATCGTTATCAGCTATAGATTTAAAGATCTCACTTATAACTACCGATCCATCGATATCATAATAAGGGATGTATTTGTTAGCTTTTGATAACCTGGTATCTAAATCCGTTCTGTATGATCCGTGTAAGAACGCATAGGTTTTATAACCTAAGGTTGCTTCACCAAAGTAACCCAATTTACGGGCCTGGGCAACAGCCTGGCCGGTAACGCTTGCAACAGATGCAAAGTTTGAAGTGTTATATGGCAGGAAGTTCAACGGACCATTGTTGATTGGAGTATAAGTGATCTTATTATCTAAATAAGCAACACCTAAGGTACCATTCAATTTAAAGTCATGTGGAAGTTTGGTATTAAATGCAACAAGGAAATCAGAGCTGTATAAAATGTTATTCAAGTTATAAGTTCCGAATTGTGGAAGGGTGTTTGTTGCGCTTGCCTTATGACCGGCATCAGCAATAGTATCAATACCACCTGAATTATTTGGATAGTAAATATTTTCGCCAACGTTACGGGTGTAATCGCTGAAAGAGATACCTGCATCATGATACTCGCCCCTTGTGCTGTTGTTATCAATAGAGGTGCGGTAAGATACATTTAGCCATTTGGCTAATTTTAAATTTAACTGCAAGTTAGCCTGGATGTGATTCTCAGTGTTCAAATTTCTTTGTTGCTGAATCATCTGGCCCGGGCTGATATAATAATCATTATAATAAGCATCCGGAGTACCATATTTACTTGTAGGATCTAACAGATCTTTTATAGGAACATTAAGAGGAGACTCTAACAAGTCATTATAAACTGTACCAGTGTTGGTTTTATTGGTAGTTAAGTATGTATAAGCAACAGAGTATTGAGTTGAAAATATACCATATTTTTTATCGCCACCTACACGGAATACATCTCTGCGGCCTTCATCTTTAGGCATAACAGATTTACTTTTTACATCCTGGCCTGACATGTAGAAACTACCTGTTTCATCACCAGAGTTAAAAGAGAAGTTGTGCTGGGTTGTAATACCTGTATCAAAAAAATCTTTCTTTTGATTTTTTACAGCAGAGTAGGGAACCATTTCAACAGAACCATCTGGGAACGGACGGCCAAGCGGAACTAACTTTCCATTATATTCCGGACCATAACTTTGGTTTTCGTAAGGAATATAGTAGGAAAGATCTGTAAAATCAAAAACCTCTTTTTCACCACCATTGGCACCAAAACGGCTTGAATACTCAGGAATGTAAGAAACTTTTTCAGCCTGTACTGTAGAAGATACCGTTAATGAAGAAGTTCCTTTAGCACCGTGTTTAGTAGTGATGATGATTACACCGTTTGATGCATCAGAACCATAAACAGCCGACGCACTTGAACCTTTCAATACGTTGGTTTCGGCAATGTCTTCCGGGTTAAGTGTGCTGATATCGCTATAGAAGATAGCACCATCAACTACATACAAAGGTTGGTTGTTACCGGTTAATGACCTGTTACCACGTAAAGTTACACGTGTTGGTGCAAATAAACCGCTGTTTACCGTGTTAACCTGCAAACCCGATACTTTACCGGTTAAGCCGTTTATAACACTGATTGGTTTTGCCTGGGTAATATCTTTACCAGAAACCTTTGATGTTGAGTAACCCAAAGATATTGCCTGCCTTTGGATACCCAATGCAGTTACAACAACTTCATTCAACTGGCTGTTAGCGCTCAATAGCACAACATCAAATGAGGATTTTGTACCAACTGAAACTTCCTGGGTGTTGTAACCAATGAAAGAGAAAGTAAGTACCGCGCTCGAAGGAACGCTTAGAGAGAATTTTCCGGCAGCGTTGGTCTGGGTACCACTGGAGGTGCCCTTTACCTTTACTGATACTCCCGGAATTGGTAGGCCGTCATCTTTGGCCGTAACCGTACCTGTTACTGTACGGTTTTGTGCATAAACCTGCGTTAGGCATAACAACAGAAAGCACAAACTTGCTAGTAGAAGTTTTTTCATTTTGTTAATAATAAGATCAGTTAATAGTTAATTAATGTTAAAAGTAATGTTACGTTATCAAAAAGTCAAGTATTTTCTTAAAAAAGATGACTTTTTTTTAAAAAAAGCATGTTTAATAATAAAATTTAATAATTCTAGTACTATGTATTGCATAATACAATCCAAAACATATATCTTTGTATTATGATCGTTGAAAACACACAAACCCAAATGAGGAAGGGCATACTGGAGTACTGCATTCTTTCCATTATAGCCAAGGGCGAAACATATGCATCAGACATAATTGCTGAACTTAAGAAAGCCCAACTGCTTGTAGTTGAGGGTACTCTGTACCCATTATTAACCCGTTTAAAAAACAATGGCCTGCTCACTTACAATTGGGTCGAGTCGATTTCAGGCCCCCCGAGAAAGTATTATGTACTATCTGAAGAGGGCAAAAACGTGCTGGAACAGCTGGATAAAACCTGGCAAGAATTAGTTTATGCCGTGCAAACGGCCATTGGAGACAGAAAATAAAAAAACCTGAAATTATTACGCATCATGAACAAAACAATCATAATTAACATAAACGGTACCGTTTTTCACATCGAAGAGGGTGCTTACGACGTACTTAAACTTTACATGACTGATGTAAAGCGTCATTTTTCTACCTCGGAAGACAGTCTGGAGATCACAACCGACATCGAAAACCGAATTGCAGAAATGTTTAACGAGATTTTAGCAAGCCAAAGCAAACAAGTTATTGTTGAGCAGGATGTTAACCTGGTTGTTGAGCAAATGGGCACCGTGGAGGACTTTGAATTTGCAGAAAACGATGCAAAAGCACCGGGCAACAATACCTACTCCTATAATACGGAACGCCGCAGGCTTTTCCGCGACCCTGACGATCATTTGGTGAGCGGCGTTGCAGCAGGTATTGCCAATTATTTTGATATACCTGCCGTTTGGGTAAGGTTGGCGTTTGCTATTTCGTTTTGTGTAGCAGGAACCGGGTTTTTCCTATATGCCATATTATGGATAGTAGTACCCAAAGCAATCACCCGTGCCGACAGGATGGCCATGAAAGGTGAAAAACAGGATTTGAAAGGCTTTAAAAAGAACTTTGAAGACGAATTGAGCACCGTAAAAGAAAACCTGCACAATTTTAAGCACGAAGCCAAACCATTTGTTTACAAAACCCGTGATTTTATAAGCGATTTTTTTTATCACCTGGGCGTATTTTTAAGAGGAGCCGGCAGTTTAATTGGTAAATTGATAGCAGGGGCAATTTTACTTGCTTGCTTCGGTCTTGCTGTAGCGCTCATTGTTGCTGTTGTCGGGCTTATTGCCTTTGGCAAAACAGATATATACCATATCCCCCCGTTTAACTTTGTTAACCAGGAAACCAGCGTGATATTTATTACCGGCGGCTTTTTATTGCTGGCAATACCTTTGTTTTCAATCATACTGGTGATAATAGGTTTCTTATTTAAAAACTCCTCATTTAACCGCACCATTGGCACCACCCTATTGTGCGTATGGCTGGCCGCTTTGGGCGCTGTTGTTTACTATGGTGTAAGGGCTTCTGCCGATTTCAGGCAGGGCGCAAAAATGAGCAAGACTGTCAACATCAAAGCAACTCCCAACAACACCTATTACCTGCAACTTAATGATGCCAAGTATTTAAGCAATGAGGATAGTACCCGCCTGCGTATCAAAGAGCGTTTTAATGGCATGATAATTTTAGACGATGATTTTAATGGCAACGATGATTTTGGCACAACAGACCCGGTGAACATCAATGTAGAAAAAAGTGATGTACCACAACCTGTGCTGGTTGAATCATTTATTGCAAGGGGCCGCGATGATGAAGACGCCCTGATCAACGCGAGAAACATCAGCTATCGTTTTACGCAAAAAGATTCTGTATTAAAATTCGACCGTCGTTTGGAAAGATTGGCAGGATCAAAATGGCGCGGCCAAAAGGTTTATATCACCCTTAAGGTTCCTTTGAACGCTACCCTGGTTATTGATGGCAAGCTTGACAGAAACATGGGCTTTAACCTATATGATTGCGGCCAAAGCAATAAACCATCCAATCCTAATGGTTCGGTATTCGTGATGACGGCTAATGGCCTGGAGTGTAAAATACCTCCTGTTCCGCAAGCTACTATTGATAGCCTCAGGAAACAAGAGCTTGTAGATAGCATCAAAAATTCCGGTCAATAGTAATCGGCTCAATTACAACCTCATGAAAACACTGATAAAATATATAAGCCTGCTATTATTTAGCGGGCTTATTATTCCTTTTTACAGCATTACATTCAACGCCGCCAATCCAACTCCTGCTAATTCAACCACTTTAATCTCAGCCGGTAGTAACCGCCCTTTAGGCCAGGCTGTCATTATAGACATAGCTAAAAATATCTTCCCTGCATTAAAAAGTTTAATTTCTCTGTAACCAATTACCCCTATTGTGCATCTTATACAAAAACGCACACAAATTACAGACCGGGGCCTATCAGGACAAAACATTGCCATCGCCCCTTAAACTGATACACTATGAAACAAACCGCTTATACATTATAATTACTAACCACACCTAAGGCTAAGCGCCAAAACAGCTCATACTTATTTACACATTTTTTAAAAGGAAGCATTTTCCTTAACGGCTTTTTATTGCCCAAACTTTTTAAAAACATACAAATGAAAACTAAAATCAATCATATATTATATACCCTCCTGCTTGTAGTTATCAGCTGGGGTGTATCTTTTGGCCAAACCGGCAAAACCGGGAGCGCCAAAGTATCCGGCTCCCTTGTAAATGACCAGGGTAAACCGCTTGATTTTGCCAGCGTGAGCATCATCAATGCATCAGATTCAACCATAGTGAAGGGTGCTTTAAGTAATGATAACGGTGTTTATTCCTTTGATAAGGTTCCAACCGGCAAATACCTGATAAAGGCTACCGTGGTTGGCTATGCAAAAGCAATAAGTCAACCCTTTACTATTACCGAAAAATCGGCTCACATATCGGTACCTGTTTTAAACCTGCAACAAGGTACCAACGCTTTAAAAACAGTTAGTATCACAGCTAGCAAACCTTTGATTGAACGTAAGATTGACCGAACCGTAATGAATGTGGAAGGCAGCGTACTTGCCGCAGGCAATACCGCTATGGAGATACTGGCAAGGGCCCCAGGTGTTACTGTTGATAAAGATGATAACATCAGCCTTAAAGGGAAACAGGGTGTAACCGTAATGATTAACGACAAACTCACTTACCTAACTGCCGCACAGTTGGCAACCTTGTTGCGCTCCACAGATGGCAATACCATTAAATCTATCGAGATCATCACCAACCCATCGGCTAAATATGATGCAGCAGGCAACTCGGGCATCATCAATATCAAACTAAAAAAGAATACGCAGTCGGGTACAAATGGTAGTATTACTGTTGGTGCTGCCAAAGGCAAATACTGGAGAGACAACAGCAGCCTGAACCTTAACCATAAAGATGGTAATTTAAATGTGTTTGGCACTTTTAGTCGTGGTGATAGCAAGCGAGGTCATGATTTGCTGCTTGACCGTGTGGCTACTGATGCACAAGGGAATAAAACCTACATTAACCAGGATTCGCACATGCCGGGATCAAATCATTATAATAACTATCGCCTGGGTGCCGATTATGATCTTACTCCCAAACATGCCATCGGTTTTGTGGTAAGCGGCTACTCCAACGGCGGTACCGACAACAACAGCACATCTACTATTTTTGGTAAACAATTTGGCGTTGCCGATTCATCATTGCGCACTACATCTTTAATAAAGCAAACCTATAAAAACTTTGCCCTTAACCTTAACGACAGACTTAAGATTGATACCAGCGGACAGGAGTTAGGTATTGACCTTGACTATTCCAAGTTCAGAAACAACTCAAACGCCTTTTATTATACAAACTATTTTAAACAAGATGGAACCAAACAACATGCTCCTTTAAACCTTAGCAACCAAACGCCATCAACTATAACTATATATACAGCCAAGATTGATTATACCAAACCCTTAACCAAAACCATAAAGCTGGAAGTTGGGGCAAAATACAGTAATGTAAAAACCGATAACGACCTGCAGGCGCAAAAACAGGATAGCATTACCAATTTATATGGGCTTGATGCTTCCAGAACCAATCGCTTTATTTACGACGAAAAAATTACCGCGGGCTATATCAACCTGAATAAACAATTCAAAAAAGCATCTATCCAATTGGGTCTCCGCGCCGAGCAAACCAAATCAAACGGCAATTTATTAGGCAGCACGCCGGTAACCCGCAGCTATTTAAACTTTTTTCCAAGTGTGTTTATCAACCGCACATTAAATGATAAAAACGAGATCAGCTTCTCCTATAGCCGCCGTATTGACCGCCCGGGTTATGATGACCTTAACCCCTTCATTTATTACCTTGATCCTATTACCTTTTCGCAGGGTAACGCGTTCCTTAAGCCACAATACACACAAAACTTTGAGTTTAATTATACCTATAACCACACTGTAAATGTAAGCCTTGGCTACAGCCATACTACAGATGCCATTACCGAACTGATACTTACAGAAGGGCAAAAAACATTTGAAACTCACCAAAACCTGCAAACACAAACCGGGTATAACATTAATATAAACACCCCCTTTACCATTACTAAATGGTGGGAAGGTAACGTTAACCTTACCGGGTTTTATCTCGGCTTTAAATCAGATACGCTTGCAGGCTTCAATTTTAATGATGGCCGGGCAGCTTTCCAGGGCAGAACAACGCAAACATTTAAATTTGCCGGCTACCGTTTAGAGGTAATGGGCGACTACCAATCGCCATTAACTTACGGCATATATAAAATAAGGCCTCGCTATTCTGTTGATTTGGGCGTAAGCAAATCATTCATGGATAAGAAACTTAATGTTAAGCTGGCCTGTGATGATGTTTTCAACATCCGCCGCAATGACCTGAGCAGCCATGCGCTCAACAACAACTTTGATATTAAACAAAGGAACGATAGCCGTGTAGGTCGCCTTACGTTAACTTACAACTTCGGCAACAGCTCCATCAAATCGCGCGAACACCGCAGCGGCGCCGATGATGAAAAAGGAAGGGTGAAGGGAAATAATTAAGTTGCAGTTGAGAGTTAGCAGTTGGCAGCTAAAAGAAAGAGCGATGAGTATGACACTCACCGCTCTTTCTTTTAGATTGTTTTTCATGGACCGAGATTAAAGTCCTACAGGATTTGTCTAACTTGTTTACCCCTTCAAAAACTGCAAACTGCAAACTGCAAACTGCAAACTGCAAACTGCAAACTGCAAACTGCAAACTGCAAACTGCCTCTACTGCCCTACCATAAACACTGCGTTGCAAAACAGCAGCTTACCGTTTTCCCAAAAACTACGGAACAACGGATCGTCAACCATATATACTACAGACCCACGGCCCATGGATTGAACACCAAGCAGCAGGCCATTATTGATCTTTTGTTTGGCCTGCGCACCCGCAAAGCCAGATACATAGCTATCCTTTTTAATAGTGCCTACATTCCAGCCATCTTCGCCGCCAAACAGCTCATATATATCATCGTTAAGCTTTAATGAGTAATAATAATTGGGTAAACCAAAACCAAGCGGGTGGGTGTTATCAAGGTTAAGTTTAAAAATGGCGCCGGGAATCATACCACGGATGGCGTCACGATCGCGGTCACCATATATTTTAACGGTTTTGTCTTTATCCTTATCGTCTTTTTTATCGTCTTTCTTTTTTATCAGGAACCCTTTCTTATCAACCAGTAACGCTACAGCATTATCTACCGCTATAAGCTTCCCGCCATCGCGAACCCAGTTCTGTAGTTTCTCGGATGGAAAATCATCGTACCTGCCGTCAGGAAAAATTGCCACATCAAAATCGGCCAAACGGGTGCGGCCAATATCCTGGTATCTTACCAGGCTAATAGGGTAACCCAACTGTGCTTCAAACAGGTGCCATACCTCTCCCATCGCTTCGGAGTTTACTCCATCGCCGGCAACCAGCATAACTTTAGGCTGGCGAATATACCTTACCGCGTCAGAGCCAAGGTCTGATCCTTTATCAACAAACCCTGATGACAGCGGCGTAACCTCCTGGTTAAGCTCTGCAGCTGTTTGAGTAACTGCCTGGTCAAAATCGGCACGGTCATTTCCAGATCGGGTTATTAATAATGATCCGGGTGCAAAATGCTTACCTGCCGCGTCAAATGGTTTTTCGGAGTAACGCACCTTTACCTTCTTTTTAAGCAAAGCAGCCAGGAATTTTACATCGCCAACAGATTGCCATGCCGATACATAGGCATACGCATGTGTATTTACCAACGGCTTGGGCGCCACAATGCTCCATTCGGCACTTGCAGGTTTAAAAGATTCTTTAACACCATAGGCCTTTAAACCAAAAGCGTAAGGTAATGACCATGCTGTAATATCATAAGTGTTTGAATCCGGGATAAAAGTCCTGGGCTCCAGCAACACATGCAGCAATACCGCTTTAGGCTGATAGGCGTTTACCACCAGGTCATTAGGCCCTACATTATATTGCTCAGTTTTACCTGTTATATAATCATACCCGGTTACCGCCTTATTACCTAAGCCAAAACCATACTGGATACCGTTGCGGGCAAGCAATTTGGCCATGGCGTTTATTTTATTGTTGTTATCGTTTTTAATAACATAGGTTTTGTACTCGCCCGGAGGATTGGCGCGACTATTATCAAAAAACTTTTTGAACTCATCTTTCAGCTTTTGCGCATTAGCCGATGCTGTTTCTATAGTACTTAAGCCGGTTGCATGGTGGTGAGCCACACGCTGTACTAAAGTAAGCGTATCGCCGCTGCGGGTAACAACCGCCAAACCGGCGCTGATTCCCCCCTGCTCATACGTCATCCCTATTGAACCGTTATATAAGGGATAGGTATCGCCGTATGATGGGTAAAGCAAGTCGAACTCGTATTTGGTAAAATACATCCAACCGTTTTGGTCAAAATATTTAGCGTTGTTTTTACCAATGGTAACCTGGAAATCGCGCTGCCATTGGGTAATATCTTTATGATATGGCTCTGCTGCGGGGGCAAAGTAATAAGGGGCATTATATCCCTGCTCGTGATAATCCACATGCACCTGCGGCAACCATTGGTTAAATAAACCTACACGGGCCTGGGTTTCCTTTTGCTGCTGCCATGCCCAATCGCGGTTAAGGTCAAAATAATAATGGTTTACTCTGCCACCCGGCCATGGTTCGGCATGCTCGCGCGATGTTGGGTTGGCATCGGGCACAATACCATGTACAGAATTATAAAAATTAACATACCTGTCGCGCCCATCCGGGTTTAAGCAGGGGTCAATAACAACCAACGTATTTTTAAGCCAGGCCTGCGTAGTTGTATTAGCCGGATCAACCAGGTCATACAAGGTCCACATAGCTGCTTCGCTTGATGCCGGCTCATTACCATGCACGTTATAGCTCAACCAGGTAATTACGGGCACATTAGCCAGCAAGGGGCCGCTTTCTATCCCGGCTACACGTAAGTTATTATGACGAATCTCTTCCAACCTGCCAATGTTCTCATCTGATGCGATGAACATAGCCAGCAATGGCCTGCCTTCGTTAGTAGTGCCAAACTGTTGCAGCTTTACATTTTTAGATGCCTGGGCTATGTATTTAAAGTATTCAACAATGCGGTAATGCGGGGTAAACTGTTCGCCCGGCTTATAACCCAGGAACTCTTCGGGCGATTGTATTTTTTGGGCAAAGGCCGAAAAGAAAAAGCTGACAAAAACAAAAAGGAGTAGATGTTTTTTTAACATAATATATGTGTAGGATAAGAGATACGCTAATATGCGAATTTATTTCAAATGTGCGGATATGCGAGATTGCAGATGTGCGGATTGTTACAATGCGTTGGATGTGCAGATCTCAAATTACAGATATGCAGATGATTTTAAATTCTGTTAATTCTTAGAGTCTGTATAAATTTGATTCATTAATGTTTTTATGCTTCTAATGAAGCACATATTTTCGCGTCATTGCGAGAATCCGTCAGGGGTAAATCTGAAAAAAATGTTGATGACATATAGCAAGCGCGGCTTTCCGTAGAGACGCATATTTGCGTCTCCAGCTATACAGAGCGGATTTGCATTTCCGACTTGCACGCGGGAGACGCAAATATGCGTCTCTACAAAACAAAAAAATATTCTGATAATCAATAATTTACACGGACATCATTATAAAGTATGAAGCAATCTCCACATAGGCAGATCGACCTTATGAGCCCTCTGTACAGCTTAGAGATTGCTTCGTACCTCGCAATGACGATCTATTTATTTTGGACAGCTTCTTAAATTTTACAAATTCCGGTTCAGACAAAAAACCTAAAAATTTTAGCAAGCTGCCTTATAATTCGTAATTTGCACATCTAAAATTTGAAATCTGCACATCTAAATATGCTCCCATTACAGGCCCTGCAAAAGTATTTTGGTTATAGCGCGTTTAGGCACCAGCAGGAGGCTATTATTCAGCATGTATTAAACAAGCAGGATGTAATGGCGCTGATGCCAACCGGTGGCGGTAAATCATTATGCTACCAGTTGCCAGCGGTATTATTGAACGGACTTACCATCGTAATATCGCCACTTATAGCCTTAATGAAAGACCAGGTTGACAGCCTGAATGTTAGTGGCATCCCGGCAGCATTTTTAAATTCGGCCCAAAACCCCGATGAACAAAGGCGATTGGTTGAGCAACTCAGAAACAATCAAATAAAACTGCTTTATTTAGCTCCCGAACGGCTGTTTGGCGGCGATAATAAAATGATCACCTTTTTAAAGACCCTGCCGGTAGTACAGATAGCTATTGATGAAGCGCATTGCATCTCGTCATGGGGGCATGATTTCAGGCCAGAATACCTGATGCTGGCACAGCTAAAAAACGAGTTCCCCAATGTGCCGGTCATCGCACTTACCGCTACTGCCGATAAGCTTACCCAAAAAGATATACTGGAGAAATTAAATCTCCATAAACCCGCGGTATTTGTATCCTCCTTTAACCGGGCCAATATTACTTACCGGGTTATCCCCAAAAAAAACAGCTTTAAACAGCTTATTGCTTTTTTGAATGAGCGACCAGACGAATCGGGCATCATATACTGCCTGTCGCGCAAATCAACCGAGGAACTGGCTGCCGACCTTAAGGACGAGGGCTTTGCCGCCGAAGCCTATCATGCCGGGCTAAGCAATGAGGTAAAAGTCAAGAATCAGGAAGCTTTTTTGCGCGATGATGTAAAGATCATTGTGGCAACCATTGCCTTCGGGATGGGCATCAATAAATCAAACGTGCGCTACGTAGTGCATATTGATCTGCCAAAAAATATCGAGGGCTATTACCAGGAAACAGGTAGGGCCGGGCGCGATGGACTGCCATCAGAAGCATTACTACTGTATTCGCCGGGCGATGCGGGCAAGCTGCAGCACTTTGCCCGCATTGAGGGTAACGAAACGCAAAGCCGAATCATGCTTAACAAGCTGAACGATATGGTGAAATATTGCCAGCTGCAGGCTTGCAGAAGGCAGTACCTCATGAATTATTTTGACGAGGCTTTTCCGCCCAATTGCGGCTCATGCGATTTTTGCTTAACCGAGTTTAAACGCTTTGATGGTACGCTGATAGCCCAAAAAGCGCTATCGGCAGTGGCCCGGTTAAATGAGCGCTTTGGAGTTAATTATGTTATTGATTTTTTACGGGGATCAAAAACCGAAAAGATCCGCGATGAACATAAGCTGCTGAAAACCTATGGCATTGGCGTCGATATCAGCAAGACCGACTGGCAACGCTACATCCGCGAGCTGATCACCATGGATTACCTGCACATTACCGATGATGGCTATCCTATAGTAAAACTAACCCACAAAAGCGCTTCAGTATTAAAAGGCCTTCAAAAAGTTGAATTTATTGAAAGCGAAGTAGTAGAGGAAACTCATACCCATGAGCAGGCACCACCTCATGAAAGCGAACTGCTGAGCCGCTTAAAGAGTGTACGTAACGATATTGCCCGGTTAGAAAATGTACCGGCCTACATCATCGTATCTGATGCTACCCTGTTGGAGATGGCCACCTTCCTGCCGCTTAGTTTAGATGAGTTGCGTTTAATATCGGGCTTTGGCGATATTAAACTGGCCCGTTATGGGCGGGAATTACTGCAGCCAGTTAAAGATTATTGTAAAGAAAAAGGACTGGAATCCAAGATAGCCTATAAATCGCCCAAACGCGAACGCAAGGCCAAAACCCAAAAAGCAGAACGGACGCCGAAAACACGCAAAACCAATGATACCCGTACCGAAACGTTTACCATGTATCGCCAGGGTAAAGGCATAACCGAAATTGCAGCCGCCCGTGGCTTATCCCCCATGACCATTGAAGGTCATTTGAGCCATTTTATTGAATCGGGCGAAATAGATATCCTCGAAATCGTATCACAGGAAAAAATTCCTGTTATTAAAGATGCCGTGGAGAGTTATGGCCGCGAGATGCTATCGCCATTAAAGCAAATTTTGGGCGATGATTACAGCTACGGCGAAATTAAAGCCGTAATAAGCTGGATGAACAAAAACGAAATAATTTAACTTTGTTATACAAACGCCATCAAGCGTTCAGATTAAGTATGACCACTACCCAACAACTATACCAGCTATACCTGCAACACCCTGCTATCAGTACCGATACCCGCCGCATAGGCGCGGGCAGCCTCTTTTTTGCCCTGAAGGGTGATAAATTTGATGCAAACACCTTTGCCGCGAAAGCAATTGAAGCCGGTGCAGCTTATGCTGTGATAGATAATCCCGAATATCAGTTGGGCGATAAATATTTATTGGTGGCAGATGTGCTAACTACTTTGCAGGATCTCGCCCGCTACCATCGCAGGCAATTAAATATTCCAGTTATTGGTCTTACAGGCACTAACGGTAAAACCACCACCAAGGAGCTGATCAACGCTGTACTATCCCAACATTTTAAAACCCAGGCCACACAAGGCAATTTAAATAACCATATAGGTGTACCACTTACCATTTTAACTATAGATGCCTCGCACCAAGCAGCGGTTATTGAAATGGGCGCCAATCACCAAAAAGAAATTGAATTGCTTTGCAGCATTGCACAACCAAGCCACGGCTTGATTACTAATGTGGGTAAAGCGCATTTGGAGGGCTTTGGAGGTGTTGAGGGTGTAAAAAAGGGCAAAGGGGAATTGTATGATTATTTTTTTGAGTCCGAAAGTCCGAAAGTCCGAAAGTCGGATACTGCTGTTTTCATCAATAGCGACGATAATACCTTAATTGAAATGGCAGAGGCACGCAAGTTGCATAACGTGGTTTATTATGGCACTAACACTGTTGACGACCTGGTTAGTGGTGAGTTAATAGAAAACTCGCCCCTGCTTACTTTAGCGTGGACCAACAATAAAACGGGCGATAATTATAAAGTAAAAACCCAGCTTACCGGCGCTTATAATCTGCATAATATATTGGCGGCTATAACAATCGGCACCTATTTTAAATTATCCTCTGCGGAGATCAATGCCGGGATTGAAGGCTACCAACCTACAAACAACCGGTCGCAAATTGTTAAAACGACTACCAACACACTTATTTGTGATTACTACAATGCTAACCCAAGCAGCATGTTTGTAGCTATCGAAAACATCGGCAAGCTTGAAGCCAACCGCAAAGTACTTATCCTTGGCGATATGTTTGAGATGGGACCAGAATCAGCGGTGGAGCATGCTTCAGTAATGCAGAAAGCTTTGGATACAGCCGTGGATGAACGGATTTTTATAGGAAAAGACTTTGTTGCAGCTGCCCAATCCATGGACCATCGGCCATCCACAATCGACAAAAACCAATTTTATGTTACCGCCGAGGATGCCATTGCCGGCTTAAAAGCTAACCCTATTACCGGTTCAACTATCCTGATCAAAGGATCAAGAGGGATGGCTTTGGAACGTTTGGCGGAGTTGTTTTAAAAAAAGCTCCATTTTGAGAGATTGTCCAAAGTAATTTATTGGAGTTGGGCTTAAACAAGTTCTACATAAATGTCATCAACGCTTGATTTAAAGAAACAACCGAAGTCAATGAACGAATCCCATAACGCCATAAGATATAAAGTTAATTATCAAATGAGCATTCAGAAGCTGAGATTAATTTATGACCGCAGCTTTGCAATGATATTTGACTATACGATGGCTTACTTGATAGGCTTGTTTCCAGTTATAGCTTTTTCACTTTCTCTTATCGCGCAACCTGATAACCTACCTGCTATAAGTCTTGTGTTTTACACTGCTTGTTTTCTATTCGACGTTTGGATGATTATCAATCTTTACTTATTGAAAGCACTGGTAAAAATTGACATAGGAGACATAGCTAATAAAGACAACATAGAAAATGCCCTAAATCAGTTTTATGACAATCTTAAGTTTGAGGAAATATCTGAAAATGTATTTCAATATGAAAAGCCATCCAGCTTTTTAAAAGGATGGTATGGAAAAGTGGTAACCGTATTAGTTGATGATTATATTATTTATCTTAACGTAACTTCATTAGGAAGAGGAGACACGCCATCAGCAATACATGGATTATACAATTATCTTAAATGCAAGAAGATTGCTAAGCAAATGGCCATAGTGCCTAACCATTCTTTATAACCACACCCATACCATTGCATCTAACCGCGCAAAAAACGGGGAGAGTTGTTTTAAAAAAGATTGATTCTGAGAGGCTGAACAAATTTATATGGAATTGTAGAGACGTATATTTACGTCTCTAACTATACAGCGCGGATATACAAGATTGGGACAATAACCTACCTACTGGTAAAGCAATTTATCATTTTCCAAAATCAGGCAAGCACCAGCTCCGCCACTTCCTCTCCCACCAAACTTCCCATAGCCACGCCCATGCCATTGCATCTAACAGCGCAGAAAATACCGGGTTTTACTTCTTTTACTATCGGGCTTAGCTCTTCGCCAAAACCCATGATGCCGCTCCACCAATAGTCAATTTCCACTTCCTGATTCGGCAGGATCACATCCTTCAAATAGCTAACTAATTTTTCTTTTACAACATCTGTATGCCCAAAGACCCAGGTTTCTTCGGCTTTATAATCCAGGTTGCGGCCGCCCCCGAATAATACCCGGTTATCAATATTACGGAAGTAGTAATAGCCATCATTAAAATGATAAGTTCCCTTTAGCTTTAAACCGGGTACCGGTTTGGTGATCAAAACCTGCCCCCTGCCGGGAATAACATTCAGTTCGGGATACAACTGGCTGGCAAATGCATTGGTGGCCAGGATTACTTTGCCTGCTTTAAAATTACCTTGAGTGGTTTGCAGGATGATGTGTTTGTCTTCCTGTTCAATTGCGGTGATCTCCACATTGTTTAGCACCAGTACGCCCAACTCGTATACCTTATATAATAAGGTACGCATCATTCTACCGGTATGTATCTGGCCTTCAAACGGGTTGTAGATCATGTGGCTTACCTTATTAAAGCCAAAATCTGCAATTTTTTCATCAGCTACTGCATAAATGTCAGCCTCCCCTATAGCCTGTTTTAATAGATTATTGAGGTTTTCTACCTGGTCGAAAGCTTTTTTTGCTGCGTCGCCTTCATCCACCATAAATAACTCATGCCCACCATATTGATGATAGTCAATATGGGCATCGCCAAGGTTTTGCCTTAAGCGTTGCAGGCCGCGCCACTTATAATCTACCAGCCGCATAGCTTCTGCTTCTGACGAGCGGTTTATTACTTCAATTTGTTCGCTCACTGTACCAAAACAGGCAAAACCAGCGTTTTTAGTACTGGCCCCTGATGGTAAAAAGCCCCGCTCCAAAACCAATACCTTTAAAGCAGGTTGCTGCTTTTTTAAATGCAAAGCGGCACTTAAGCCAACAAGACCACTACCAACGATGATCACATCGGCATTATCAATAAACGCGGTACGCTCCCAGTATGAATACATGTTAAGTCAAAAGTAAAAATTCAAATTCAAAAGCCTTGCAAATGGGAATTTACTTTTGACATGAACAACGAAACGGAATAATTTTTGAATGTGAGTAGTTATACATGTACTTGAAGTTACGTAATATAGATTGAGTTCTTGAAAGACTATTTCCGAACACGTCATTGAGAGGTACGAAGCAATCTCTACACAGGCAGATCTGCCCTGCACAGTCCGCTCTGTATAGCAAAGAGATTGCTTCGTACCTCGCAATGACGGTGGAGAATTAAGGTATTTTGACTTTTTAATTTTGACTTAATATATGAATCACTTATCGTTAATTATTGGATACATAAGCTATAATTCGGCCTGGCTATTGATGATTTTGATTGCCGTGGTGAGTTTTATTGTGCAGTGGCGATTTAAGAGTAAATTTAAACAGTATTCAGAGATCGGCCTGCTATCCGGTCTTTCGGGCCAGGAGGTAGCGGTAAAGATGCTGCGCGCCCATGGCATATTTGATGTGCAGGTATTGTGTGTGGAAGGTCAGCTGAGCGATCATTATAACCCCGAAACAAAAACAGTTAACCTGAGCCAGGATGTTTATTATAGCCGGAGCATAGCCGCCGCCGCGGTTGCCGCTCATGAATGCGGTCACGCGGTACAACATGCGCAGGCGTATGGCTGGTTGAGCTTCCGCTCGGCTATGGTACCTATTATCAATGTGGCATCAACCTTAACCCAGTGGACATTGTTCATTGGTGTAATGTTGTTATTTTTTGCCCATAACCCGATTGTACTGGCGGTTGGCGTTGCTGCATTGGCATTGGTTACCTTTTTCAGTTTTGTTACCCTACCTGTTGAGTTTGATGCAAGCCGCCGCGCGCTGGCCTGGCTTAGCAACAATTATAGCATTATACAAACAAGCGAAGAACTGGAGCTGGCTAAAGATGCCCTGTGGTGGGCCGCCATGACCTATGTTGTTGCTGCTATAAGCGCATTGGCTACGCTGGTTTACTACGCTTCGTTTTTATTCAACAGGAGAAATTAAGGCGGAGCTTCGGATGTGCAAATTTCAGATGTGCAGATTTTTGATCCCCGTTGAGAAAAAAGGCATAAGCATATCGGGCCTTCTTACCTTTACAGCAAGGTTCGGTTTATAACATTATCTGCACATCTGAAATCTGCACATCTGAAATCTGCACATCTGAAATCTGCACATCTGAAATCTGCACATCTGAAATCTGCACATCTGCACATATTTCCTTATCTTGGTGTAACCTAAATAAAAGCCCGGTAGTCATAGAGGTTGTAACACATGCAAAGCAAGCTTTCAGATATCGATCTTATAGAACAGACACTGGCTGGTAACCAGTCGGCGTATGCCGACCTGGTTAAGCGGCACCAGCGTTTTGTATTTACGCTGGCTATGCGTTTTTCTAAAAGCCGGGAGGATGCTGAGGAAATTGC
This sequence comes from Mucilaginibacter sp. P1_A3, assembly GCF_056406855.1. NCBI lineage: Bacteria > Pseudomonadati > Bacteroidota > Sphingobacteriia > Sphingobacteriales > Sphingobacteriaceae > Mucilaginibacter > Mucilaginibacter sp. P1_A3. The sequence continues at coordinate 50,870 of NZ_JBFTZJ010000008.1, forward strand.
ACAGGACTGCTTTATAAAAGCATATCGCTCGCTGGCTGCGTACCAGGGGCAATCAAAATTTACAACATGGCTGTATACTATTGTATACCATACAGCCATGACATTTTTAAGAAAAAAAAGGGTAGCCACAGATTCAATAGACGATGAGGGTACTTATATACAGGTAGAAAACCACGAGTCGGCTTATGATGCCGATAACGTGGAAAATAAATCGCGATCGTTTTACCTGAACCAGGCCATTGAGCAATTGTTACCCGATGATGCCACCATTATCACGTTATTTTACAAGGGCGAGCAATCTTTAGAAGAAATTGCCCAAACACTGGGAATGGAGGCTAATACGGTTAAGGTAAAACTATTTAGGGCGCGCCAGCGTTTGAAAGAGAAGCTGGAGCGTAATTTAAAACATGAGGTTAAAGAATTGATATGAACACCATAGAAGAAAAACTCTGGAATTACATTGATGGCACCTGCACGCCAGCCGAGCGGGACGCCATTGCCAGGCTTATTGAGCAGGATGAGGTGTACAGCCAAAAATACCAGGAACTACTATTGCTAAACCAAGAGTTTGCAAGCATGGAACTTGACGAACCCTCAATGGCCTTTACCTATAATGTAATGGAAACAATCCGCACAGAAAATGCACGCCAGCCGTTAAAAGCGGCTATTGATAAGCGCATTATCATTGGCGTGGGCGCTTTCTTTATGTTTACCATACTGGCTTTGTTAATATTTACAATAGCCAATACTCATTTTTCTTTTCCGGCCGGCAATGTAAAAGTTAACCTGCCGGCAGGTATAAAACTACCAAGCGCGGGCAGTATTTTTAGCAGCCAGGTATTTAAATGGTTTTTGGTATTTGATGTGGTGCTGGCTTTGTTTTTAACTGATAGTTACCTGCGCAGAAAAAACACTGCAAAACACGCATAAAGTGTGTTAAATGGTGTACTACAAAACAAACAGTGCTTATTAGTTAATTACACTCACACATCATAAATATTTATTTTTAAGCACTTTAAATAACTTTTTGTAAAAAAATCATTAAGAAATAAACTTTGGTATAGTAATTGTATAACCATATATGAACTGGTAATCTTACCGGTTTAATTGTGATAAGGTTTAGGTTGAAAGTCTCCCGGCGCAAGGTTGGGAGGCTTTTATTTTTTCAGGCTATGCCGTTATCAAAATACCGGACTGGAAAATTCAATGTTTAAATTTAGGCATCTGCCCCGGTTACAATTTACCCCGGTATTAAATCCTTTCTTCACAATTGTTATGAACATTTTTTTCGCATCCCCGTATAACCAAACTGCACTAATAGCTATATACCCCTGATAGCTGTAATAAACAGGCTCTCATGAATAGTTTTGGTATCGGGAACAAGGATTTTAATTTCGAGCGCTTTTTTGAATTATCGGCTGACCTTTTTTGCATTGCCGGTTACGATGGATATTTTAAAAAGATAAATACTGCGGTATCAAATGTACTGGAATACACCAATGAAGAACTTTTTGCCCGCCCGATAAACGATTTTGTACATCCCGAAGACCGCGATATCACATCTAAAAAAAGGGATAACCTTACTCATGATATTCCCCTGTTAAATTTCGAGAACCGGTATATTACCAAAAGCGGCAAAATAGTTTGGCTTGCCTGGACATCGATGCCGGTTGACAGCGAGCAACTGGTTTTTGCCATTGCCAAAAACATCACCCATAAAAAAAAGCAGGAGGAAGAACGCAACGCGCTGATAACCAATTTAACTAAAATAAACAACGACCTTAAACAATTAACCTATACTACATCGCATGATCTGCGATCGCCGGTGGGTAATTTATTATCCGTATTTAAACTCATGGATGTTTCCAAGATCCAGGATGCGGAAACTATTGAATTTATAGGTATGTTGAAATTAGCTACAGAAAGCCTGAAGGATACGTTAAATAATTATGTAGATGCTTTGAGTTTGAAAGACAGCTTAAACGTGCATGTAGAAGAACTTGATCTTAACGAGTCATTAAATACGGTATTACATTCGCTAAGTTCACTGCTACAGCATTCAAACGTTACCATAAATATTAATTTTAGCGCCGTCGCTACCATCAACTTTAATAAAGCTTACCTGGAAAGCATCTTTTTAAACCTCATTACCAACTCCCTGAAATATGCCCGCCCGGATGTTCCTCCGGTTATTACCATTACTTCGAGAGTTAATAAAGGCATCAAACAGGTAATATTTGCCGATAACGGCCTGGGCTTCGACATGGAAAATGTAAAAGATAAAGTTTTTGGCTTCCACCAAAAATTCCATCATCACCACGATAGCAAAGGCATAGGGCTCTACCTGGTATATAACCACATTACCAGCCTGGGCGGGCTAATAGCACTTGAAAGCAAGCTAAACATGGGCGCCAAGTTCATTATATCGTTTAAAGACTAAGCCGATCACATATTTCTGCCTGTATTAAAAACCTTACATTAATTAAACATTGATATTACATACCTTTGCGGTTTGCTCCTGGTTGGTTAGGGCTCATTCAAAATAAACAAAAAAGCATGTACGATATCTGTTGCGTAGGGCATATTACATTAGATAAAGTGGTAACACCGCGCGCGGTTGCACACATGGCCGGTGGCACTTCCTTTTATTTTTCAAATGCCATCCGTAATATGGATGTTAACTACACCCTGGTAACCACCCTTGCCCAAAGCGAAATGGTTGTTGTTGAAAAAATGCGCGCCAAAGGCATTAAAGTAAATGCATCAGTAGGCGGTCTTTCTGTTTATTTTGAAAATATTTATTCTGAGAACCAGGACCACCGTACCCAACGGGTGTTACAAAAGGCCAATCCTTTTACTGTTGAGCAATTACAGCAAATAGATGCTAAGATATTTCACCTGGGTCCGCTGTTGGCCGATGATATGCCTGTTGAGCTCATCAAAGAGTTGCATAGCCGTGGTCGTGTTTCTTTAGATGTGCAGGGTTATTTACGCAAAGTTGAAGGCACCAATGTGGTAGCGGTTGACTGGGCGGATAAACGCGAAGCTTTACGCTATGTTGATATCCTGAAGGCCAACGAGTACGAAACTGAAGTGCTTACCGGCAGCAATGATATTTTTGAAGGCGCCCGCATTTTAGCCGACTGGGGCGTTAAAGAAGTGGTGCTTACCCTCGGCAGCATGGGATCTGTTATTTATACCGACGGCGTTTTTTACAATATCCCCGCCTATACACCTACCGCGGTTGTTGATGCTACAGGCTGTGGCGATACCTATATGGCCGGCTATTTATGTCAACGCATAAAAGGTTCATCATTTCAGCAGGCAGGTGAATTTGCCGCCGCGATGGCCAGCTTCAAAATTGAATCATCCGGACCATTCACCGGCACCGAAGAGGATGTAATGAATTTGCTGGAGAGTGGAGTGAAGGTGTATAGTTACTAATTAGTTAGTCGTTGTTGCTCTTTCCGGGGGGGGCCTCGGGGTCATGCCGAATTTATTTCGGCACCCCACATGCTAAGTCTGTAGCATGGAGTCGACATGTCCTATGGGATGCCGAAATAAATTCGGCATGACAGGTAGGTCAAAAAAGCCTATATCTCCTTTGCATCCCCGGTACCAATCCAGCCTTCGTTGCCATTAGCCAAGCGAATTTTTACCCAGTTGTTATTGTTTCCAAGTATGTTAACCTTGGTGCCTTCGTGCAATACAAACACGTTTTTGGATGAAGTTGCGGGCGCGCTTTTAACGGTTACTGATGAGCTAAAAATAATGGCTTCATGATGTGCCTCAAAATAATAGGCTTGCCGGCCCGAGATAAAAATAGCACTGATCCCTACGACCAATAACACGATAGCTAAATAGAACGATGCTTTTTTTATGCCTACCGAGCCTGTAAAACGGTAAAGAATAAGCAGAGCGGATGCCGCCAATAAAAGTGATACGCTGAGTACTGCCAGCATATTTGCAGAGAAAGCGAGTAAAAAGCCATGCCACCATTTGCGGATAAAAAATTCAGGAACCTCTTCAATTTTATCCGAAGTTTTCGAATTAGCCAATTGAATATTAACCCGGATGTCCTCATCGCCGGGGGATAGCTTGCGCGCTTTTTCGTAGTATAGCAAAGCCGGGGCTATATCGCCGGTTTTGTAGTAAGTGTTCCCTAAGTTAAAATATAAGGCAGCCGATTGGTAACCGTCATCCACCATTTTTTGATAGATAGCCGTAGCCTCCTTATATTTTGTTTTTTGGTACAGGTCGTTCCCCTTTTTAAATAAAGCAGTTGCATCGTTATTACTAAAAGCCAGTAATGGCGATACAATGAGGAGCAACAGGTATATACAACGCTTCAGCATGTTATATTTTTTCTTCAATGTTATTGATCATGTTTTTTGCCCTATCAAACATCTGCTGTTCCGAAATGCCCGAAACCGGCGCATAACGGGCCATATCGCACAAATCCAAAGTTTCCAGCAAGTCGTTGATGCTCGTCTCATCCAAAGACCGGGCTTTTAGTTCGGTGGCAATTTTTTCGCGGTTCAGATCGGCGGCGGCAATATTCAGCTTATCGCCCAGGTAACCATACAAACCTCTAAACACGTTTTCGTAAAAGGCGGTTTTATTATTGGCCGTTAGCTGCGCTTTAGCGCTGGCCAGGTGCTTGGCTGCAATTCTGCCGGCCTTACGGCTTTTTACTTTAACTATATCGCTGTTGCTCACTTCGTACCATTTACCGTAAACGAGAGCGCCAGCAAACGATAGCGGGCCTAAAATCAACAGAAAGTAATATAATGGCGAGCCATAAAAACCGTCGCCAATTTTGGCAATATTGTCGGCATCAGTTTTAATATAACGGATATCCTTATTCAGTAATTTAACATCCTGTTTATCGGCATCGCCCAATGAGGTTACGTTATTTTCTGTGGCGCCCTTGGCAACTTTTATCGGGAAACCTTTGGTTTGTACAGACACATATTTACCTGCCGAAAGATCAAAGTAAGAGAATTTGACAGGGTCGATATTAAAACTGCCGCCATGCCTTGGTATCAGCAGGTAAGTGTAAACACGTGTGCCCGATTCACCGTTTTCATTATCAGTAATGGTATCGGTTACTTTGGGGTCGTACTTTTCAAAATCAGCCGGAAACTCGGGAGCCATTGGCTTCAAAAGCTTCAGGTTTCCTTTGCCGCTTATGGTTATTTTATAATTAAGCGGCTCATTGGCTTTCAGCTCACTTTTGTCTACCGATGTATGGATAGTGAACCGACCAACCGCACCGCCAAAACCAGCTGGCTTACCCGCTTGCGGAAGTGGTTTTACGTGAATAACCGCGGGGATACTTTTAATTTTGTACTTAACATCGTTAAAGCTTCCGCCACCAAAAAAATTATCGAACGGATCGGCAGATGGTGCTGTTTCGCGCACTACAAAATTCATGATCATGGGGTCGATTGTAATATTACCGGCATGCTCAGGAAACAGGATATTCTGCTTAATCTCGGTTACATTATATTTTACCCCCTTTATGGTTTCAATGCGCCAGTGAACAGCGGTAGGGTCGGCGCTTTTAATTTCCTGGCTGTAAAAACCATTCAGGTCCGACATTTTTTCCAGTTCGTTACCCACCAGCGCCACGCGTGTGTACAGGCGGTAGCTTAGGGTAAGCTGCTCGCCAATGTAGGCGTTGGTTTTATTAACGTCGGCCCTGATAAACAGATCTTTGGTAATATCTTTTGAACGGCCCGACGTGATACTTTGAATCCCTCCTCCTGCCCTTTGCTGCTGCTGTTGTTGTGCAGCGGCTGCTTGTTGGGCCGAAGCTGCTGTTGTGCCTTTAACTACCTTTATTTTTATGGGCTGTGTGCTTAGCGTTTTACCGTTAACAACTATAGTAGCCGGCCCAATAGTATAAGTACCGGGCTTAACGGCAACGAGCTCATAACTATAAGCCATGCTTGATGACGACGCGCCGTTAATAACGCTCATGCTTTGAGACACGTTAGGGCCCGATACCACCAAAAAGCCATTAAAGGCCGGCGGCGTAAACCTATCGCCATTACCACTTAAGCTAAAGGTAACTTCAAACTGCTCTGTTGTGCCCACTTCGGTTTTACTAACCGATGCGGTAAATCTTATATCGGCAGCAAAAAGCACACTGGTGCAAAACAGCAATAGGAACGATATATAATACTTTAGCTTCATTTGTTATAAATATAGGGCCTACCAGTCTTTGGATATTTTTACCCTTGCGCCTTTCAGCTTTTTATTTTTTAGCTTATCCTGCGTTTGTTTTTCATCATTGTTCAGGGCTTCCAGCATCCGCTCGGCATCATCTTTTGATACATTGTTGGGCTGTGGTTGGTTTTGCTTATCCTGATCTTTTTTATCCTGGTCTTTCTTGTCCTGGTCTTTTTTATCCTGATCTTTTTTGTCTTTATCCTTATCGTTCTTGTTATCCTTGTTCTTATCGTCTTTATTCTTCTTGTCCTTATTCTTATCGTTCTTTTTATCCTGTTTCTTTTTATCGTCCTGCTGCTTTTTCAACATTTTTTGGGCGTATGACAGGTTGTAACGGGTTTGATCGTCGGTTGGGTTATTCAGCAACGACTTTTTATAAGCGGCAATACTTTCCTCCAGCTTTTTCTTCTCCAACAGGGAATTGCCTAAATTATGATAAGCATTTGCCAAAACCTGTTTATTGGTTGATGTAGATGCTATTTTACTGAACTGTTGCTGGGCTTCATCAAATTTCTTTTGTTTGTACAGGGCATCGCCCAGGTTAAAGTTACCTTCAACCGTTTTGGCGGTTTTACCAACAGATTTACGATAGTTTTCTTCGGCCTCTTTATAATTCTTTTCCTGGTAAAGCTCGTTACCCTTTTTAATGTACTTTTTTTCCTGCTGGGCAAAAAGGAATGAAGCCTGCAGTACTAATAATACAACTATAATCAATTGCTTCATGACTTCTTTACTTCAAATAATTTTATCCCGCTCAACCGCATGTTTTTACGGTTTGATATAAAAAACTCTGCCAGCAGCAATACAAAAGCGATGCTCAGGAAAAACTGAAACCTATCCTCAAAATCTTTAAATGATTTGGTATCCAAAGTTTTGCGCTGCAATTTGCTAATCTCATCCATCACAATGCCCAGGCCGCTATTGGTATTATTGGCCCTTACATACACCCCGCCACCGGCTGTAGCTATTTCCTTACCCATATCCTCGTTAAGCTTGCTTATCACCTGCTGGCCCACACTATCTGTATGGAAGCCTACCGGGCGACCGTTTTCATAAACCGGTATTGGTGCGCCCTCCTGCGAGCCAACGCCAACCACATTTACAGATACATCCCTGCGCCGGGCATTAGTAGCCGCCTCTACCGCGTTATCTTCATGGTTTTCGCCATCGGTAATAATGATCATGGCCTTACCTGTTCCATTTTTAAAATCAAACGACTGCATACCCAGGTCTATCGCCGCGCCAATGGCTGTACCCTGCGTAGGCACCATATCGGTATTGATAGTATTGAGGAATAGCTTTGCTGCAGAGTAATCTGTGGTGATAGGCAGCTGCACATAAGCCTGGCCGGCAAATACAATAATACCAATCCTGTCATTATGCAAACGATCAACAAGCTGGGCAATGGCGCGTTTGGCGTTCTCCAGCCTATTGGGTGCCAGATCCTGCGCAAGCATACTGTTTGATACATCAAGCAGTATCATCAGGTCGGCGCCTTTGCGTTTTACTTCTTCGGTTTTTGATCCAATCTGTGGGTCGGCTATGCCTACTATTAATGCCGCATAGGCAACCAAAAAGAAAATGAACTTCCACCACGGTCTTGACAAAGAAACCTGCGGCATCATTAACTTAACCACATTTTTATCCCCAAGTGAGGAGATAGCCCTCTTTTTCCAGATGCTCACTGTTAAAAACAGGATGATGAACACCGGTACAATGACCAATCCCCATAAATATTCTATATGTGCAAAACGTAACATCTATTAAGTTAAAGCCCCTCTGAACAGGGTGTTTTTTAATATAAATTCAAGCGATAATAAAACCAGCGCGATGATGGCCCATGGCAAAAACATTTCCGTTTTTTTGCGATACTGGGTAACGTCAATTTTGGCCTTTTCCAGCTTATCTATTTGTGTGTAAATATCTTTTAGCGTCGCGTTATTGGTGGCCCTGAAATATTTACCGCCTGTGATACTGGCAATTTTTGATAACGTGACCTCATCAATAACTACCGGCATGCGCTGGTATTGTACCCCCATTGGGGTTTGTACCGGGTATGGCGCAAAACCGTTGGTACCCAAACCTACAGTATACACCCTCACCTTAAATTGCTTGGCAATTTCGGCCGCGGTTATAGGCGGTATCGAGCCAGAATTGTTTGAACCATCGGTTAGCAATATTACAACCTTACTTTTGGCCTCGCTCCCTCTTAACCTGTTAACAGCTGTTGCCAGGCCCATACCTATGGCGGTACCATCGGTAATCATCCCGTTTTTAATATCAGCGTACATATTAATAAGCACACTATGATCAATAGTAAGCGGGCATTGGGTAAAGCTTTCACCGCTAAAAACCACCAAACCAATACGATCATCCGGGCGGCCTTTTATAAAATCAATAGCTATTTCCTTACCGGCCTCTAAGCGGTTGGGCTTAAAATCCTCGGCCAGCATACTGCCCGAAATATCTGATGCAATAACGATATCTATCCCTTCAGTAGTGCTGTTTTGCCAGCTTAATGATGATTGCGGCCTTGCCAGCGCTACAACCAATGCAGCCACAGCCAAACAACGCAACACAATAGCATAATGCCTGAATTTGGGCAGCATGCTTTTTTTGATGATGGTGAATCCCTTTAAGGTAGGCACGTTTAGGTTTCCCTGCAGCTGCCTTTGCTTCCAGATGTACCAGCCAACCATAAGGGGGATGCTGATAAACAACCAGAAAAATTCGGGATGGGCAAATTCTATTCCTTTAAACCAGCTCATTTGTTCCCCTCTTGTTTATCTGTTTGTGGCTGATATGCCTGTTGTGTTTTATTTACAAAGCTGATGGCATTATCCATGGTTTGCTCATTTTCAAAAGGCAATGGTTTCTCCTTCGCAAATTTCACCAAATCGGCAAGAATAAGCATCTGGCGAAGCGCATTCTTGTTCTCCTCGGTAATATCCATAAACCTTAAACTGGCAAAAATCTCCTCGGATGTTTGCTCATGCGCTGTGATAGCATACCTGTTTTCCAGGTATTCCCTGATCACCTCGCTCAGTTCAATGTAAAACTGCTTCACCTGTTCTTGTTGCCATAGCTTTTTATCGCGCAGCTCCTGCAGTTTTTGCAATGCGGTGATATGGGCCGGCACCTTAGGTTTAGGCGGCTCAATAATGATTACCTTTTTAGGCCTTGTTTTAATGTAGTATACAATACCGGCAATAATTAAAATGGCCAGCAAGGTGCCCACAACCCATGGCCAGTTATCGCGCAGCCAATCCATAAATGAATATTTTATGGCAAGCGGCTGCTTAATATCGTAAAAGGCTTTGGTAGTATCAACCGCTACCGGCTGTACCATAATGGTTAAAGCTTGTGTAAAAACCGGACCAGTTGTTGTTTTAAACGCATAGGATGGTATTACGTACGCGCCGCTGTCAAAGCCGGTAATTGTATAGCTTTTATGAATGGTTTCTATACTTACATCGCCCTTATCAAACAGGGTATCAGTTTTGCTGCTTACAATCTGGATTTTCCCGGCAATAGAATCTGCCAGTGCCGGAAACTCCACCTTATCCTTCACATTAAATTTGATGCTAAGGTGCAGCTTGGTTTGCTCGCCCAGGAGTATTGTGGCCTTATCCAGCTTTGCTCCCGCTTGCGGCGTTTGGGCAAAGGCATTGTAAAAAGCACCTGTAAGCAATAGTACCAGGGAATATTTAAAACACTTGATCATCTCCGGCCTTCCCGCTTTTTAAATAGTGTCATTAATGGTTTTACGTATGATTCATGGGTACCCACGCTGGTAAAATCAACACCCGATCTTTTAAAGGTTTCTTTTAACATTCCGTTTCTTTTTAGTGCGTCGGCCTTAAACGCCTGGCGTACATGCGCATCGGCTGTATTTACCCAAAGCAGCTCACCTGTTTCTTCGTCCTTCATCGGGATAAGGCCCAGGTTTGGAAACTCCTCTTCGTGTTTATCGTAAAGCCTCAGGGCAATAATATCATGTTTTTTATTGGCAATCTTCAGCTCATCCTCAAAACCCGGACTAATAAAATCAGATAATATAAAGGCCGTACATTTCTTTTTGATAACGCTGGTAAAATACTTAAGCGCGACGGCAACGTTGGTGCCTTTATTTTCGGGTTTAAAATCTATCAGTTCCCTGATGATCATCAGGATATGGGTACGTCCTTTTTTAGGCGGAATGAACTTTTCTATTTTATCGCTAAAAAATATCACCCCTACTTTATCATTGTTTTGGATGGCCGAAAAGGCAAGCACCGCGCAAAGCTCGGTAGCCAGATCCTGCTTTTGCTGGGTTTGGGTACCAAAGTTTTCTGATCCGCTCACATCCATCATCAGCATAACGGTAAGCTCGCGCTCTTCGTCAAACACTTTTACATAAGGGTGGTTAAAGCGGGCGGTAACGTTCCAGTCAATGGTACGAATCTCATCGCCAAGCTGGTACTCGCGCACTTCGCTAAAGGCCATACCCCGCCCCTTGAAAGCTGAATGATACTCGCCCGAGAATAAGTGGTTACTTAATCCCCTGGTTTTTATCTCTATCTTCCTTACCTTTTTTAGCAGTTCTTTGGTATCCTTAGCCATTGGCTCCTCCTAAATCCTCCCCTAAAGGGAGAGGACTTTTATTAGCAATTTTTTAAATCAAACAAAAATGTCATTTCGACCGATTTGAGAAACCTTATGCGCTCTGTTCTGCGAACTTTATGTCCGGCCTTGCAATAGATTATAAGATCTTTCTTTCGCCCTCCCTTGAGAATACTCCTTACGGTACTTCTACCGCGTTCAATATCCCTGTAATAATATTTTCGCTGGTGATGTTCTCCGCCTCGGCCTCGTAGCTTAAACCTATACGGTGACGCAATACATCGTGGCAAATAGCACGCACATCCTCTGGTATCACATATCCCCGGCGTTTGATGAAGGCGTAAGCCTTGGCAGCCAAAGCCAGGTTAATACTCGCCCTTGGCGACGCGCCAAAGGTGATGAGGTTTTTATAATGCGCCAGTTTAAACTGCTCGGGGAAACGGGTAGCGAAAACAATATCAATAATGTATTGCTCAATCTTCTCGTCCATATATACCTCGCGAACGATCTTACGTGCACGAACAATCTCTTCAGGCTTAATGATGGGCGATGGTTTCAGCATACCGCCCGGTAATATATTGGCGCGGATAATTTTCTTTTCTTCTTCCTTATCCGGGTAGGTGATCACCACTTTCAGCATAAAACGGTCAACCTGTGCCTCTGGCAGCGGGTAAGTACCCTCCTGCTCAATAGGGTTTTGGGTTGCCAATACCAAAAATGGATTTGGCAGCGGGAAAGTATTATCGCCAATAGTTACCTGACGTTCCTGCATGGCCTCTAACAGGGCACTTTGCACTTTGGCAGGTGCACGGTTGATTTCATCGGCCAGGATGAAGTTGGAGAACAACGGCCCTTTACGAACAATGAACTCTTCCTTTTTTTGGTTATAGATCATCGTACCCACCAAATCGGCTGGTAACAAATCGGGGGTGAACTGGATCCGGCTGTAATCAACCTGGATACATTTGGCCAGCGTGTTGATGGCTAAGGTTTTTGCCAAGCCCGGTACACCTTCCAGCAGGATATGCCCATCGGCCAGTAAACCAATCAGCAAACGTTCAACCATATATTTTTGCCCAATGATCACTTTATCCATCTCCATTTTAAGCAGATCGATAAAGGCACTTTCCTTTTGTATCATTTCGTTCAGCGCCCTGATATCGGTTGAATACGATGTGCTACCGGTAACAGCGCCCGATGAAACATTTTCGGTATTGATATTTAATTCTTCCATGAACCCTTTTTTATTTCGAAAGCAAACTTAAACACACAAACTTTTTTCTGCTAAAAAAATTCCACGTTTAAATGTTAAATTTTGTTAAATGTTTTAGTGTTAGCTGTAAATATAGGTTTTTATCGGGGTCCGGGATCGGGGTTCGAGTTGCGAGTTGCGGGTGGCGGGTTGCGCCGTTCGTGTTTCAATCGGCGATATATCCGCAAATGCCAGCATGACGGAGAAGACTCAACCCCTACTTCCCGATCCTCGGAACACGCCACCCGCCACTCGCAACACGCAACACAAAACCTGCTAAAAACCGTATATTTAGTTTTGTATCCATATTATCCACATGAAAAAAAGATTCATTTTGCTGCTTGCTATAATTGCCTGTTGCTGTGCCCGGGTTTACAGTCAAAATACATATAAAACCATTCCCTTGCCCAAAGCCATTGATGGCGTAGGCGAAGAGTACTCAGGCATGTGCACTTACGGCAACCGGGTTTACCTGCTGCCGCAATATGGCGACCATAAAACGCTGATTAAAAAAGATAACCTAAAGGGTGAGTTTTTGATTTACAGTTTACTTACCGATAGCATTGGCCGCGTAGTTGATGGCAAGGATTCTGTATTATCAGCCTATAAAACCCTAAAAGTGCTAAACCTGGATAAACTGCCCAATAACATAGCAGATGAATATGAGGGTTTTGAGGCGATAAGCATCGTAAACAACACTGTATTCCTATCTATCGAGACCGACGATAAATCCCCAAACTGCTACCTGCTCAAAGCCCGGCTTGATACCATTAATAACCAAATAATTATCGACCCGCAGCACATCATCAACCTCAAACGCCCCGAGCTGATTAACAACGCCGGCTTTGAAGCCGTAACCTGGCTGCCCAAAGAAAATAATCTGCTGGCTTATTACGAATATAACGGAATGCCCACCGGTGGGCAGGGATACTTAATTGATACCTCCTTTGCCAAACAACCGGAAGCGATTAAGGCCCCACAGCTATATTTCAGGATCACTGATATTACCGCTGATGCAAAAGGCGCAATCTACGGCATCAACTATTTCTGGAATGGCGATTATAAATATTACCTGGATAACGACAAGCTTAATCACCAGGAAGAAAATATAAAAAACACTATCCCTAACCTGCGCGATAGCTTGGTTAAAGATGCAGGTTATCTAAAATCATCAAAAACCACTTATGCCCGCATTGTAAAGCTCAAAAACGTAAAAGGCAGCAAATGGCAACAGGTGGCAACTTTCCCCGGGTATAAAAATAACTGGGAAGGGCTAACCCTGTACCGTAAAGGCGCTTTGGTTATTACCGATGCCAACGGAAGTAAGAAACAGGCAACGGTATTAGCCTACGTAGGGTTTTAACAAAAAAAAGCCCGCCCTGCAAGCAGGGACGGGCGTAAAAACTATATTTTTATTCAACTTAAATAGCTGTTGGTCTCCTGATGATACCCAGTAATACGGCAATAATAGCAATCACCAGTAATACATGGATCAGGCTGCCTACGGTGGTAAAAAACACCCCGATGGCCCAACCAATTAATAAGATAACGGCGATTATATACAATAATGAGTTCATGATAATTTGTTTTTAGTTAATGATTTCATAGATAGATGTATATATAATATCCGTTAGCCGCGTTTTGTTTTACAAAAGTTAAACCACATTTGCCGGAGGGGTTTTGGAGGGGCTTACGCCTTCTCCGTTTTTGCCCCTTTGTTAATACCCGACTGGGCTATTTGAGTAAGCAGGCTGTCGCAGGTTTTTTCTTCCTGTAGGGTCGAGTCAAATAACTCCGCGGCTTCGCCATAACCCAATACGGTGGCCAGTGTTTTTAGGGTTCCGTAGGAGGCAATTTCGTAGTGCTCAATTTTTTGAGCGGCCGAAATGATGCCCACATCACGGGTTTGGCTGTGTTTTTCGGTCTCAGAAATAATTTCTTCGGCCTCTTTTAGCAAACCGGCCATGGCCTCGCATTTTACGCCGGCAACTTTTTCGCCTATTGATGCAAAGGCATCTTCCAGGCGCGTTATCTGGTGCTCGGTTTCTGATAAGTGATTTTCGATAGCGGCGCGTAACTTATCAGAAGTTGCCGCTTTTGCCATTTTGGGTAATGCTTTTGCCAGGTGTTTTTCGGCCCAGTAAATGTCTTTTAACTCATCCAAAAATAATTCATTCAAGGCTGATTCCTGAACGTCCATTGTTTGTTCAGCTGTTTTTGTAGTTGCCATAGTAAATATGTTTTGAAGTTTTAATGATGATTAAAGAAATACAAAGGGGATGCCAAATTTCCCTTTTTATCACAAATATTAATTATTACGAAAGAAAATGCGCTACTTGCTCCTGTTTTAAGCAAGAAGCATGTAGCTTTCAATATTTAAAGCTGTATAGAAAACAGGAACCCTGTCTATACAATTCATTAACAGACACTTTACAGGACTTAAAGCATCTGCACACCCCCGCCTATGCCTTCTTCGTTTTTAAACTACTCAACAGCTGATCATACAAATCATCGCTGCTGGCTTTATGCGGTTTAAGTTTCTTGACCGTTGCCCGCTTGCCCTTTGATTTTGCTTTGATGATCTTCAGCAGCTCGTCGTTATACTCATCCTTAAATTTAGATACATCAAAATCTTCGGCGTACTGATTGATCAGCGCCAAGCCCACGTCGAGCTCCTTTTTGCTTACGGTAACATCATCCCCAATGTTCAAATCCTCTGTACCACGTATTTCCTGCCCAAAGCGAATCCGCGTAACCACCAGCACATGGTCAACCGGGTGTACAATGCACAGGCTCTCGGTACTGCGCAGAACAAAACGGGCCAGGCCTGCTTTTTTTGATTGGATGAGCGCTTTTAATAATAAGGCGTAGGCTTTATTGTTTTTGGTATCGGGTTCGGTATAGTAGGATGTTTCGTAAAACATGGGGTTTACGTCGGCAATGTCTACAAAGCTTTCAATCTCAATCACCTTGCTTTTTTCGGGTGCGGCATCCTCAAAATCCTGATCCTCCATAATCACATAATCATCGTTCAGCTTATAGCCTTTTACAATTTTATCGTAAGGCACCTCCTTATGCGTACGCTCGTTAACCCGCTGAAAACGGATCCGCGCATGATCGCGCCCATCCAGCATATCAAAATCAAGCGATGATGTTTGCACCGCCGAAAATAGTTTTACAGGAATGTTCACCAATCCAAAACCAATTGACCCTTTCCATATCGACCTCATAACCAACGTGTTTTTAAACACTTATAACTATTAAAAAGGCCAAAGGGTTTTAATAACGCCAAAGTAATACCGCGTTTTGTTAAACAAAAGCACTTCGTTTTTCTTAAAGCAATTAGTAACGCGGTTGTAAATAATTGGTGCTGCCTGTTACACATTAAACTATTAGTACGTTACCTTAGTCATAACATACAAAAAAATCATACATCACACATGAAGAAGCTATTTATCCTTGCAACCCTGTTAACATTTACTTATGGCGCCTTTGCGCAGGCTGTTGATCTGCGCCGCAAAATAGAAGTTACCGGCATTGCCGAGCAGGAAGTTACCCCCGATATTATCAACGTTACCATTTCTTTACAGGAATACATGGACGGTAAAAAACACATCCAGATCAGCGACCTGGAAGCACAGCTGGAAAAAGCCGTTAAAGAGGCCGGCATCCCCGCTACCGATTTTACCGTGAACAACGTATCGGCCTGGAACAACATCTACCAAAAGAAAAAAACTCCCGACTTTTTAGCCGGCAAACAATACGGTCTGCGCATCCGCGATCTTAATAAGTTTAACCAAATCGTATCTAAAATCGACCCTAAAGGTATCATGTCGACCAATATTGACAGCTACGATTATTCCAAAATCAACGACCTGAAGAATGAGCTGAAACTGAAAGCACTAATCTCGGCCCGCGACAAAGCTTCATTCCTGCTGGCAGGCCTGGGCAACAAACTGGGCGATGTGCTTAACATTACCGAAAGCGATAACAGCAGCTTCCCGCAGCCACGAGCCTATAACACCATGCAGTATAAAGCCTTTACCGCGGATGCTCCACCCTCAGATATCGACTTTAAAAAGATCAAAATCAGCCTGCAGATCAATGCTGTTTTTGAGATAAAATAAGAAGTCGGCACTACCTTTTAAAAACTTTTTTGTCATCCTGAACGCAGTAAAGGATCTATTAGCGAACTATGCAGAGCGAATAAGCATGGCGAATAACAGATCCTTCACTATCGTTCAGGATGACATTTTTATGCCTATCCCTAAAAAGGCCTGTCACCCTGAGCTTGTCTAAGGGGCGTGCGCAGAGGCCTTTGCCTACATTCTTCGACAAGCTACCCATGACGTATTGGATTTTGAGACGTGTGGGCCTGTCAGTCTGAGCCTGTCGAAGACTCGCGCGGAGAGGCCTCTGGCCGCTATCCTTCGACAGGCTCAGGATGACAACCATTTTTGTTACGTCATTTTTTCCTTCAGAGGCCAAAACGGTTTTCAAAACTCAGCAGGACAGCCTCTTTTTAAAACTTCATTTCCTCCTCAGAGTTTCCCTAAATTTACTACTCAGGATTGATGACATTTTTTTAATAGTCGTCCTCAATATCACCATACAACCTAACCCTCCACGCAAATAAACCCCAATTCACGGCGGCCAGGGCGCAAACATTTTGCTTAGCCATATTGTTAACCCTTTAAAAAAATCATAAAACTATGCAGTGGTTTGGCAGGGGCGAAAGCGATAATGTAGAAGATCAACGTGGCAGCGGCGGTGGTCGCGGGTTGGCAGTGGGTGGCGGTATTGTAGGCTTAATAGCCGCCGCAATTTATTTTTTTACCGGCATCGATCCCTCACAGGTGCTTAACCAGGTAAGCAGCAACCAACCCCAGCAAACCGAACAGCAGAAACGGGACCCCAATGCGCCCGAGGACAATGGCAAAAAATTTGTGCGCGTAGTGCTTAAAGATACCGAAGACATTTGGGGTAAGCTTTTTGCAGATATGGGCCGCCAGTACCAGGACCCTAAAGTGGTGCTGTTTACCGATGCTGTACAATCGGCATGTGGCAATGCCAGTTCGGCCACCGGACCATTTTATTGCCCCGGTGATGCCCGTGTGTATATCGACCTTTCTTTTTACGATGAACTTAAAAACCGCTTCGGCGCGGCCGGCGACTTTGCCCAGGCTTACGTGATAGCGCATGAGGTGGGTCACCATGTGCAAAACCTGCTGGGTGTAAGCGCCAAAATGGACCAGGCCCGTAATCGCCTCAGTCAGCGCGAATACAACAAACTCTCGGTAAAGCTGGAACTGCAGGCCGACTTTTACGCCGGCGTATGGGCCCATTACGAGCAAAGTATAAAAAAAGTGATTGACGAGAAAGATATCAAGGACGCCCTGAACGCCGCCAACGCCATCGGCGACGACCGCCTGCAACAACAAACCCAGGGCCACGTTGAGCCCGACAGCTTTACCCACGGCACCAGCGCCCAACGCATGTACTGGTTTAAAAAAGGCTACGAAACCGGCGACGTAAAACAAGGCAACACCTTTGCCGATGAACAGTTAGCGCTGGTGAATTAGGTGTTGGGTGAATGACGTTTAAAAGATTTGTCATCCTGTTTAAAAAGATTTGTCATCCTGAACGCAGTGAAGGATCTATTCGCAGACTTTACCAGGCGAATAAGCATGGCGAATAACGTTTAAAAAGATTTGTCATCCTGAACGATTTGTCATCCTGAGTTGTAAAATCCGGTGGCCTCTGAAGGGGAAAATGACGTAACAAAATGGCTGTCATCCTGAGCCTGTCGAAGGATAGTGGGCAAAGGCCTCTCCGCGCGAGTCTTCGACAGGCTCAGACTGACAGGCCCACACGCCCCAAAATCCAATACGTCATGAGTAGGAACGAAGGATCTATTCGCAGACTTTACAGGGCAAGGAAGTATGGCGAATAACAGATCCTTCAAATCGTTCAAGATGACAAAAGCTTTTTTGTAAGTCTATTATTCTTACTCCCTTAATCCTTCGTTCAAAAAAAATCCTTACTCCTTGCTCCAAAAATCCTTACTCTCTTTCCGTGCATTCCCGCCGATAGAGGCGGTCAGGCTATCCGTTCATACTGCGCGGGCTTTAAGCGCTGGGCCGGTATCCACTCCTATCCTTAATGCAACAGCCGTCTCCGCAT
This sequence comes from Mucilaginibacter sp. P1_A3, assembly GCF_056406855.1. Lineage (NCBI taxonomy): Bacteria > Pseudomonadati > Bacteroidota > Sphingobacteriia > Sphingobacteriales > Sphingobacteriaceae > Mucilaginibacter > Mucilaginibacter sp. P1_A3. Next base: position 69,144 of record NZ_JBFTZJ010000008.1, read on the forward strand.
GAGCAAGCATAAAAAAAATAAGTTAATTTGTTGAATTTTAAACAATTACATAACTTAGCGTAGCAATAAACCTAATACCGATATGTCGTTAAAAGAAGAACACACAGAGTTTGTACTTCGTTGGTATAACGAAGTTTGGAACAACAACAACGAAGCCCTGATCAGCGAAATGTTACACCCCGAATGCAACGCATTAGGATTGGGCGAGGAACCAGTTATCGGCTCCGACGGTTTTAAAGAAGTGCACCGCTTTTTTAATGCCAATTATGAAAATATCCACATCGATGTGCACGAGGTTTTTGTTGATGGCGACTACGCAACCGCCATTTGCACCTTCACCGCTAATTATAAACCAACCAATGCCCCGGTTAAATTTTCGGGCACATCCATAACCCGCATCGTAAACCAACAAATTACCGCTGCCTGGAACTTTTTCGACTTCCTGACGCTAAATCTCCAGATCGGAAAAATAAACGCCGAACAGTTGAAATAAGGGGCTTGGTTTGTGGCTAAATAGCGTAAACGAACCAAGGCTATGACTCGCCTGACTTTGTTGCGCTCTCTTCAACTTCGTTGGTTGTTGCAGAACCTCATTTTAAACAAAAGAGATGAATTTAAAAGATATTTAAGGATTTGAGGATTACACATTAATAAATTTTTTCAGCAAATTTTTAAGACGTGTGACTCTGGAACAGGATTATGTTTTAAAAGTATCGTTTTTTTTAATAAACCAGGGGCGTGGCCCCGACTCATATTGTAACAACTGATTTTAATCAGTTGAAAAAGAGAAGCAGATAAAAAAGAACCATAGGTTCGGCCCATATAATCAGCTGGTTAAATGCTATATTTAATATGTCATAAATGGAAATGCCGGCATATACTTAAAAGATGGGCCGTGCCTACAGCACTCATTTTCATTTAGTTTATGAACAACGGATTAAAATTCGTTGTTACAAGATCTTTCGAGCCGATGGCTCTATAAAACAATGATAATTAACCTGCCCCTTAAAATCAAATTGCTCTTACAAACCGTTAAAGAATCGCTTTAATGCCCAACATGCTATAAAAAGTTGAGTGAAGTTTCATTTTTAGATTTCCTTGGTTATGCAACGTTCAACTAAGCCGAAGGGCGGACCGGCGGGGTGAGTCGTTGCCAGTATACAGGGCCGGCTGCCGGGTCTGAAACCTAAATATGTCATGGTAAGTACGAAGCAACCGCGAACTGTGCAATCCCCGTTTTTAAAACCATTGCTCTTATCATATTGTTTAATTTTACAATATGGCAGATGTACTCCAAAGAAACCCTCAGTTATAACATGTCGCGGATAAAAAATAAGGATACTAAGCGCGAACTTTTGGTACGCAGGTTTCTGCATAAAAACGGTTTCCGGTACCACCTGCATGTAAAGGATATGCTCGGCAAGCCGGACAACTTATGTAATCAATTGATAGGCTTTTGTAGTTTTATTGAAAATAAAAGATCATAGCCATGTGTTAAATTATGCCATTTCTCCTTAGTAAGAGATAGCTCATAGTTACCATAATTTAAACAGGTGGAACTTCCCTTAAAAATTGCGTTACTGATCTTTTGCGGCATAATAGATAAAACTGCCTTTTCAAACAACATCTCACAATAAACCATATAGGTTTTATGTAAGTCTTCTATCTTTCCCGGGTACATTACCTTCAATACCAATTCTAACTTATTTGCTTTTTCCTGAGTGCCTGTAATATAATAAGACAATGAATTTGACAAATATTTATCTCCAAAGAGTAAATAATCAGAACAAAACGACCATTCATTATCATAAAGAGGTTCGTAAAACCCTTTTGTCAACGTTTCGTTTTCCATAAAATGGACAGCTGCAAAAGGCGACCATCCGTGTTCTCTGGAAATAACCGGCGGAGATTCCTCAACCAGCTGCTGATTTTTTAAATTGAGAATAGACTGTTTCAAATCATTCTTACTTTTAATTTCTATCCGCCATAAGCGTTTAGCCCACCTTTTTAGCCCATCCGTATCTGTGTTAAACCGAAGCATTGCTTGCAGTTTCGCATAAGTGTTAATTTCAGGCATTTTTAGGGCTCGTTCAATAATTATGAATTGAACTTCATATACCATGATTAGAGATAACAAATAAATGAATGGGATATAGATAATTGTCAAAACAGGGCTTAAAAGAATTTCACTTAAGTTTTCTAAGGAAATCAATGAGTGAAAATGGCGAATGACGGCTAATACTACATGATAAATAACGACTAGTCCAGCAATAATTACAATACTATTTAGCAGTTTTTTAACCTTAAAATACTTTTCATCCTTTTCTGAAAAAACTATCATGCCGGCAATAAGAACGGTAACGGGTACAATTATAAATTCTATCCAAAAGTTAAACGTATATAAAGCTATCACAAATTCAAAGAAAATACCTGCTTTGATATTTTCCTTCAATAATTCTTTAAAAAAGTTTTTATCCTCAGAAATTCTGTTGACCTTAAAGAAAGTCACCGATCCAGAAAAAAGCACCCAAAATATTGTGTCTTTTAATAGCCCTTCATCCCACAAGTTTAGTCGATCAAATAAATAAGTAAAGCCAGAAATATAAACGACCATTAATAGCCAAATTCTAATAATTTTCCAATCAAATAATGATTTAAGCATTTGCCAAATAGATGGCCTGATGGATGCCGAAAACAAAGCTGCGGTTACGCCAATAATTACCCATATAAATATAGCGATCTCTCGGGTGGTAAAAATAGAGGATTGGAACATTTAACAAATCTAATTATTTAGTGAATGTCCGTTTAAGAAATACGATCCATAAACATCTACACATCCAATTCGACTTATTCTTAAATATGTGGTCGTACATTTTAAAGAAAAATAACGTATGCGCACATGGCAGAGATATTTGGAAAACAAATAATACGAGTATGATAAGATTTTATCCACATGCGAACTTGTTTTTTATATTTACTTCATGGAAACACTCTTTTTTGATCAGGAATTTGACAAAGTAGAAGATAACAACCGTGATTAAAGTAACCTGCGCCCTCATAGTCAACAATCAAAACTGCGTATTGGCGACCCAACGCAGCCAGACTATGAACCTACCTTTAAAATGGGAGTTCCCCGGTGGTAAGATAGAACCCAATGAAACAGCAGAAGATTGTTTGATCAGAGAAATTAAGGAAGAATTGAATATTGAAATCAAGATTATACAATCCTTACCATCCAACACCCACGCTTACCCCAAAATAACTATTGAACTTATTCCATTTATTTGTGGGCATATCAATGGCGAAATAATATTAAAGGAACACGCCCAATTTAAGTGGCTGCATACAGATGAATTGTTAGCTTTGGACTGGGCAGATGCCGATGTGCCAATTGTAAATCATTACTTAAACCACCCATGAAAGAAGGCCAGGTGCTTTGGACCTGTATTGAGGCACTTTAAATTGCCGATTTATGTTTTACGAATTTCAACCAGAAAAAATTGTGCGGATAGGCTAAAGAATTTCCTTCAGGAAGTTGAGCTCCGCTGGAGCTCAAAAAAACAGATTTGCATACTGGCTACAAAGCTTTTGCTCCTCTGGAGCAAAACACTCAGTATTTTCCTTCCAATATTTACTTACAAATTCGATCGTTGATTTCTCCAACCCTTCCCTGCTAATCATTGCAATAAATTGAATCATTGCTTCAGAGCGGCCGATAAACCCTATCCAATATCGGCATATTTTTACTATGGTTTTGCTCATCTAAAGCAGGTGATTCAATATTCCCGCCTTGCATTATAAAACACGTTGTCATTCCGAACGAGGTACGAGGAGGAATCTTATACGATGTGCAGTCAGCTATGCTGGGGGTATAAGATTTTTCGCTACGCTCAAGAGATTGTTTCTCTTTCGCTCCCCCGCTCTTTCTTCCCCATGCTCTATCGAAATAACATTTTATTTTATTAAAAGATGTGTGCACCCATATTCTCTTTACAGTATTCCCCGGGTATGCCTTGCAGTCCCTTAATGTGACGAAATCATCCTATTTCTTTAGAAAAATGACTATAAATGACTATTTGAAATGGGGTTTATTTTAAACAAATTGCATTAAACTACTAAATATCAACCGATTAAACCATACCGTAACCTAACCAAAACAACCTATGGCAACCGACGACACATCCGACGTATCTAAAGATAAAAGCGACATTGCTTCGCGCGAAAACATTGCCCGTAATATCACCCGGTTCTCTATTTACGGCACCATAGGCTTAGGCCTGATAACCCTTGTTTATATATTTCTTGTAACACCACAACAGAGTATGACCAGTGAGGATAACTTGAAATTTATTGATAAAAAAATTCAGGTCATCCAATATGTTTTTACTGCGTTGCTGCCATTATGGGGCACATGGATGGGTACAGTAATAGCGTTTTACTTTTCAAAAGCAAATTTTCAGGCTGCTAATGAAGGTGTTAAAAAGCTGTTTGAGCAGATTAGTCCTGCGCAAAAACTGGAGTCGACCAAATGTAAGGATGTGATGATTCCGTTTGAAAAGATCAAGCCTTTTCCACTTACCTCCACCGCGCCTGTAGAAGACAACGCGGCCGACGAAGCCCAGGAAGCCGCCAAAGCCGCCGACGAGGCCTTAACCAATGCTAAAGCTGCAGCGGATCAGGCGGTACAGGATGCACAAACCGCTACAAGCAATGCTGCAGCTGCGGCCGCGGCTAAAACAGCCGCCGATGCCGCCCTCGACGACCCTGCAATTAAAGCCGACCCTGCCGCCCTGGCAGCAGCCCAAACAGCTGCAACCGATGCCGCTACTGCTTTAGATGCTGCAAATGCCGCGGCAGCAACAGCAGCTACTGCAGTAACAGAGGCGAATGCAGCTGTTGTAACAGCCCAGGCGGCCAAAACAGACGCCGATAGTAAAGCTGCCGAAAAAACAGCCGCGGCAGCAACCGCGAATACCGGGCCGGTAGACCAACTGGCCAGCATTAAAATTTTAGATGCGATAGCCTTTATGAAAGAAAATAAAATAACCAGGCTCCCCCTATTTAATGGTAAAAAACTGCTTTACATCATTCACCAAAGCACATTTGAAAAATTCATAACAGAGATATCAACCACCGCCACCTTAAACATACCTATAGCTAATGCAACCGTAAATGGTATGGTAACCTGTGGATCTGACGATGTTAAAGGCTATTTGTTAAACGGGGCGCAATACATCGATATCAATGCCAATTTAAGGCAGGCACAGGCCCTGATTGAGAAAAACGCTTATTGTCAGGACGTATTTTTAACAACCAATGGTAATGCAAGTGAAGATGTAATAGGCTGGGTAACCAATAACAAGATTGCCGAAAACTCTAAAGATTTGAAATCGGGCAGCTAACCTGCATGTAGCAAGCCCGAAGTATTATTCATACTTTATAGGTCCCTGTATTTTTAAACGCATAACCTTAAAACACCTATGCAATACACCATTAAAGCCGGCGATACACTCGGCAAGATTGCCGGCAAACAGAGCATCCCGGTGAGTGCTCTGATGGCGCTTAACCCGCAGATTACCAACATCAACCAAATTGCGGTTGGCCAGGTTATTAATGTGCCCAATATGCAGGATGTACCTGCAAACGCCCCATTTGATATGCCTTTAGCTATATCAGATTTGATTGCCCGTGCCCGTAAGGTTGTCAATTCGCCCATTTTGTATAAGTTGGGCAGTGGCGGCATGTTCCCGGGGGATGCACTTCCCTCACGTGATGGCCTTTGCGATTGCAGCGGCTTTGTTTGCTGGGTGCTTCATCTTTCGCGCCAAACCACTATTCCGTTTTATAAAAAGTATGGCGGCTGGATTTTTACCGATTCCATGGTCGACGATGTAAATAGTTCATCGGGTATTTTTGAAAGAATTACCGTACCCCAGCCGGGTTGCATTGTGGTTTACGGCGCCGGCAGTAAAATTGGCCACGTAGGTATCGTATCCGAAGTAGCAAACGGCGCCATGAAAAAGGTGATCCACTGCAGTTCCGGAAATTCCAGAACTTTTAATGCCGCTATCCAGGAAACACCCCCAACCGTATTTAACAGGCCCGATGCCTTATGGGGCCGCTTTGTTGGCTGATTTTTTTCGGGGTGATGGCATTTGCATTTTTCTGATATTGCGTATAACGGCGCAGGTAATCATCCCCATTAACTATTTTAAAACTACTGACAAGAATCTGTCAGTGTTCGGATTTTTAAAAGGCAGGTGTTCGGCCCTGTTCGGGCAAATTATTTAAAAATATAAGTAACTGATAATCAATATCTATAATACCTACCTCAAAAACAAGCGAACATTCAATTTGTTGATTATCAACCTAATAAATTTTATCCCGGTCCAAAATCCCCCTATCCCCACACAAAACCGAACGCCCCCACCAGAACACTTTTCTGCCTGAATGGTTATTTGCTTACTTTAGCACTTAAGCATCACCGCCTATGAAAATTACCGTATACTCCATACTTGCTTTAGCCGTACTGGCAACCCTCAGTTCCTGTTCGCCCAAAGGGCCATACGCCTTCACCAATAAGGTGTACAAACACCAAACGGATTCGGTACTAAAAGTAATAGCCCTCGAGCAGCCCGCCATGCTGGTTGATAGTCTTGGTGCCGCCATCCCCAGCGAGTGGGTAGGTACCGTGAACTTTAATGCCCGCAAGCCCAACTATGTTATTATTCACTATACCGCCCAGGATTCGGCCAAACAAACCCTCAAAACCTTTACCCTGGTCAAGCCCCAGGTGAGCGCACACTATGTGGTAGGCAAGGATGGCAAGGTGTACCACATGCTTAATGATTACCTGCGTGCCTGGCAGGCTGGCATCAGCAAGTGGGCCAGCATCAGCGATATGAATAGCTGCTCCATCGGTATCGAGATTGATAACAATGGCCACGAGCCCTTTAATGATGTACAGCTAAAAAGCTTGCTGGCGCTGCTAGCTCAGCTTAAAAAGGCTTATAATATCCCTACTGCCAACTTTATAGGCCACCAGGATATTGCCCCAGCCCGTAAACCAGACCCCGGTCCGCTATTCCCCTGGAAACTGCTGGCCCAAAAGGGTTTCGGCTACTGGAGCGACTACCTCCTTGAACTACCGCCCGACAACTTTGACTATGCCACGGCCCTGCGCCTGATAGGTTACGATACCAGCAACCTGCCCGCCGCCATAACAGCCTTTAAACGCCACTTTGTACAGGTAGAAGACAGCCCCACCATGACCCAGCTGGATTTGAACGTATTGTATAATGTGTATAGGAAGTATTGATAGATGGTGAAAGGCTAAAGGCGAAGGGTAAAAGGCAGCTGCAATTTAACCCCCAATAAAAAGGCGAAAAGGATAATTCCCTTTCGCCCATTATGTTTTTAGCCTAAAGCCGACCGTCAAAGACCTTTAACCTTATTTTTTCACCCACCCGTCCTTTAACGTTACGGTGCGGTTAAATACCAGCTTATCTGCAGTGGAGTATTTATCCAGGGTAAAATAGCCTTTCCGCATGAACTGTACCGGGGTTCCTGGTTTGGCGTTAGCCAAGTTGGGTTCAATGTAAACGGTTTGTATTACATGCAAACTGTTGGGGTTAAGGTAATCTTTAAAGTCACCATCCTCACTCTGCGGGTTCTCCACTTGGAACAAACGGTCGTAAAGCCTTACTTCGGCGGTTTTGGCGTGTGGCACGCTTACCCAATGAATAGTTCCCTTAACATTAATGCCGCTGGTATCATTCCCAGATTTTGACTCGGGCAGATAGCTGCAATGAATCTCGGTTACATTGCCATCGGCATCTTTCACAAAGTCGTCACAACGGATGATGTAGGCGTTCTTCAACCTCACCATCAGGCCAACCCCTAACCGGAAAAATTTCTTAGGCGGCACTTCCATAAAGTCCTCACGCTCTATCCACAACTCGCGGCTAAACGGAAACTCGCGGCTGCCATCACCGTCCTCAGCTTCAGGATTGTTTTCACCGTGCATGGTTTCTACTTCACCTTCCGGATAGTTGGTAAGGATACATTTTATAGGATCAAGCACGGCCATACGGCGCCATGCGGTTTTATTCAGGTCTTCGCGGATGCAGAACTCCAGCAGGCCAACATCAATCATATTCTCGCGTTTGGCTACGCCGATGCGTTCGCAAAACTCGCGGATACTTGCAGGCGTATAACCCCGGCGACGCAAACCACTAATAGTCGGCATGCGCGGGTCGTCCCAGCTTTCTACGTGCCCTTCTGTAACCAGCTGCAGCAGCTTGCGCTTGCTCATTACTGTGTAGTTAAGGTTTAAACGGGCAAACTCGTATTGCTTTGACGGGAAGATGCCCAACTGATCAATAAACCAATCATACAAAGGACGGTGAGGTATAAACTCCAGCGTACAAAGAGAGTGGGTTATATGTTCAATAGCATCCGATTGACCGTGCGCGAAATCATACATAGGATAAATGCACCAGGCATCGCCGGTACGGTGATGATGGGCATGCTTAATTCGGTACATCAAAGGATCACGCAGATGCATGTTTGGTGCAGCCAGGTCAAGCTTGGCACGCAGCACTTTGGCGCCATCGGGGTATTTACCGGCTTTCATATCGGCAAACAACTGCAGGTTTTCCTCAACAGACCTGCTGCGGTACTGGTTAGGTGTACCCGGTTCGGTTGGTGTACCTTTTTGTGCAGCTATTTCCTCGGCGCTACTGTCATCAACATACGCCAACCCTTTTTTGATAAGGGCAACGGCAAATTCATATATCTTATCAAAATAGTCAGAAGCATATAGTTCTTCGGCCCATTCAAAGCCAAGCCATTTTACATCTTCTTTAATACTGTCAACATATTCCACATCCTCTTTAACGGGATTGGTATCGTCAAAGCGCAGGTTGGTCTTACCGTTATATTTTTGCGCCAGCCCAAAATTTAAACAAATGGATTTGGCATGCCCAATGTGCAGGTAGCCATTAGGCTCGGGCGGGAAACGGGTTAATACTCTGCCATCGTTTTTGCCGGCGGCTATATCTTCTTCAACAATTTCCTCTATAAAGTTCAGTGATCTTTCTTCGCTCATAAACAACAGTTATCAATAACCACAAAAGTAACAAAAATTTTAAGCCCTAACTTTATAAACGGGAACTGTTCACGCACGCAATTAGCGCATTGTTTTTATCATAAAATAATTAAATTTGGAACAACTTAAATCAAAAACCTATACAACATGAACATGTACAAAGATCCTTATATGAATTTTCAGGATATGACGCCCGAGGAGATGGGCTTTTTGCAACAAGCCACCGCCGGACTAAATGAAAATCAAACAAAGTATTTTTACATGGTTTATACCAGCAAACGCAAAAACGCACAGGAAATATTGTTATTTACCTTACTTGGCTTTATTGTGATTGCAGGTGTGCAACGTTTTGTACTGGGCCAAATTGGTATGGGTTTACTATATCTTTTTACAGGCGGCTTTTGCTTTATAGGTACTATTGTTGATTTGATAAACAATAAATCGCTTACATTAGAGTATAATAAAAATATGGCTTATGAAAGCCACCGTATGGCGATGTTAACCCAATAATTAACCCAGGCCATATTATAGCTAATATTTGTTCATGAAATTATCCACCCTTACCGCCTACCTTGAAAGCCTTGCGCCACTGGTTTACCAGGAAGATTATGACAACGCCGGCCTAATTGTAGGTAACCCCGATCAGGAAATAACACAGGCGCTGCTCTCGTTAGATTGCACCGAGGCTGTGGTTGATGAGGCTATCGCTACCGGCAGCCAGGTAATTATATCGCATCATCCTATCGTTTTTAAAGGGTTAAAAAAGTTTAATGGTAAAACGTATGTAGAACGCGTGGTGGAGAAAGCCATTCGCAACCGCATAGCCATATATGCCATTCACACCAACCTGGATAACGTGATGACCGGGGTTAACACCCGCATTTGCGATACCCTGGGCTTAAAAAACTGCCGCATACTGGTCCCAAAACACAACCTGCTTAAAAAACTGGTAACCTTTGTCCCTCACAGCCATGCAGATGCTGTGCGCGAGGCTTTATTTGCAGCCGGCGCCGGCAATATTGGCAACTATAGCGAAGTAAGCTTCAATGCCGAAGGAACCGGAACTTTTAAAGGCAATGAACTTACGGTATCCCACGTGGGCGAGCCGGGCAAGCGTCACCACGAAAGCGAAGTTTGCATCCAAACTGTTTATCCTGCCAACCTGGAGAGTAAGATTATCATGGCGTTGATACTTGCTCATCCGTACGAGGAAGTAGCTTATGACCTTTACAGCTTAACTAACCAGAACCAGCAAGTAGGCTCGGGCATGATAGGCGAGCTGGAAGTGCCACAAAACCAGGAATCTTTCCTTTTCCATATAAAGGATAAAATGCGCACCCATGTAATAAGACATACCGCTTTTACCGGCAAACCGATTAGAAAAGTAGCTGTTTGTGGCGGTGCAGGAGGCTTTTTGCTGAAGCATGCCATAGCCGCCGGAGCCGACATTTTTATCACTGCCGACTACAAGTATCATGAGTTTTTTGATGCCGAAGGAAAAATAGTGATAGCCGACATCGGACACTTTGAAAGTGAACAATTTACGGTGCAATTAATGTATGATATAATTAGAAAAAAATTCCCTATCTTTGCCGTCCGTTTAACAGAAGTAAATACAAACCCCGTCAAATATTTTATTTAATGGAACAAACCGTAGAACAAAAGCTTAAAGCTTTATACGAACTCCAAACCATCCACACCAAAATTGATAGGATTCGCCAGGTAAGGGGTGAACTGCCAATGGAAGTTGCCGACTTGGAAGATGATGTTGCTGGTCTTGAAACCCGCATACAGAAAATCAAATATGAGCTGGATGATGTGGAGGATGAAATAGTAACCCGCAAAAACCTGATCAAGGATGCTCAGGCAAATATCAAAAAATACGAAGCGCAACTTAACGAAGTTAAGAACAACCGTGAGTACGATGCCATATCAAAAGAAATTGAGATACAGGGATTAGATATACAAGTAAGCGAGAAAAAGATACGGGAATTTGGTTTTGAAATATCTTCAAAAACCCAGGTATATGAAAAAGCGCTTGCTGATCTGGAAGCACGCAAGAGCGATCTTGATGCTAAAAAAGATGAGTTAGGTGTTATTACCGCCGAAACTGAGAAAGAAGAGAACGACCTTGTTGCACAAGCAGAAAAGGCTACTCCAAATATCGAAGAGCGTTTATTAACTGCTTACAACCGCTTGCGTCAAAATGCAAAAAACGGATTGGCAGTTGTAACTATTCAGCGCGATTCATGTTCAGGTTGTTTTAACCAGATCCCGCCTCAGCGCCAGTCTGATATCCGTCAACGTAAAAAGATCATCGTTTGCGAGCATTGCGGACGCATCCTTGTTGATGAGCAAATGGCTTTAGAAGCAGAGAACGCATAAGCAATAGTCTTTAAAATTTAAAAAAGGTACCCGAAACGGTACCTTTTTTTGTGAAGCAAATTTTCATGAGTAAGTTAAGGCTAACCTATTTTACCCTCACAATAGCTACCATAATCGCTGGGCTGCTTTCCCGGAATTTTAAATTTATTCCACTGTTTATTGGTGATATCCTTTGGGCGCTGATGGTTTACTTTATCGTATGCTTCCTCTTCATTAATAAACCGTCAAAATTCATCATCATAGCAAGCTTGCTGTTTTGCTACGCCATAGAATTTAGCCAGCTTTATAAAGCGCCCTGGATAAACGAATTGCGGCATACCATCTTCGGTAAGCTGGTTTTAGGCGAAGGTTTTTTATGGAGTGATCTGTTATGTTACACGGTTGGGGTGGGTATTGGTGTTCTGTTAGATCTATACGCCATCAGGAAAAAAATACATACTTCTTTTTAGGCGACAAAGCCCGCCACTCTCAAAACATACTGATCTGCTTTCCCTTCTTCGGCACAAATAAGCTGTAATCATATTCTGGCATCTCCCTGCCCGCCATAAAGCGATTACAGGCCATTCTAAACATCTGTTGGATAGATTCTGCCACCTTACCCCCGCCGCTCATTCTCCGCCCAAAATCGCTGTCATTTAATTGCCCGTCGTGGCACTCGCGAATCATGTTCAGCACCTTCTCTGCTTTATCAGGAAAGGCTTTGTAAATCCAGTCGCTAAATATTTCGGCGATACTTCCATTGAGGCGCACAATGGTAAAGCCTGCAGCTAATGCTCCCCTATCGGCAGCTGCCTTAATGATATTAGGCACTTCATTACTATTCAATCCGGGAATTATGGGGGCCGCCATAACCCTCACGGGGATGCCATTTTCTGAGAGTTTCTGCACAACAGCCAATCGCCCGGTGGCCGTTATGGTGCGCGGCTCCAATTTTTGGCGAAGCTGTTCATTTAGTGATGTTATAGAAATATTTACATGCACCAGGTTCATCGCGGCAAGTTCTGTAAGAATATCAAGGTCGCGCAGAATTACATTGTTTTTGGTGATGATGCTTACGGGGTTTTTATATTGCAAAAACACCTCCAGAAGCTGCCGTGTTATCAGCAATTTACGCTCAACAGGCTGATAACAATCCGTATTGCCAGATAGCATGATACATACTGGCTTATAGTTCTTTTTATTAAAATATTGTTCAAGCAATTCGGGGGCATTGCGCTTGATGATTATCTTCCGCTCAAAATCCAATCCGGCGCTAAAACCATAGTATTCATGGCTATTACGGGCGTAACAATAAATGCAGCCATGCTCACAACCCTGGTAAGGATTTAAGGAGTACATGTGGCTTAGATCCGGGCTATTCGATTCGCTTACTATCTTTTTGGGTGTTTCTTCAAAAAGCTGGGTTGAGCTATTTTCAAGCAAGGGCTCGTCGATCCCTTCAATATGGTCGGCCACATATTTATTTTTCAGAAACTTATTTTGCGTATTAACCTGCGCGCCCCTGCCTTTAAAAAAGCCAGAGCCATCCTCTTGTGCCATATGGCAAATTTGCTAATTAATTTAGCAAATTACAAGTCAACCAGCTTGTTTTTTATGCTGTATAAAACCAGGCCCACGCGACTCTTTATTTGTAGTTTCTCAAAAAGCTGGTCGCGGTAACTATCAACAGTACGCACGCTGATGCACATGGTATCTGCAATTTCCTTATAAGTAAGCTCGGTACTGGTGAGGCGTAAAAACTCAATTTCGCGCGGGTTCAGTTTTACCTGTGCGGCCTTATCAGAATTAAAATTATGAAGCAGGTGCTTGGTAACAAAATCAGGATAATACAGGTCGCCCTCTGCAACTTTAGTTAATGCCCTTTCAAACTCATCGGGTTCAGAATCTTTTAAAAGGTAGCCCTTTACACCAGCCCTCACCATCGTAAGCACCTTCTCGGCATCCTCAAACATCGATAGAATGATTACCCTGATAGATGGATGATATTTTTTAAGCCATTGCGCGGTTGATATTCCGTCCATCACGGGCATATTGATGTCGAGCAAAACAATATCCGGGATATGTCCACCGGCAATATTGTCTATCAGTTCCTTGCCGTGCGCGGCCTCAAACAGTATATTATAACCATTAAAGCTACCTATCAGCGCCGCCATGCCACTCCTAAAAAGGCGATGATCGTCAACCAGGGCTATTTGAATGGGTTCCGTTAGCATAAATTTCTTGTACCTGGGGGTTTAACGATAGCTTAATAGAACAGCCTTTTTTGGGCGAGCTGTTTATAACAGCCTCAGCACCAATTAAACCCGCCCTGTTTGTCATGTTACGCAATCCAGATCCGCTCTTGTCACTAAGCAATTCGGGTTGGAAACCAACACCATCATCTTCGATGGTTAAATTAAACATTTGTGTATTATAATACAAACCAATTTTAATGTTTGCTGCGTCTGCATGTTTCAACACGTTATTTAGAGCTTCCTGGAATATCCTGAACAAAACCAGCTCCCGTTGCTCGCCCAGGCTGTACACTTCTCCCTCCACTATTACATCCATATGGATAAGCCCGCTTTTGTTAATACGAACAGCCTCCATCTCCAATGTTTTTACCAGACCCAATGCGCTGATGTGCTCAAAACTTAAACTTTTTGACAGATTACGCAGATCGGTAATGGTTTGGGAAATAAGTTCCCGGTTATCATTCAAACTCACCTTCTCCACCCCATCCAGCTTATTGCCCAACAGACCAAGATTAAGTTTTACGAACGATAAAACTTGGGTAATATTATCATGCATTTCCCGGCTTACATAGTTCAATGTTTCTTCCTGTATCTCCAGGCGGGTTTTAAGCAGTTCCTGCTTAAAAGAGGATTTTAACTCGGCTTTTTCAAGTGCATTTTTATTCTGCTTTTTTTGAAACATCAATAAAAAACCAACCATAAAAAAACCTAATAATAACAATAATGCAGTACCTGCAATTATTATAAGGATAACTTCTTCGTCTTTGAAAAGCATAAAAAGGCGTAAATTAAAATTGAGTTGAGCAACAAGTTTGAAAGCCCTGGAATAGTTGCCGCCAGCATGTAAAAATGATAATTGTTTTTATATACCATGTAGCTATAACAGGAATAAAAAAGACTCTTTGAAAGAAAATAAAAAAGCAAGCCCGTAACAACTAAAAACGGCGGGTGCTTTAAAAGTACTAAACCCTCCGTTGCTTCTTTCAACAAATCGTGATAATAGTTGTAAATTAAGGTTAAAATAAACAGGGCCTGTAATACCCTTGCAATTGTATTCAACTTCCACATTCCCTGAACAAAAAACATATCAATAAAGGAAAAGAGTATTACAATACCAGCAAATAGATATACTTTTTTTTTATAAGATGCTCTTTTTGCAAATGACGTCATTAAATAAGTAAAAAGAATAAAATCTATTAATTCCATGATGTTAGCGCACCAGGAGTCTGTATGATTAATCATCAGCAAGTTAAACAGATTCGCAAATTCATAAACACTTACACACCCAAAATAGGGTACAAACCATTTAAAATTGCTGTCCATTTTTTTGTAAGCGTACAGGCTAAAAGCAAATGTTATCGGCAAGGATATAAGGTAGATGTAGTATAATGTCAGCATTGATGACCTTTTAAATATAAATACTATTACGCAAAAGCTAATATTGGGACAGTGCCGCTGACTTCTTTGTCTTTGAAAAGCATAAAAAGGCGTAAATTAAAATTGAGTTGAGCAACAGGTTTGAAAGCCCTGGAATAGTGGCCGCCAAAATATAAAAATGATAATTGTTTTTATAAATCATAAAGCTAAAGCATGACATAAAAACACTCTTTGAAAGAAAATAAAAAAGCAAGCCTGTAGCAACTAAAAACGGTGGATGCTTTAGAAGAACCAAACCCTCCTCTGCCTCTTCCAACAAATTGTAATAGTAAATACAAATTAAACTTAAAATAAATAAAGCCTGCAATACAATTGCCATGGTATTCAACCTCCAAATTCCCTGAATAAATGCCATATCAATCAAGGAAAGCAGTATTACTATAGTAGCAAGTGTGTATACTTTTTTTTTATACAATACTCTTTTTACAAGCGACGTCATTAAATAAGTATAAAGGATAAACTCTATTATTTCTTCGATGTTACTGCACCAGGAATTGGTATGATTAATCATCAGCCAGTTTAACAGATTCGCAAATTCATAAACAATTACAAATGCAAAAAATGGAACAAACCATTTAAAATTGCTGTCCATTTTTTTGTAAGCATGCAGGCTAAAACCAAATGTAATCGGCAAGGATATAAGGTAGATGTAGTATAACGTCAACATTGATGGCCTTTTAAATATAAATGCTATTGCGCAAAAGTTAATATTGGGAGAATGCCACTGACTTCTTTATTTTTGGAAAGCATAAAAATGCTGATATTAAAAGTGAATTAAGCAACAGGTTTGAAAGCCCGGGAATAGTTTGTGCCAGGATAAGAAAATGATAGTTATTCTTATAAGCCATATAGCTATAACAGGAATAATAAGCCGAATTCGAAAGAAAATAAAAAAGCAACCCTGTTGCCGCCAAAAACGGTGGATGCTTTAAAAGTACCAGATGCTCCCTAGCTTCTTTCAATAAGTTATAGTAATAAATACAAATTAAGGTTAAAACGAACAATTCCTGCAATATTAGGGCTATGGTATTCAACCTCCAAATTCCCTGGATAAAAATCATATCAATAAGCGAAATCAGGATTATAATGCCCGCGAATATGTATACCTTCTTTTTATACAAAGCCTCTTCGTTAAAAGAGGTTATTAAATAAGTAAAAAGGATAAACTCCATTAATGAAATATTGTTGTTGCACCAGGAGTTGGTATGATTGATTATAAGTAAGCCGCGCATACTGGCAACCTCAACACAAATTACAAAGGGCAGGTACCAGCGAAACCATCTAAAGTTTCTATCAAGCTGCTTATAAGTGTATAGGCAAATTAAAAAAGCTATTATTAGAGATATGAAATAAAGGTTATATAACATTCAATTATTGATGATCTTTTAAATATAAATGCTAAAATAGCTCATCCTTAAATACTTTTTTAATATCATCAATAATTGAATGCTATGTCCTTTTATCAATTAACAGGAGCAAATCGGCGGGCATAACTTCCCTCCATTAACAGCCTCTAAACCATTAGCAAGGACACTGCCATCAGAAAGTGCATCTGTATCACCACTTCCGTTATTCACCGTTCCAATAAAGATAGCGGTTGTTTGAGAAGGGGCCTCAGGCTCTTTTTCATCGTAAGCGGCCAGGTAAACCCTTACGCCTGTTGTTTCTGCCGGCAGATTGTTCACAAAATCTTTAAATGCAGCAACATCAAACCAGATTGATTTGGTATCATTAATGCTATAGGTACCATCAATCAGTTTTTTCCGGGTAGTTTCATACCGTTCTACCATTTGTTTCGCAATAGTTAAATCAATAGTCTTCATATTTAATCGGGATTAGTTAAAAAAATGACCACGCACTTTTACTCAATTATAACACAAAAAGTTTTATCTTCTGTTAAAAATCCATGCGCAAATTTTTGCAAAAACTATTAACCCAACCTGTAGCCAAACTTGCCGACAGACTATCGTCAAGACCCGATAAGAAACGGGTTGACAAGGCCTTAAGCCGCCTATATAAAAACATCATTACCAAACCAGGAAAAAAAGGGCTGGTAATTCCCTTTGATTCCCTTAAAGATAAATTTATCATCTTTTCTGATCAGCATAAAGGCGCGCGAGATGACATGGATATTTTTGCCCTTGCCGAGAAAAATTATCTTACAGCGCTTAACTATTACGAAGAACAACAATTCTTTTATATTAACCTGGGCGATAGTGAAGAGCTTTGGGAAAACCTTTTCATCACCATAAAAAAGCACAACAAAGCTACTTTTGAAAGCGAAAAGCACTTTATAAACCGCAATGCTTTCCTCAAAATATTTGGCAATCATGATCTTTATTGGGGTAACGACCCACTGGCCGGAGTTGGCTTGCTGCAAGTATACGGACAGCTGGTAAAAATTTATGAGGGTGCAATATTACAAACCAGTGTAAATGAAAAACCGCTAAATATATACCTTACTCACGGCCACCAGGGTGATTTGCAAAGTGACGGCAACTGGTTTAGTAAATGGTTTGTATCAGACATCTGGGCGCCATTCCAGGCCTATCTGAAGATTAACCTCAATACACCGGCCAACAATGATCAGCTAAAAACCGATCACAACCGGATCATGTATGAATGGGCTGCAGAGCGAAATAACACCCTGCTCATTACCGGCCATACCCACCAGCCGGTTTTCAAATCCCTCACTCACCTTGAAAGGTTATATGATGAAATGGCAAGGGCAAAAAGAACCAACCACACAGCTGCAGTTGCCGAAATTGAAAAACAAATAACCAACAGGAATTTAAAGGGCGATATAGTACCCGATTTTAGTGCCTATAAACCTTATTATTTTAACAGCGGCTGCTGTTGCTTTGATGATGGAGATATAACCGGCATCGAGATTGCAGACGGTTTTATACGATTAATAAAATGGGAGTACGATGATAAAAAGAAAAGTAACCGGATTGTTTTGGAGGAATGTAAACTCGATGAGTTGATTTAGGTTAGTGAATTTAAATAGACCTTAAGCCGCTGGTTTACCCTTCCTGAGAGTCATCCAATAAAAACACAAACAACTCTTTTGGGCCATGTGCGCCAAGTACCAGAGTTTTCTCAATATCGGCTGTGCGGCTTGGGCCGGTTACGTTGCTGATCATAGATGGCAATTGATTACCATATTTACTTTTAAGGAGCTTGAACCCATCTTTAATATCCATTACCATTTGTGATGTGTAAGCCAGCACAATATGTACAGGAGGATAGATGCTTAACCGCCTGCCGGCCATATTACCATTTGACAGCAAAATACTCCCATTACGTGCTATTAAAGCTTCGCAAAAAGTAAAGCCAACGTCGGCCTGGTCAAAATCTTTGTCGGTTTCGTAAAACGGATATTCAAAACGGGTGAGTATTTCCTGTAAGCCGGGCTCCCAGCAATATATTTTACGCCAGTTTCTTTCTTCGGCCAGGGTAAGTAGTGTTTCTATGAATTGCATTTCATCTTCGCAAAAAATAAACTGCCCGTTAACAGCAGTAAATTGCTCTGCAAAAACAACTTCGGGTATCTCCTCATCGTTTGCGTAAAGTGGCAGGTCTTCCAGTTGAGGGTACGGATTGTCCCTTTTTTCCAGCAGCGCTTTCCGGATCTTTTTAAGCAGTTTTTCTTTTGATGTAGTGATATCCCTCATAGTAAAAAAAGGAAAGCCACCAGCTTGGCTGATGGCTTTTTTATAATGTTGTTTTTATTAAACTTTTGGATCCTGCCCGTCAATCCTTGATAACTCAGGATTGGTTACCGTTTCAGGGATAGCGTTGTTATCAACATCAGGATTCATAGCAGCCTCACCATTTACAAATTTATCATAAGTGGTTCGTTCGTCAAATGGGCGTTTTCCTAATATCTCTTCCAGATCGCTTTGGAACAGAACCTCTTTTTCTAACAGTTTTTGAGCTATTTTCTCTAAACCTTCGCGTTTTTCGTTCAACAATCCTTTGGTTTTTTGATAAACCTCATCAACCAGTTTACGTACTTCGTTGTCAATCATTTCAGCAGTTGTATCTGAATATGGTTTGTTAAACTGGTACTCTCCCTGCGGATCATAGAATGATACGTTACCTACATTGCCATTCATACCATAAATTTTTGTCATGGCATAAGCAAGCTTGGTAATGCGTTCCAAATCGCTTAAGGCTCCGGTCGAAATTTTTCCAAAAACGATGTCTTCAGCAACCCGGCCACCCATAGAAACACTCATTTCATCTAACAATTGCTCGGTAGTGTACAAAAACTGCTCTTTTGGC
Source organism: Mucilaginibacter sp. P1_A3 (assembly GCF_056406855.1). NCBI lineage: Bacteria > Pseudomonadati > Bacteroidota > Sphingobacteriia > Sphingobacteriales > Sphingobacteriaceae > Mucilaginibacter > Mucilaginibacter sp. P1_A3. Next base: position 88,599 of record NZ_JBFTZJ010000008.1, read on the forward strand.
AGATATTGAGCATAACCCAATGCTGCTACACCCCTTGGCACTATAGATACTTTAACCAACGGATCGGCATGTTCCAGGAACCAGCCTGCAATAGCATGGCCCGCTTCGTGGTAAGCTACAATACGTTTTTCTTCGGGTGATATGATTTTGTTCTTTTTCTCCAAACCACCAATCACACGGTCAATGGCATCCTGGAAATCGGTCATATCTACCGATTCTTTATTTTTACGGGCGGCAATCAGGGCAGCCTCGTTACAAACATTGGCAATCTCGGCACCTGCAAAACCTGGTGTTTGTGCCGATAATTTTTTAGCATCAACACCTTCATTAAGCTTAATAGGCTTCAAGTGAACCTTAAAGATCTGCTCACGGCCTATCAAATCCGGTTTATCAATTGATACCTGTCTGTCAAAACGTCCCGGGCGCAACAATGCAGAATCCAATACATCCGGACGGTTGGTTGCAGCAAGAATAATTATACCAGAATCGGTACCGAAACCATCCATCTCAACCAATAACTGGTTCAATGTATTTTCGCGCTCATCATTACCACCAACAATATTGTTTTTACCACGGGCACGGCCAATGGCATCAATCTCATCAATAAATATGATACAAGGGGCTTTATCTTTAGCCTGGCGGAATAAATCACGAACACGTGATGCACCCACCCCTACAAACATCTCCACAAAATCTGAACCCGAAAGGGAGAAGAACGGTACCTGCGCTTCACCAGCCACAGCTTTAGCCAATAAGGTTTTACCTGTACCAGGTGAGCCTACCAGCAATGCGCCTTTAGGTATTTTACCACCCAGATTGGTATACTTTTTAGGGTTTTTCAGGAAATCTACAATCTCCATTACCTCTTGTTTGGCTTCCTCAAGACCGGCAACATCGTTAAATGTAACCGAAACCTGAGCTTCTTTATCAAACAGGGTAGCTTTTGATTTACCAATGTTGAAAATCTGTCCGCCCGGGCCACCGCCTGAACCACCAGACATACGGCGCATAATGAATATCCAAACAGCAGCAAACAAGATCACCATAATAACTCCCTGTACTAACCAGTTAGATAAAAGGCTTTCGCGACCCTGTTGAAGCTCAACCGAAATTTTAGGAGCGGTAGGATCTGTACTTTCTACAGCGGCAATAGATTTCTTTAAGCTCTCGTATGAATCATCAGTAAAAGTATACTGAGGACCATTGTTTGAAGCGCTAAATAAATGCTGTTGTTTTCCACTATCAGAAACATAACGTTGTTTACTCAAGCTTTCCTTCTTAATATAAACCTCGGCAATTATCAAATCACCGCTTTTGTAGGCAATTATTCTGTCAACATCATGCTGCTTCAGCATGTTAGTTTCAAAATCCTGATAGGTGATTCGCGCACCATTATCTCCGCCTAACAAGGTAGACGCCAACAGGAACGCCAAAACAATAATACCATAAATCCACATAATGTTAAACTTAGGTGGTTTAGGAGTTGTTTTTTTATTTAGAATCTTCCTTATCGGTTTCGGACTTTCTGATTTATTATCTTTATTATCTTTCATTTCTTTGTTACGAGCCAAACTTAATATCTATAATTTAAAATACATAATTATTAGCATGACGCTTCCACGGGCCTTTATGTGACCAGCAATTAAGCGCTTTTGTAATATTTAATTTCTGCATCCCCCCATAATTCCTCAACGCCATAAAACTCGCGCTTGTCGGTTCTGAAAATGTGAACCACAACATCCACATAGTCAAGCAGTATCCATTCGCCATATTCCAGCCCTTCCTTGCGCCATGGCTCTTGTTGGGTAGCTTTAAAAATTTCGTCTTCAACGCTATTCGCTATAGCTTTAACCTGTGTGGTTGAGTCGGCATGGCAAACTACAAAGTAATCTGTTACCGAACTATTTAAGTTACGAAGGTCTAACCTTACTATTTCATTTCCCTTTTTTTCCTGTATACCATGTATAGCCAATTCAGAAATATAGGTTGATTGATTTACCTTTTTATTTTTTACCATCAAAAAGAATTAGTTTTGAACGTTTTTGGGTTAAAAATTATTACACTTTGCAAAATAACATATTTTCGGGATTATTTGTTGGTCAAAATTTGGTAACAATTAAAGAAGTTGATTCAACCAACACTTTCCTTAAAACATTACTGTCAAATTCCAAGCCATTGCCCGAAGGTACGGTCATTATGGCAGAAAGCCAATATGCCGGCCGGGGCCAGCAGCAAAACAAATGGCACAGTGAGCCGGGCAAAAACCTTACGTTCAGCATATTGCTAACGCCCTCATTTTTACCCGTTTCTAAGCAGTTTGACCTTACACGTGTGGTAAGCCTGGGCGTTTATGAGGCCTTTAAACCGATGCTTGGCGATAAATTAAAAATAAAATGGCCAAACGACATTTATTATGAAGACCGTAAGCTTGGCGGTATTTTAATAGAAACTAACTTGCAAAGCGACAAAATAAAAAGTGCCATAATTGGCATTGGCCTCAACATAAACCAGGAAAGTTTTGAACCCGGGGCCGGTAATGCTATTTCTGTAAAACAAATCTTACATAAAGATTATGATTTACGAGCTTTATTATCTGAAATTTGCGGTCACATTGAGGCTTACTACCTTAACTTAAAGGCCGGTAAGTTTTCTTTTGTAAGGAACACCTATTTAAACCGACTATACTGGTTAAACGAGGCAAAGGATTTTCGGTCAAACGGTGAGGTTTTTAAAGGAACCATAATTAATGTAAAAGATGAGGGTTTGCTTGTTGTTGAAAATAATAGCGGCCAACATGAGTTTAGTTTAAAACAAATTGAATTTTTAAATAAGTAATAAATGAAAAAATTATTGTTGATGATTGTGGCGCTGGTTATTTGCGCCGGAGCCTATGCACAGATTGAATCGCCGGTAAGGTGGTCATATGCAGCTAAAAAACTAAATAGCAAAGAGGCTATTGTATTTTTAAAAGCGACTATACAACCGGGCTGGCATATTTACTCCCTTAATGTTGGCGATGGCGGCCCTATAAAAACCTCTTTTGAGTTTGCCCCATCAAAGCTTTACGCCACAAACGGCAAAACCGCCGAACCAACTCCTATATCTAAGTTTGAGAAAGCTTTCAACATGAATGTTAGTTATTTTGAAAAGGAGGTTGTTTTTCAGCAAAAAATCAGCCTTAAATCGGCTGCGGCAACCAATGTAACAGGCAAACTAACATACATGACCTGTAACGATAAAAAATGCCTGCCACCAGAAGATGTTGACTTTACCATCCCATTAGGCAAATAAACACTTCCCCCTGGTACATCAATGAAAATATTTAGCAAGATCAACTGGTTGCCTACATCTATAGCTGTAGTAACCTTACTCATTATATTTGGCATAAACGCTCCAAAGCCTGTTTATGCGGCTCAAAAAGGAGGCAAGGATACAACAGTATCAACCGGCGATATCCTGTTTACCAACATACCAACTGCTGCCGATAGTATCGCTATCAGGAAAAAAGCAGCCGACTCTGCTGCCAAGGTGGAAGCTGCCAAACCTGTTGTTAAGCATGACGCGCCAAAGCCCGAGAAAGCCAAAACACTTTGGCAGATATTTATTGAGGGGCTTATCGGCGGCTTTACCGCGGTTATTCTGCCCTGCATTTATCCGCTGTTGCCATTAACTGTAAGCTTTTTTACCAAAAAGAGCGGCAGCCGAAGCAAGGCCATCATGCAGTCACTTATTTATGGTGTATCTATAATTGTAATTTATGTAACGCTTGGCTTGCTGATCTCTATCATTTTTGGATCAAGCGCACTTAATGAGTTGGCTACTAACGGTATATTTAATATCTTTTTCTTCCTGCTGCTCATTGTATTTGGGATATCATTTCTGGGCGCGTTTGAAATTACCCTACCCAGCTCATTAGCCAATAAGCTGGATGAAAATTCTGACAAAGGGGGCCTTACCGGTATCTTCTTCATGGCATCAACCCTTGTAGTGGTTTCATTTTCGTGTACCGGGCCAATAATTGGTACTTTACTGGTTGATGCAGCTTCAAAAGGCGACAGGCTTGGACCAGCAATGGGAATGTTTGGATTTTCGCTCGCGTTGGCCCTGCCATTTACAATATTTGCCTTGTTTCCTTCGGCTCTTAAAAGCCTGCCAAAATCTGGCGGCTGGCTTAATAGCGTGAAGGTTGTTTTGGGATTCCTTGAACTCGCTTTCGCTCTAAAATTCTTATCGAACGTTGACCTGGCCTATCATTGGCATTGGTTTGACAGGGAAGTATTTTTATCCCTTTGGATAGTTATTGGTTTAATGATAGGGCTTTACCTGTTGGGCAAAATTAAATTTTCGCATGATAGTGATACACCGTATCTATCTATCCCAAGGTTATTTTTATCAATAATTGCATTTGCATTCGTTGTTTATATGATTCCGGGGTTGTGGGGCGCTCCGCTCAAATCTATTGGGGCCTTTTTACCACCAATAGGCACACAAGACTTTGATCTTTCGCCAATACCGGGGGGCGGCGCTACGGCAACAACAGCAACCCAGGACGGCAAAGAACGAAAATACGCGGCAAACTATTCGGCCCTTGCAATAAAAGGCCTGGCGCCCTGGTATGATTATGACCAGGCACTACAGGTTTCAAAAGAGCTGCACAAACCAATATTGATTGATTTTACGGGCTTTGCCTGTGTTAATTGCCGCAATATGGAAGCCAACGTATGGTCGGACCCGGTGGTATTTAAAAAACTACAGAACGACTTTATCCTTTTACAGCTTGTGGTAGATGATAAAGCAGCCTTAGATATTAAAGATCAGTATACATCAACTTACAATTTTAAAAAGATAACTTCCATTGGCGACAAATGGAGCGAATTGGAAGCAAGCCGCTTCAACTCAAATTCGCAGCCGTTATATGTAATTCTTGATAGCGATGGCAAGGAAATGACTGATAAAAACGGAACAGCTTTACCACATTATAATGCCGATTACCATATAGATAGGTATCTTAAATTTTTAGATAGCGGCATCGCGGCTTACAAAAAGTAACACGGCATATAAAAATTAAGTGTAAATTCGCGGCAACTTTTAAAAGTTTGCCGCGTTTTTTATATACCGGCAAGTTTTTAACAACACTAATTAAATTATTCAATTTTTTAAGGTAGGGTTAAGCCAACCATATCAGGATAAAAAATGACGCAGATTAAAAATATCGGACTTTATACTTCAGGTGGAGACTCCCCGGGGATGAACGCTGCCATTAGGGCGGTTGTACGTACAGCTATATATTATGGTATTGATGTTACAGGCATCCGTCGTGGTTATGAAGGAATGACCAGGGGCGATTTTATACCTATGAACCGCAAATCGGTTTCAAACATCATACAACGCGGGGGTACTATTTTAAAAACCGCACGCTGCGATAATTTCAGATCGGCCGAAGGTCGTCAACAAGCCTTTGAACAGTTAAAAAAACATAATGTTGATGCCCTTATAGGTATTGGCGGCGATGGTACATTTACCGGCGCTAAAGTATTTGGAGCAGAGTACGATATACCTATCATTGGCCTGCCGGGCACTATTGATAATGATTTGATGGGTACCGATTTCACCATAGGTTACGATACAGCTATTAATACAGTTGTTGAAGCGGTGGATAAGATCCGGGATACAGCAGAATCACACGATAGATTATTCATTATTGAAGTAATGGGCCGCGACTCGGGGCTTATTGCTTTGCGTACAGGCATCGCAGCCGGCGCCGAAGCCATTTTGATTCCGGAAAGCAAGGGTGGCATGGAAGGCTTATTTAACCGCCTCCAAAACGGCCGTAAAGATAAAACGTCCAGGATAGTAATAGTTGCCGAAGGTGAAGAAGCCGGTGGCGCGTTTGAAGTTGGTCGCCTGGTACAGGAACGGTTCCCTAATTATGACACCCGTATATCCATATTGGGCCACATCCAACGCGGTGGTGCACCAAGCTGTATGGATAGAGTATTGGCAAGCCGCGTAGGCGCTGCTGCAGTTGAAGCATTAAGAGATGGCCATCGCAATGAAATGATTGGCATAATCCACAACGAAATTGCTTACACTCCTTTTGAACACGCCATTAAACACCATGTAGACATTAACCCCAACCTGTTAAAGTTGGTGGAAATTCTATCAATGTAAATAAAAAGAAAAGGGCTCTGATTATAACAGAGCCCTTTTCTTTTTTATCCAAGTGAGCCTGTCTTTTTGTGTTTAACCCGTAAAAGCATTATTCACAATCAAACGGCCCGTTAAACTATAAAAAGGCAAAACGGTTAAACGCTATACATCTAATAATTTGGCGGCGATGTCCTGCCAGTTATTAACCCTTTCAAAACCATCTACCAATAAATTGTGCGGCGATGTATACAGCAGTTTTCGCCCTTTGAAAGTAACAAAGTTTTTTATCCGGTCATCAATCATGATATCCACATCCAGTACTTTATGGCCGCAAAAAATAATATTGGTCCATGATATAAATGGAAAATGCTCTTCCAGCCATTCGTGCTTATCCTCAAGCGAATATTTAAACTCCATTGCTGCAGAAGCTATATAAACATCATATTTTTCCATAAGGGCTTTTACCACTTCCTGGCTACCCGGCATCACTTTCAGATCCCGAAAAAAACCTTTCTCGTTAACGTACTCTCTTACAGAACTAATGAGATGCGGCGGCAGTGTTTCTCCAAACTCCTTGCCATGCATATCGGCCAGTAACACCTCTGTTTGGTGGCGCTCTTTATATAGTTCGATGAATTTATCAATGGTATCCGCCAATACCTCATCCATATCAATTGCGATGCGTGGTTTCCTGATGATGCTCATGCGGCTCAAATTGCAATTTTTTTTATTGAAACAACAACCAAATAATAATTAATTGCAAGGCTTTTAAATTGTTAAGAATAATTTATACCTTTGCATCCCCGCAGAAAGAACTCCGGGGACATGTTGAATACATAAAATAAAGAAATGGCAACTAAGATCAGACTGCAAAGACACGGTAAAAAAGGAAAACCTTTTTACTACATCGTAGTAGCAGATGCCCGCGCTCCTCGCGACGGTCGTTTTATTGAGCGTTTAGGTTCATACAACCCAAACACCAATCCTGCAACTATAGACATTAATTTCGACAAAACTTTAGAGTGGGTTAACACAGGTGCCCAGCCTACTGATACTTGTCGTGCTATCCTTTCATACAAAGGTGTATTGTACAAAAAACACTTAGAAGGTGGTGTAAAAAAAGGTGCTTTAACTGAAGAACAAGCTGCAGCAAAATTTGCTGAGTGGACTGATCTGAAAGAAGGAAAAATCACCGGTAAAAAAACCAGCTTAACATCTGCAAAAGACGAAGCACGTCAAGCTGCTTTGGCTGCTGAGGCTAAAAAGAAGGAAGAAAAAGCTGCTGCAATTGCTGCTAAAAATGCTCCTGTTGCCGAAGAAGTTGAAGCTCCTGCTGACGAAGAAGCTCCGGCTGCTGATGCTGATAGCGCAGAATAATTCATTAAAGAAGCAAGAAATAAGAATCGGGAATCCATATAGCTGTAAAGCTTCGGTTTTGATTCTTACATCTTGATTCTCTACAATGGCGAAGCAACCTCACAATAGGTTCTTCGCCATTATTGTTTAATAACGATTTTTTTATGAAGACCGAAGATTGTTTCAGGGTTGGCAGTATATTAAAAACCAAAGGGCTGAAAGGTGAAATGCAGATCTATGTAGATTTTGACAACCTTGATGCCATTAAGTTTGATGCCGTTTTTATTGATATGGCTGGCAAAATGATTCCATATTTTGTGCAATCCATTAAATACCTTCAAAAAAGCAATGCTTATTTGTTTTTGGAGGATGTGGATACCATTGAAAAAGCTGCCCTGATGGTAAAAAGGGATATATACTTACCCAATAAGCTGAAACCCAAAAAGAAAAAAGCAGAGTTCACCCTGAATGATGTGGAAGGTTTCATCGCCATTGATGAAACCCATGGCGAACTGGGTGAGATCATCCAGGTGCAGGAATACCCGCAGCAGTTGATAGCTACTGTTCAATACAAAAACAAAGAAGTTCTGTTCCCGCTTAATTTAGAAATAATTAAAGGAATTGATATCGAGGCCGGAGAAATCTACATCGATTTACCTGAGGGTTTATTGGACGTTTATTTAGAAGACTAAAAATAGTATCAGCCGGGGTAAAACCTTTTGTCATCCTGAACGATAGTGAAGGCTCTGCTATTCGCCGGGCTTCTTCGCCCTGTAAAGTCTGCGATTAGATCCTTCACTATCGTTCAGGATGACAAATCTTTTAAACGGCATACCCCTTCCTGTATAATAGGCAAATTTTTGCGAAACAGCAGTGGTAGAATAGGGCGTTAAAAGGCTTACATTCAGCCCATTTTAAATAAAATTTACAAAACTTCAATAATTACCGCTTAAGTTATATTTTTATACCTTATGCCATCACCCGCTGCATTAAGAAAGATAAGGCCTGTACAGCTTGTTGCTGTTGTCTTCTTCACCGTATCCGGCGGGCCCTATGGTTTGGAGCCGCTTTTAACCTATGCCGGCGACCACGCCGCATTGGTCATACTGCTGCTCACCCCTCTTTTATGGGATGTGCCTGCCATTTTCACCGTATTGGAACTCAACAGCATGATGCCGGTAACCGGCGGTTATTACAAATGGGTAAAATATGCCTTAGGCACGCGCTGGGGTTTTTACGAAGGCTGGTGGACCTGGCTTTACACCTTTGTGGATCTGGCTATATACCCCGTACTTTTTGTACAATACGCTTCATTTTTTTACCCCGTTTTACTGCAGTACCAGGTCCCGGTTTGCCTGCTCATCATCTGGGCATCAGCAGGATTAAATATATTGGGGATAGTACCTGTTGGAAAAGTAAGCCTGTTTTTAAGCGCCGTAGTTTTGGCGCCCGTGCTAATTTTAATTGTTTTGGCAATCCGCCACCACTCGGGGCCATTAACCATCCCCGCCCCATCATTAAAGGGGCTCACATTTCCGTCGTTTGGGATGGCTTTGTACACTGTAATGTGGAATTGCCTGGGATGGGATAACATTACCACCTATGCAGAGGAGGTTGAAAAACCGGTGCGCTCATACCTGGTATCTATGTTTATTGCCTTTGTCCTGGTTATAGTTGTTTACTTTTTTATTACCTGGATAGCCCAGCAATCGGGCATCAATCACGATACCTTAACAAACAATGGTTTCCCTGCTTTAGGTGTGCTTATTGCCGGGAAATGGCTTGGTGTAGCAATTGCTATTGGCGGCATGGCAAGTACGCTGGGTATTTATGCCGCGGTATTACTATCCGTATCTCGCGTGCCACAGGTAATGGCCGAGGATCATTTACTGCCAGCTGGCCTTAACAAGCTGCACAAACGCTTTAAAACACCCTATGTATCCATCATTATTTGTTCATTGGTGGTAAGCTTCATGATTCTTTGGACCTTTGCCGATCTGCTCATTATAGATGTTACCGTTTATGGCGCCGGCTTGTCATTAGAGTACATCGCCCTGGTACAGCTACGTATAAAGGAGCCGGATAAAAAAAGGCCTTTCCGTATCCCATTAAGCATAGCGGGCCTCTGCCTTGTGCTTTTGTTACCTTTTATAGTTTATGGTGTGGCATTGGGTGGCGCGCTTTCTTCCACGCCAAAAGCGTTAACAGCGGCAGGTTTTGCTATAACCGCATTGCTAAGTGCAGAAATAGCATGGCGAATAATTTTACTGAGCAGGCCCCATTTAAAAAACAGTTTCCCCCGCCCCCATCCAACGGAAAAAGACTAAAAAACCACCAATTGCTTGCCTTGGATCATCCGTTATTTGAATTGTAAAAATTCGGCGATGTTGTTCATGCTACCTCTCTCAATTGTAAGGCGCACAATAAAACCGCTACCTTTAGGCAATCAACTATATTTCTATGCAAAAGCATTTCTTCAATTGTATTACCGTAATAGCCCTGCTGCTTGTTGTTTCAACAGCCTCCGCTCAGCGTCGCAGAGCCGTAAAGCCAGCTGGTCAACCGGCCGAAGTTCAGATTACTCCCTATAAAACCACCATGCTGGCCAACGGCACCGATGATGTCATGATAAAGGTGGTAGTAATTGATAGCAAAGGCAATGAAGTAAAAACGGCAGGCAATCTTATCCGGTTTTCGGTTCAGGGGGATGCCCATATTGCGGCAATCACTACCCTGGATAAAAAAGATGCGACAGCTAAAATCGCTGATACCGCAGCTCAGGCTAATTTAAAAAACGGGCTGCTTTGGGTTAAGGTGATAGCCGGACGCTCACTTGGTCACATAAAATTCGAGGCAAAATCTGATAGCTTATGGACGGGCTCAACCGAGATCCATACGGTGCAGCCGGGTGTGCGCCATAAAGTCACTAATGACAAATACATAGCCAAAACGGTAAAAGATAAAATATTAGGGGCTGATATTTCTTTCCTGCCCGAACTGGAAGCCAAAGGCATCAGGTTCAGCGATAAGGGGGTTGAAAAAGATGCGATTCAGATACTAAAGGAGCATGGCTTTAACTATATCCGTTTGCGGATATTTAATGATCCTGCCGGCCCCAAAGGCTACTCACCCAATAAAGGCTTTTGCGACCTGGAACATACCAAACAAATGGCCAAACGGGTTAAAGCCGCAGGCATGAAACTCCTGCTCGATTTTCATTACAGCGATTATTGGGCCGATCCGCAGCAGCAAAACAAACCGGCAGCGTGGGTTGGCCAGGATTTTACAACCCTGAAAAAGTCTGTTGAGGATTACACCACCGTGGTGATGCAGCAACTGAAGGACCAGGGCACCACGCCCGATATGGTACAGGTTGGTAACGAAATAAACCACGGTATGATATGGCCCGATGGGCAGATCAATAACCTGGATAGTTTGGCTCAGTTGATATATGCGGGAACAAAAGGGGTGAAAGCAATTAGCCCAAAAACAATAATTATGGTGCACATTGCTTTGGGTGGGCAAAGTCTCGAGTCGCGCTTTTTTATGGATAACATGACCGCGCGTAATTTACCTTTTGATGTAATTGGCTTATCTTATTATCCCAAATGGCACGGCACGCCCGATGACCTAAAAGCCAACATGGCCGATTTGTCCAAACGCTACAACAAGCAGATTATGGTTGCAGAGTATACCCAGCTAAAAAAAGAAGTTAATGATATTGCCTTCACCGTTCCGGGCGGCAAGGGTATTGGTTCATTCATTTGGGAACCATTAAGTACCTGGGAGCAGATATTTGACCGCGACGGAAAATCAAACTCGTTGATAGATGTTTACCCCGATATTGTTAAAAAGTACAACATCAAACCATGAGTTGGCCTGTTGCACAATGAGCCTCCATTTACTTACATTTGAAAAAACACAACACTCATGAACATCAAACATATTTGTTTTTTACTGCTAACCGGCGGGGCTTTGTTTACAGGCTGCAGCCAGGATACCAAAACGAAGGAAGCAGAAAAGGCGATAACTCCCGATGAAATTAAAGCACAGATTGCTGTATTAGCAGCCGATTCGTTAATGGGCCGCAAACCCTTTACAGAGGGTGAAAATAAGGCGGTTGCCTACATCTCTTCTGAGTTTAAAAAAGCCGGATTAGAGCCGGGCAATAATGGCAGTTATTTTCAGGATGTGCCAATGGTTGAGATCACCAGTACGCCATCAGAAACCATGGAGATCAGCGGCGGTAAAACACCAATGAGCCTGCATGCCACTACTGATTTTGTAGCCTCAACCCGCCAGGAAGTAAATGCGCTCGAACTAAAAAAGTCGCCTTTGATATTTGCCGGCTATGGTGTTATTGCACCAGAATACGGATGGAATGATTATGCAGGATTAGATGTAAAAGGTAAAACTGTAATTGTGCTGGTTAATGATCCTGGATTTAAGTCGGGCCATTCCGACTTTTTCAAAGGTGACACCATGACCTATTATGGCCGTTGGACCTATAAATATGAGGAGGCCGCCCGGCAAGGAGCCGCCGGTGTAATCATTGTGCACCAAATAGCCCCGGCAAGCTATGGCTGGAAAGTAGTTCAAAACAGTTTCACAGGTGCAAAACTTTACCTGCAGCAAAACGACAAGCACATGTCCCGCTGTAAGGTAGAAGGCTGGATGAGCGAAGATGCCGCTAAAAAACTCCTGGCAGATGCAGGTGTAACCGGCGATATCCGCGCCATTGCCCGCCAAAAAGGATTTAAGGCCATCCCGCTAAACAGGGATATTTCTTTAACCATCAGCAATAAATTAAAATATTCCACATCGCGCAATGTTATAGGCACCCTAAAAGGTAGCGCAAGGCCTAATGAATATATATTATATACTGCCCACTGGGACCACCTTGGTGTTGGCAAGCCGGATGCCAAAGGCGACAGCATTTATAACGGTGCGGTTGATAATGCAAGCGGTGTGGCCGCTATCATTAGCGTAGCCAAAGCATTTAAAAACGCAAAGGAAAAACCACAGCGATCTATTGTTTTTCTTGCCGTTACCGGCGAAGAACAGGGCTTGCTGGGTTCAGAATACTACGCAACCCACCCGGTTTACCCACTCAATAAAACTGTAGCCGACCTCAATATGGACGCATTGGGCAGCTATGGCGAAACCAAAGATATTGCCATCACCGGCAAAGGCCAAAACGACCTGGAAGATTATGTAGCCGATTTTGCCAAACAGGATGGGCTAACTGTAGTTGGCGACCGGACACCGGGTTCTGGAAGTTATTACCGGTCAGATCATTTTAACTTTGCCAAACTTGGCGTACCCGCGCTTGATATCAACAATGGCAGTATCAGCAAAACGCAGGGAGCAAACTACGGTGCCGATAAGCAAAAAGAGTATAGCGAGCTGCGCTATCACCAGCAGGCAGATAACTACAGCAGCGATATGGACGCTACGGGCATGGCCCAGGTAGCCGATATCCTTTTCAGGGTAGGTACAAAACTGGGTAACGAAACCACCTTCCCCGGTTGGAAACTAGGATCGGAATTTAAGGCCGTAAGGGATAAAGCAATGGGAAAGTAGAGAAAAGAATCAAGAAAAACAATTTCAAAAAGGTCTGTCATGGCGAGCTATGATAGGCCTTTTCTAAAAAAACAAAAAATCCACCCCATAACAGAAGGTGGATTTTTTCATTGTATATATAGTTGAAACTGAAGCCCTCTATGGGGATCTTAGTTGCTCATTTTAACGATGTTGAAACTTTCAAAAGCCATTTTTTGATTGTATTCGTTGGCTATGTTTTTATAGTTGATCAAATCAACAATGGTACCGATAAAGCAAAAACCGGCGGTGAAAAAGTATAGCAACCCCATACCTATCTGATCGGTAAGAAAACGTTGAACGCCAGCTGCACCTACAAAACCCAATAAGGTAGCCAGCATCAAATCCTGGGGATTTCTGCGCTTGCCGTAGTAAATGCTCATAAAATATTTTATCTGATTTTCATTCAGTGATGCTGTGGCCTGTTGTAAAAAGGCAAATTCTTCGGGAGTTACGCCGTCGAACATCATATATGGGTTTGGGTAAGAGTCCATCTTGTTAAAGATTAAGTTTGTGTTTGTTTTATGATATAAAGGTATGCCTGCACACCATAAACACCTACGCCTTATAGGTTAGCGGGGGAAACAAGTCGGTGAAATACTGAGTTTTGGCGGTGAAAATAGAATCAAGAGATTAGCGTCAGGAATCGAGACAAAAACCTGTGCTATCGGGTGAACTTTTTCTGCGTTGAAGAAAAAAAACGGAGGCTACTTAACACATATATCCTGTGAAAAATTACCAGCACCGCAGGTATGCCCAGCCAATGGGCATGAAGAGAGTTTTTAATTTGCCCGTGAAACAGGTAAATGATAGAATGCCCCAGGCCACAGCCCGGGCACCAGGTTACGCCCAATAATTTTAATGGACATAAAGTAAAATGCGATGTGGCCTGCGGCGAAGTAAAAGCCAGGCACAACATCGCGATTATCCAAAAAGCAAGCTCAAAGTATTTTGAAAAAAGCTGTTTAATCAACTTTATTTGATTTATTGGTGAACAGTAAAGATACTGCAAACGCCAATAATACACCAACCAGCAGGGCTCCGAATATGCGGCCCGAGAAGTCACGCAGGGTATTGTCTGTTGACACGTAGCTAAAATACAATATGGCCCCAAAAACGGTTATTGCCCCCCCCGCAATTAGTATCTTAAAGCTTTGTATCAATGCTTCTAAAAAGCCCATCTGGCCTTTACAATCGGTTTTACGATAGCTCCAGATGCCAATAAACAACCCGGCCGCAGGGATCAGGACCGAAAAATATTCAAATGGGGCCACGGTATCCTTAAGCGGCGTTACCCCCATGGAGTGCGAAACAAACATCCAGATAATACTTAATACGCCAATAAAGCCACCCCATAAAACTGCATTCTTCATGATGATTTAATTTTAGTTGAAAATTTAGGTCGAATTCCGAGGAAATATTCCTTGAATTTATAATTAAAAAGTAATTAAATCTGCATATTGTTTGCATTGATTTATACAATTTATAAGGATTTATTAAAAAGGGCTTTTTTGCGTACATTTGCAGCAGTTTGAACATCCGTGATATATTAGATAGATATAAAGTTGATGACCGGATTAAGGCATTGGCCACCGCGCTTAATGCTTCCAAAAATCCAAGGGTACAACTTCGTGGTTTAGTCGGGTCAAGTGATGCGGCCATGGCGGTAGCATTGTATTTTTTACAGCACAAACACATGGTGTTTGTATTGCCCGAACGCGAAGAGGCCGGCTATTTCCAGGCCGACCTGGAGAACCTCACCGGTAAAGAGGTGTTACTTTTCCCCTCATCATACCGCAAGCCATTTGAATTTACCCAGCCCGATAGCAGCAACGTGCTTGCCCGTGCCGAAGTATTGAATGAGCTTAACCATTCGTCTGAGTTTGGTCAGCTGATTGTTACCTACCCCGAAGCACTTGCCGAAAAGGTGATAGACCGGGCATCCCTTGAAAAAAACACACTCGAGATTGCCGTTAGCAATAAGCTAAGTATCGATTTTATTAATGAGTTTTTAATTGAATACGATTTTGACCGGGTTGACTTTGTTTACGAACCAGGCCAGTTTTCTGTAAGAGGCGGCATTGTTGACATTTTCTCGTTTTCGCATAACCTGCCCTACCGTGTAGAGTTCTTTGGCGATTTTATCGAATCTATCCGCACGTTTGAGATTGAAAGCCAGCTATCTGTTGAGCAGGTAAAAACCATCACTATTGTGCCCAATGTGCAATCTAAATTTTTAACAGAAAACAATATCTCCCTGTTAGAATATGTGGATGCAGGCACGCAGATTTGGATAAAAGATGTACAGTTTACGCTGGATATTATCCAAAGCGGTTTTAAAAAGGCAACCAATTTATGGAAGGCGCTATCAGCAGATGAAAAAACGCAGAACCCGGACTGGATAGACCCTAAATTTGGTTTTACAGACGAGAAACTGATTGCCGATCAGCTGCATGATTTCCCGGTTGTTGAATTTGGCAAACAATTTTTTTATCAGCCAAGCGCAGCCATCAATTTTGATATGCGTCCGCAGCCATCTTTTAATAAAGATTTTACGCTGCTTATCCATAATTTTAAAAATAACGAGACGGAGAAGATTCAAAACTTTATCCTTACCGACTCTTCCAGGCAGGTAGAAAGGCTTTATGCCATTTTGGATGACCTGGATAAAACAGCAAAATTTACCCCGGTAAGCATTTCGATAAGGGAAGGCTTTGTGGACCAGGAGCAAAAACTGGCCTGCTATACCGACCACCAGATTTTTGATCGTTATTATAAATATAAGCTCAAAAAAGGTTACCAGCGTTCGCAGGCTATCACCCTGAAAGAACTGCGCGACCTTAAACCCGGCGATTACGTAACCCATATTGACCATGGCATTGGCAAATACGCCGGCCTGGAAAAAGTGGAAGTTAACGGCAAACAACAGGAAATGATTCGGTTGATATATGCCGATAACGACTTGCTTTACGTAAACATCAACTCGCTTAACCGTATTTCCAAATACAGCGGTAAGGAGGGTACAGTACCCAAAATGAACAAATTGGGTACCGATACCTGGGAGAGACTTAAAAAAACTACAAAAAAAAAAGTTAAAGACATCGCCCGCGATCTGATCAAGCTTTATGCACTGCGTAAAGCACAGCATGGTAATGCCTTTTCGCCCGATAGTTACCTGCAAACCGAACTTGAAGCATCCTTCATTTATGAGGATACCCCAGACCAGGAGAAAGCTACTGCCGATTTTAAAAAGGATATGGAATCACCGCATCCTATGGATAGGTTAATATGCGGCGACGTGGGCTTTGGTAAAACAGAGGTTGCCATTCGCGCGGCATTTAAAGCCGTTGCCGATAGCAAACAGGTAGCCATATTGGTACCTACCACTATTTTAGCAGCCCAGCATTACAAAACATTTACCGATAGACTAAAGGGCTTCCCGGCTAATATTGACTACATCAACCGGTTTAAAACCAGCAGACAGATCAAGGATACCTTAGATAAGCTGAAGGATGGCAAGGTAGATATCATCATAGGCACACACCGCCTGGTGAGTAAGGACGTAAAGTTTAAGGATTTGGGGTTAATGATCATTGACGAAGAGCAGAAGTTTGGCGTATCAACCAAAGAGAAGCTGAAACAAATGCGCGCCAATGTAGATACGCTTACGCTTACCGCTACACCTATACCCCGTACGCTGCATTTCTCGCTGATGGGCGCACGTGACCTTTCTATCATATCAACGCCTCCGCCAAACAGGCAGCCTGTAGTTACCGAACTACATGTGTTTAATGATAAACTTATAAAAGAGGCCGTTGAATTTGAGATTGAGCGCGACGGGCAGATCTTCTTTATTCACAACCGCGTTGCCGATCTGCCGCAGTTGGGTGGAATGATCCGTAAACTGGTGCCTAAAGCCCGTATTGGGATTGCCCACGGGCAGTTAGAAGGCGATGCGCTGGAAGATGTGATGCTAAAGTTTGTGAATCATGAATATGATGTGTTGGTAGCCACCACTATTATTGAGGCCGGCCTGGATATTCCCAACGCCAATACCATCATCATTAACTACGCTCATATGTTTGGCCTGAGCGATCTGCACCAAATGCGCGGACGCGTGGGCAGGAGCAACAAAAAAGCCTATTGCTACCTGTTGAGCCCTCCTTTGTCAACGCTTACCAGCGAGGCCCGCAAACGCCTGAGCGCCATTGAAGAGTTTAGTGACCTGGGCAGCGGCTTTAACGTAGCCATGCGCGATCTGGACATCCGCGGCAGCGGAAACCTGCTTGGTGCCGAGCAAAGCGGCTTTATTGCCGAAATAGGCTTCGAAATGTATCACAAGATATTGGATGAAGCTATCCAGGAATTAAAGGATGATGAGTTTAAAGGCGTTTTCCCCGATGATAAGCCAAGGCCATACATCTCCTTTACCCAAATAGATACCGACCAGGAGATATTAATTCCTGATGAATACGTAACCAATATAGCCGAGCGATATAACCTATACACCGAACTATCCAAGCTGGAATCTGAGGTTGAATTATCAGCCTTTCAGCAGCAGTTGCATGATCGTTTTGGGCCGATACCGCCACAGGTACATGATTTGCTGAATACCATGCGCCTGCAGTGGATGGGGAAAGCTATTGGCTTTGAAAAGATCTCCTTAAAAAAGAATGTATTACGCGGCTACTTCATTACCGACCAGCAATCAACCTATTTTGAAACAGAGGCGTTCCATAACGTTTTGGCTTTTGTGCAAGGCAACCCACGCCGCACCAATTTAAAAGAAGTTAAAAACACTTTGCGCCTTAGCGTTGAAGGTGTACATAGCATTGACCAGGCGTTGCTGTTTTTGAATGAGATGGCGGGGCTGGTTGGGGCGTAAATAAGAGGGCTGCCAGCAAAAAGGCATCCCATCCCAAATATCTGACTATCAACTCAAATTTCAATGTACCCACCTCATTGCAGTAAGAGGTATAAAATTTGCAAAATTCTGAAGAGAAAACAACGCTTTAAAAGTCTTGTCATCCTGAGGTACGAAGGATCTATTTACAGACTGTACAGGGCAAAGAAACACGGCGGGGAGTAGATCCTTCACTATCGTTCAGGATGACAAAAAGCTTTTTCTTCAAAAGACGTTATGAGTAGTTGATAAAATTCGGGAAATTCTAAAGGTGGAAAATGACGTTTTACAAGGTTTGTCATCCAGAGTGGTAAAATCCGGTGGCCTCTGAAGGGGAAATGACGTAACAAAACTGGCTGTCATCCTGAGCCTGTCGAAGGATAGCGGGCAAAGGCCTCTCCGCGCGAGTCTTCGACAGGCTCAGACTAACAGGCCGACAAGCCTCAAAATTCAATACGTCATGGGCAGGAACGAAGGATCTATTCGCAGACTGTACCGGGCGAACAAGCATAGTGAATAACAGATCCTTCACTGCGTTCACTGTTGTCCGGTAAAGATTGGCTAATCAAGAAAAGATGCTGATTAGTGTATGTTTTAACGGTTTAGGTTTTAAATCCGATTTCTAAGCCCCCCAGTTTTAGCTGAGGGGATCGACTATCGGGAGCAGACAGCTTTTCCGGATTATTGAGAAAATCGAATAAATGGATATAACTCATCAGGTGCAGCCTGATAATGGAACTCAGATTAGAGAATGCCCATCGCTTTTTTAGCTGTACCTGTACAAGTTTGATAAGTAGATCGGCAATAAAGGCACACCAAATCTGTATCTTAATTGCATTTTCATTATCTCCAAGAAAGTATTTGAGCGGGAAGTTTTGTTTGATTCTTTTAAACAATGTTTCGATCTGCCAGCGCTTTTTATAAAGATCAGCTATTTCCAGTGCTGCTAAGGTGAGATTGTTGGTCAGAAACTCAAACTCCCTCGACTTTTCCCTATCAAAAAAGGTAATCAGTCTGCTTTTAAGTTTAACCTTTTTACGGTGCGTCCTGGTACCTAAAGTAATCATCCGGTCAGCCCTTACACCGGCTTCCATTTCTTCGGCACTAATTGGGTTTGTGCCAGTTTCCGTATAACTTGCCCCTTTTCTTTGCCGGGTAACGAAAGACACACCTTCGTTATCAAGCCGCTGGTATTGACTATAATCAACGTAGCCTTTATCAAACACTATAAATGAACCTGCATCGAGATTAATCTCTTTTAGAAAGGTCATATCATTGGCACTTGCAGCTGTGAAATTAATCTGTATAGCAACATCATTGGCGGCATCCATTAGTGTATGGACCTTAATGCCGCCTTTCCTTTTTCCATTCATTTTTCCCGGACTCGGGGCTTTGAGTATTTGCTGAAATAAAGTAATAGTAGAGGAGTCTGCTATATATAGTTTAGGCTGTAGTCCAGTCCGGCTGTCCGGTAAAAGATGCCTGCAATTCCGGTAAAGTTGTTCATAAATCAACTCGAAGACCTTGCAAGATCGTTTCATATTAGCATCGCATAATGTGCTTCTTACCGGGGCTTTTTTGATACCTGTATGTTGCAGTTTATGGCAGCAGGCTTGCATTCCGCTAACTACTTCCCGGCTGCTGGCACACTTATTAAGCACGCAATACAACATCGTTACCAAATGTGTATAGGTGTCGAAATAGCGGTAATAACGATCATGCTGTCCGGCGCGGGCTAAAGTCTTTACAGAGCTGCGATCTATCAAATTCAGCAGCTGATTTAATATCGGCTGTCCGGTAAAAAAAGTACTTTTGCCCATGTTGGTTATTAAAGTGTGGTAACTCTAATATCAACACAAAAGGGGTGGCTTTTAGCTACCCCTTACTTTTTTTCAAAAAATTCGTTTACCGGACAACAGTGCACTGCAGTGAAGGATGACAAAAAGCTTTTTTGACACCCCAGAATACGTTTTGGTATCATAGTATCGCGTTTTTTTATGGAAAGCAAATCCAAAATCAAACATCCCAATTCCGAAATCAGATTAATCCACCTTCTTATAAATATCTCTCAAATTCCTGCCCATTTCCTGGTAATCAAGGCCATAGCCTACCACAAATTCGTTCTCAATCTCGAAGCCTACATATTTAAGCTCGTCTATGTTTTTTTGCAGGGCGGCGGGTTTAAGAAGTAGCGAACACACTTTAATAGATGCCGGCTCGCGCTGTTTAAGTTTATCAATAAGGTAGTGCAGGGTATTGCCTGTATCAACAATATCCTCAATAATAAGTACGTCGCGGCCTTTTATGTCAACTATCAAATCTATATCGTCGCGAATTTTAAGCTGGCTTGTGGTGCCGCCATAGTATGAGGCGAGTTTAGTAAAGGCGATTTCGCAGGGGATAGATATTTGTTTTATAAGGTCGGCTATAAATAAAAAGCTCCCGTTAAGTACACCAACAATTACGGGTACACTGTTTTCAAAGTCGGCATTTAGCTGTAAACCTATTGTTTTTACGCGTTCTTCAATTGTTTCGGCGTTAATCAGGGGCTCAAACTCAAGGTCTGCAATTTTAATTTTCATTGATCTGTTTTAAGGGGTATATGTAATAACAAGTATCGTTTTAATGCTTTACGCAGTTGCTTCAACATACTAAAGTACTAAAATCACTAACAAATCATGCGTAAAATAATTGTAACATATATAACGTTATCTTTGCACCTCCATATGATCGACTACCAGGCCCATACCTTACCCAATGGCATTCGCATTTTGTTTAAGCCATCGCCCTTTGCCATAACGCATTGTTGCTTTATAGTAAACGCCGGCTCACGCGATGAAGAAAACCAGCAGGAAGGCCTTGCTCATTTTATTGAGCATTTATTGTTTAAGGAAACCGAAAGGCGCAACACCAACCAAATTTTAAACAGGTTGGAATTGGTGGGTGCAGATTTAAACGCCTACACCACCAAAGAATATACCTGTATACATGCCTCGCTGCTAAACCAGCATTTGGAACGTGCTATAGACCTCTTTGAGGATATCCTGTTCCATTCCACCTTCCCGGAGGACGAGCAGGAAAAGGAACGGGGCGTTATCCTTGATGAAATTGCCTCTTACCTTGATCAGCCCGAAGAAGCTATCCAGGATGATTTTGAAGAGTTGCTATTTAAAGATGAGCCCATCGGCAAGAATATTTTAGGTACGCCCGAAACCGTGGGACGGATGAGTAGTGGCGATATGCGTGCTTTTATTAAAGCCAACTACAGTACATCCGAAATGATATTTGCGGTACATGGTAATTATGAATTTAAAAAAGTTGTTAAGCTGGCCGAAAAATACTTTGGCAGCATTGAGGCACATCAGCCCCAAAAAAACAGGATAAAACCACAAGATAATAAAAGCGGGCTACTTATAGTCAAAAAACCTATTTCGCAAACGCATTGCATTATAGGTAACCAGGCCTACGCCTCATCGCATCAATATAAAAATGGATTACTGTTGCTAAACAACCTGTTGGGCGGAATGGGAATGAGCAGCCGGCTTAATTTAGAGATCCGTGAGAAGTATGGCATTGCCTACACCATTGAATCTAACTATACCCCTTTTACTGATACCGGTATCTTTTCTATCTATTTTGGAACCGACACTGAAAAGGCAGAGAAAGCGGCAAAACTTGTTCATAAAGAATTAAAAAAACTGCGCGAACAAAAGCTGGGCTCCTTGCAATTACACCAGGCCAAGCAGAAATTTATTGGCCAGATTGCATTGGCAGAAGAAAACCGGCTCAGCCTGATTATATCCATGGCCAAAAGCCTGCTCGATTTTAACCATATTGAAACCTTAGAGGAGATTTTTGCTAAAATAAATGCAGTAACGGCCGATCAATTGCTGGAAATAAGCAACGAAATATTTGATAATGACAGGCTAATTACATTGAAGTTTGAGCCTAAATAATAAACCTGTATTTTTGCAAAATGAAGTACCCTATCATCGCTTACGGAGACCCTGTTTTAAGAAAAAAAGCTACCGCTTTTGAGCCGGAAGAATATCCTCACATAAAAGAACTTGTAAATAACATGTTCGAGACCATGTATGCTGCCCGTGGTGTTGGCCTGGCTGCGCCGCAGATTGGTATGTCTATGCGTTTATTTGTGGTTGATGCTACTGTTTTTGACGATGAAGAGCCGGAGCTGAAAGATTTTAAAAAGGTATTTATGAATGCCGATATTATAGAAGAAAGCGGAGAAGAATGGGGCTTTAATGAGGGATGCCTTAGTATTCCTGATATCCGCGAGGATGTTTACCGCAAACCGGTAGTGAAGATATCCTACTACGATGAAAACTGGAAGCACCATGAGGAAACCTTTAGAGGTATGGCTGCACGCATTATCCAGCATGAATACGATCATATTGAAGGAAAACTATTTACAGATAAGTTGAGCCCCCTGCGTAAAAGACTAATTGAAAAAAGACTGAAAGACATTTCAAGGGGTGTAGTTAACGTTGACTACAAAATGAAGTTCCCGGCGGTTAAAAAAGGCCGCTAAATATGAAGGCCCTCGAATTTAATTACCGAAGGGCCTTTTTACATTCCTATTCTTCAAGAACAAATAAATCTTAAGCCTACTTACTATCCGCGTCGGATATTTGTTTGATCAGGCTTCCCCAGGCAAGCGGGTTTAGCAAAGGATTGGGCGTTAACGAGTGCGAATTGAGGATGCTGGTATGCATACTTTGCGCGTTTGCCGATTGAATTTCCTGGGCGTCTCTTGGCAGGGTATTATACAGAGCGCTAAGAGTTGCTTTACTGATATTTTTACGTGCTATTTCCAGGTCATCATCTGCAAGTTTTATAGCTAAAAAATCTTTCCTGAATTCATCTGTAGTAGCCCACGGAAATACGTGAAATGCCGGCAGGTTAATAATTTGTGGTATTAGGCCTACCTGCAGGGTATAGCTTTTACCGGAAAGATTGGCCGGTATCACAACAGCAACCGGTCCATAGCCTACGCAGGTAAAGCGCAAGGTATCCTGCTCATGCGCCACAAAAGAAAAATAGCCTTTATAGTTACTTAAGTTAACCTGGTTGTGAGATGATGTGTTGGTAATGGTAACATAAGGCACAATAACGCTCGCGCTATCAGCATTATGTACAACACCCGTAAATTGCACAACCGGCCTTTCATTGTGGCTTTGCGCAAATGTAGCTGCCGATGCAAACAATAAAAATATAACAACTAAATATTTCATATACCTGTCTCTTTTCCGCCATTTATTGTTTTAATAACGGGGAAAGGTTTCAAAACATTGCTCAAAAATACGTTAATGCAGTAAATATAAACAGCATTTAACAATACTTAACACTATCTTAAATTTTCTGGCAGTACAGCGTTAGGATCATCAATATCTGTAAGGTTTATAGCTTCAATTGAAGTAATTTCAGGTACCGCCTTTTTAATTGCCTCTTCAATGCCTGCCTTAAGGGTCATGATGCTCATAGGGCATGATCCGCACGAACCTAACAACTTCAATTTAACAACACCCTCAGGGGTGATCTCTTCAACAGAAACATTCCCGCCATCAGCTTCCAAATACGGACGAATTGTATCTAAAGCTGTTTCAACCTGACTTAATAAACTCATTTTTACTAATTTATAACTAAAGTAAAGTTATTAATAATTTGCTATAATCTATCTTCCAATATTTGCATGCTATGCCATACAAATATCACCATTTTTGCCCCTTCATATATTGTCAGCGGCTATTTTATTCTAACTCACTATGGCTTCATTTCCCAATGCCTTTGCATTTGAAATAGCTACCTGCTGGGCCACACGCTGTGCCATATTTATGAAAGCATCAGTCATCGCACCATTTTCTTCCAATATTGCGGGAGTACCGGCATCACCAGAGTCACTGATACTTTTAATCAACGGAATCTCCCCTAAAAATGGAACATCCAGTTGCTGAGCCAGCTTTTGCCCTCCGCCTTTGCCAAAAATATAATACTTGTTATCCGGAAGCTCGGCAGGCGTAAAGTACGACATGTTTTCAACCACTCCCAATATAGGTACATTAATGGCAGGCATCATAAACATCCCTATCCCCTTTTTAGCATCTGCCAGCGCAACGTTTTGCGGCGTTGTTACAATAACAGCCCCCGTAACCGGAAATGTTTGCGTAACAGTGATATGAATATCGCCCGTTCCCGGCGGAAGATCTATTACCAGGTAATCCAGTTCGCCCCAATCAGCATCATTAAATAATTGTTTAACCGCTGTTGATACCATCGGACCCCGCCATGGCACCGGTTGGTTAGGATCGGTAAAAAAGCCTATCGATAATAACTTAATACCATATTTCTGAATAGGTTCGATACGGGTTTTACCATCCACAACACTGGCCTGCGGACGAACACCTTCCAGGCCAAACATAATGGGTATTGATGGCCCGTAAATATCGGCATCTATCAACCCTACTTTTGCCCCAGCATGTGCAAGGCCAAGAGCAAGGTTTACCGCAACGGTTGATTTACCTACACCGCCTTTACCCGATGCTACAGCGATAATATTTTTAACCCCGGGCACGCCTGTGTTTTTCTGAGTAGTAACTCTCGAAGTCATGTTAATACTTACCACAGCTTCCTTACTTATAAAGTAAGCGATAGCATTACGGCAGGCATTTTCTATTAATGCTTTTAGCGGGCAAGCCGGTGTTGTTAATATAACAGAGAAGTTAACATTGTTACCATCAATATGTATATCCTGTATCATGTTGAGGGTAACCAGGTCTTTTTTCAGATCTGGCTCTTCAACATTACCCAGTGCTTGTAAAACTTGTTCTTTAGTGATTATCATATTATTACGCACAAATTTATAAAAACAGGTGATTGTTTTGTGGTTGCCAGGGAAACAATTTGCATAAACAACCGTTTGCAGGGGATAAGAATTAGTTTAGTTTTGGAAAAATTTACACATGAAGCGCCTCAACCCTAAATATATACGTATTGCCGCATTTATCCTGATCCCCTTATTACTTATATTTATTATAGGCGGATATGTTGCCTATTCAAAACGCGAAGCCCTGCTTAAAAGCGCTATTGACAAAGCTACTGCAAAAGCAAAGCGCGATTATAATTTAGATGTAAAAATAGGTTCGGCCCATTTTACCGGCACCAGTACGGTATCCTTTTCAGATGTCAGCATAGTACCAGAACAGCGTGATAGCCTGCTTAATATTAAAAATCTTGTAGTAAGTGTTAAATTAATGCCCCTGGTTATAGGCGAGATAAAATTATCTGATGTTTTATTACAGGATGGATTCATCAACCTTACCAGCATAAAAGGAGTGAAAAATTTCGATTTTCTGTTTAAAAAGAAAATAGATACCACATCAACAACACAAAAAGTAGATCTGAGCGTACTGGCTAATAATCTGGTTAACGAAGTATTATACAAAATACCGGATAACTTAACACTCAATAATTTTTCAATAAGCTTTAAGGATGACAGCAACAAGGTAAAACTGCTTGCAAAAACGGCGATCATTAAAGATGGAAATCTTAAATCGACCATTGACGTTGATAATGGCGCGGCAACCTGGCATATTGATGGCAAAATGCACCCATCAGATAAAAATATAGATGTAAAGCTTTACGCAGATGGCACCAAGGTTGAACTGCCCATCATTGAGAAAAAGCTAAAGCTTAAGTTAAATTTCGATACCATAAGCACCAAACTAACCAAGGTTGAACATGGCGGCGGCGAAACTAAAATATACGGCTCATGGGCGGTTCATAATTTATTGATTAACCACCCGGCGTTATCGTCGGGCGATATTGTGTTTCCTGACGCAGCCATTGATGCCAACGTTTTTGTAGGTAGTAATTATGTATCTGTTGATAGCTCATCCATGATACATATTAAAAAGCTAACTGCCAGGCCATTTATCAAATACACGCTTAACCCTGTTAAAATTTATGAGCTTAAAATAAATACAGGCTGGCTTAATGCCACCGATATTTTCGATGCCTTCCCCCATGGAATGTTTGACGCTTTAGACGGGATAGAGGTTGCAGGTAAACTAAATTACGCCATGAACTTTTACATGGATTCATCAAAACCAGATGACCTCCAGTTTGATTCGCGGCTGAGTAAGGATGGTTTCAGAATTGTGAAATATGGCAAAACAGACCTAACCAAGCTGAACAGCCCCTTTGTACACACGCCCTATGAAAAGGGAAAACCGATGGCTCCGCACCTGATCGGGCCCGAGAACCCGGAGTTTACTCCCCTTAATGAAATCGCCCCTGATCTTCGCAACGCGGTGATGACGGCCGAGGATCCATCCTTTTATACCAACCATGGCTTTGTTGAGGAAGCTTTCCGCAAATCATTGGCCACCGACTTTAAGACAAAGAAATTTAAACGCGGCGGTAGCGGCATTTCCATGCAACTGGTTAAAAACGCTTTTTTAAGCCGCGAAAAAACCCTCGCCCGTAAAATTGAGGAGATCCTGATTGTATGGATGATTGAAAACAACCACATCATGAATAAGAACAGGATGCTGGAAGTTTATCTTAACATTATTGAATGGGGCCGCAATATATATGGCATATCAGAGGCATCGCATTTTTACTTTGGCAAGTCGCCATCTGAGCTCAACCTGGGCGAAAGTATTTTCCTGGCCAGTATTGTACCATACCCTAAAGGAGGTTTATACGCCTTTCAACCCGATGGAACGCTGCGACCGGGGCTTCATGGATACTTTAACCTGATAGGCAGGCTAATGGCTGGCAAAGGACTTACACAACGTGATACCAGCGCTTATGGCTTTTATGGTGTACGCCTGCGGGAGGGCTTGAGGCAAACCATTGCGCCAATTGATACCGCAAAAGCAGATAGCCTGATGAAACAGGGCGGAGATGACAATGAAGTTTTGCCGGTAATTGAAGAGCCCGTGAAAAAACCTAACTTTCTGCAACGTTTATTTGGCAAGAAAGATACAACCGCCCAGAAGCAGGAAGAAAAGGAAAAGCAAAAGGAAAAAACCGCCAAAGAAAAATTAAAAGAGCAAATTGAGGCCCTTAAGCTGGATTACAAGAACAGAGAAGAGCATATTGACACTGCTGGCAAAACCCGTAAAGATATCCGGGTAGAAAAGCGCAGGTTAAAGCAGGAAGAAAAAGACAAGGAGCAGGAACTGAAAGATAAGGCTCAGCTTTAGTTTACGATAGCATGACTTATTTAAATGTTTAAACATCTATTTTTGTTTAAGCAATTAATAAAATCATGTCATTAGTAGAAAATTTACAAAAGAGGGCCGCTGTTAAAAAATTCGACCCATCTAAAAAAATAAGTGCCGAACAGTTAGATCAGTTACAAAGCGCTATCCAGCTGGCCCCCTCATCGTATGGCCTGCAATCATTTAAAGTTATTGTTGTTCAGGATCCGGAAACCAGGGCAAAATTGCGCGCGGCCGCATATAATCAACCCCAGATCACCGATGCATCCGCATTGTTTGTTTTTGCCTCTTTAACAACGTTAGATGAAGCCTTTGGTAAAAAGTTTATCGATCTTGTTGCCGATACCCGCAGTGTTGACCGTGCCAGCCTTGAAGGTTTTGAGCAAATGATTTTAGGAACATTAAGCAGCCGAACCGATGATCAAAAATTGGCATGGTCGCACAAGCAAACTTACGTCGCTTTAGGTGTATTGGTTTCAGAAGCAGCTGAATTAGGAATTGATGCCGGCCCTATGGAAGGTTTTGATGCAGCACAATTTGATGAAATATTGGGCCTGAAAGAAAAAGGATTAACCACTTCCGTTATCGCTGCTGTTGGTTTCCGCGCAGAAGATGATGTTTATAGCAAAATGATTAAAGTACGCAGACCAAAAAGTGAATTGTTTATTCACGTATAATTTGTGGATGGTTGATTGAGTGAATGGTTGATTGTGTGGGTGGTTGATTTGATTAATGATTACGTCGATTTTTAAACGGAAATCAGGCAACTACATTACCACTCACCTAATCAACTACTCACTTACTTAACTAATCAACTACTCACTTTTCTCCCCCCGAACTCTTCCTGATAAACAGTTTCGATTTTAAAACAATATGCCGTTTAAGGTTTGATGTTTTCTGCTCCAAGGCCTCAAATAGCAGCGTGGCCGCTTTTATACCCATTTCATAAGCTGGCTGTGTAATGGTTGATAATGCCGGGCTTAATAAGGGCGCTATGCCCAGGCTCGAAAAGCTAATCATCTTCAAGTCTCCGGGAATAGATATTCCCAGGTCATTACAAACATAATAAGTAGCAAATGCCAGGCGTTCAACGGAACTAAAAATGCCATCAGGTTTAATTTCCTGCAGCACTTTGGTTAATATCTTATAATTTACCTTTTCGTCATTACTGCAATCTATTACAAGCTCGTCATCAAAAGCAACATCGTGCTTTTTTAAGGCATCCATATAACCCTGCATCCGCACCTGCCCTATTGATATACTTTTATTTACCACCAGGTAAGCTACCCTACGGCAGCCGGTTTGTAGCAGGTGTTCTGTGGCTGCAAAACTGCTATCATAGTCATTAGTGGTTACTTTAGCGGCATCAATATCCTCATAAACCCTATCAAAAAAAACAACAGGTACATTTTTCGACTCCAGCTGACGCAGGTAGTTATGGTCGTTGGCCTCGCCCGATACCGACATGATGATGCCATCAACCTTACCGTTATTTAAATAATTTACAAATGATACTTCCTTTTCAAAAACATCATCGGTACGATAAAGTAAAATATAAAAACCTTTTTTACGGGCGACCTCTTCAATGCCGTTTATGGCCTGTGAAAAAAAATCGTTGGCTATTTCGGGGACTATTACGGCAATGGTCTTGGTTTTTTTATCACGCAGGTTACTGGCGTAATGGTTGGGTAAAAAGTTATGCTCTTTAGCAAATGCCAGAATACGTTCCTTGGTATCCTTGTTAATATCAGGGCTGCCATTAAATGCCCTCGAAATGGTTGAAGTAGATATATTAAGCTCCTTAGCCAGTTTCTTTATATTAACAATATCCATTATGCTCCGCTAAATCATTTTTATTCAGCCAAATGTAAGAAAACTGATTTATTTAAGCCCGAAAATTCAACTGTATTTCTTGTTAATCGTAATAAATCATACACTAAACCATACACATTACATACTGTTGAAAATGGCTTTAACTGTAAGTTAATCAATGGCATGCACTTTGCACTACTTTAAGCCGAAGGGATTGAATAGAATATGGCGAAGAAAATTTTTATTGTTGATGACAACGAGCTTATGATAGAGGTAATGACCTATATTTTAACCAGCAATGGTTACGATGTGGTATCATATAACGATTGGCATAATATATTTAACGATATCAGGAGTACCCACCCTGACCTGGTTATTCTTGACGCCTTGTTCCCGGGCATGAGTGACCTGGATATATGTAAGCTGATAAAGCTGAACAGGAATACCAGTAACATACCGGTAATCATCTGCTCGGGCGGTGATGATATTGATTCCTCTTTATCACAAAAAGGCGCTCCAAACGATGTATTGCACAAACCTTTTGACGCAAATAACCTGTTAGAAAAGGTTGAATACCTGCTTGCAGCCTAATTTTCGCCATTTTTATAATTTACTTTAATCAACTGTTTAACAATACCTTACATACAAAAAGGTACGTTTATTACATCTTTTTATTTTTTTAGGATATTGGATTTGTATATTTACCCGGAGAGAAGACAAAGATGGGACTGCCACTAAGAATAACATACAATGATACCGACCACGTGTATCAGATCAATACATCGCCAATAAACAAGGGCACAAGCGAGCTTGAAATTTTGTTGAATGGGGAAAAGATCACCCTTCAAAAAGATGAGCGCAGCGTGTGGATCCAACAAGGCGACGGGCCTTTGATCGATCCTGAATTAGCACAGGCTTTAGGAAGATCTGTTTCTTTAAGATTTAGGATGTAGGAAAACCTCCCCTTCTTTTTAATAAGTATTTATTTAAAATCAACCTTTGTTATTTTTTCCCTTTTTCTCAAGGTTTTCAATAAAAGAAGTAAGCTCTTTTGTAAAATCGTCAAGAATCAAAGCGGATACTTCCATATAACCTATTAGCTTTTTTAATGTGGCCGGAGAGCTTATAAATTGAGAAAGCATTTGTGCAATTCCCAATATATTTGCTACAGGTTGCCTTACTTTATGATGTGTCATAAACATCATTTCTTCAAGCCCCTGGATGTATTCCTTTAAAAAAACTTCTGTACTTTTTATTTTGTCGTAAGCTCTTGTTAACTCCTCGGCCTTTTTTTGTTTTTCATCATTTTGAACCACCAGCTCACGGTTGGCAACAATCAGTTCATCGGCGCGCTTCTGTTTTTCCTGGTTTTGGAATACAAGCTCATCATTGGCTATGATGAGTTCAGCGGCCCGCTTTTCTTTTTCAGAATTTTGAAAAGCGAGCTCTTTATTAGCAATGATTAACTCATCCGCGCGATCTTGTTTTTCCCGGTTTTGAAACTTAAGTTCATTATTTGCAATAATAAGTTCTGCGGCCCTATTCTCCTTTTCAGAGTTTTGAAACGCCAACTCTTTATTAGCTATAATCAATTCTTGTGCACGATTCTCTTTCTCGGAATTTTGAAAAGCCAACTCTTTATTGGCTATAATCAATTCTCTTGCACGATTCTCTTTCTCAGAGTTTTGAAACGCTAACTCTTTATTCGCAATTGCCAGCTCATTGGCCCGTTTTTCTTTTTCAGAGTTCTGAAAAGCCAACTCATCATTTGCTATTATTAATTCGGCTGCACGCTTTTCTTTTTCACCATTTTGAAACAGCAATTCTTTATTCGCAATTATAAGCTCCTCAGACGGTCCTTTATTCATGGCAACAGGTAATTGTGTATATAACTTTGAACATCGCTTAAAGCGATCACTATGCATTGCTGTTATCATCCCGACAACATGAGAACAACCAATTTAAACACATTCTTTTTATGATAACAAGATGTGGTTTAGCAATGAAGGATTAAAAAGTAAATTGATCAGAACATCAATCAACTGTAAATGAATTTTTATTAATGTGAAAATACTATTATTAATATTATAAAATGCCTCTTAAACGGCGAAAAATGGCTATAACTCTATTATAGATATTGGATATTAATTAAACTTATATGAGAATAATCAATACGCTATTTAAATTTAAATCCTCATAATTACAAATTGCCGAATTATTTCCAGTGTAGCGTCGTATCAATGCTGTTTTATTTAACAGTGTCCGCCGAAGTATTTTCCTGATTAGCCGCAATGAAGACATGTACGATGACAATCGATTGAAAATATGGCTAATTAAGGAAGGCGTGGTATCGAAGTAAAAAAGCCCCCCTGCTATCGCAGCTCGGAGGACTTTACCTAAACCTTATCACAATAAGGGCTTCGCCCTTTTTTGCGCTGCGAACATACCATAACCGTAATTAAATGAGTACAAGTGTCGATGAAAGGAATATATCTATCGATAAAATCTATGTCTGCCGCACGGAGTAGATTAACAACTTGCTATTCACAAGTTGTTAATCTACATTTGACTCTCGTAATGCCCGTTAAATTCTAATCAATATGCTTACAGACATCAATCCAAAACTACCAATGCGCGATAAAGCCATTACCAAGGATTTTTATTTAAACAAATTGGGATTTCAGGAATTTGGTAGTGCCGACTACGATGGTTACCTGATGGTGCAAAAAGATAGCATCCAAATTCACTTTTTTGAATTTAAAGACCTTGACCCAAAAGAAAACTATGGGCAGGTATATATCCGTACCAATGATATAGAGGAGTTTTACAATTTTGCCAGAAGCCAAAACGTTAACAGCACCAAGTTGGAGCATAAACTCTGGCAACAAAAAGAGTTTTCTATTCTTGACCCTGATAACAATTTGCTAACCTTCGGGCAAAGTTTATTATAAACAATAAATTTAAATAACCCAATCGTAGACTAAACAAGACAGTTTTAAAATTACTTTTTACAGGATTTCAAGAAATTGGTGTGTTAGTAGCCTGTTACGGAAATAACTGAACAATTGTAGGAAGATAATTGGCAAACCAAGTCGGTAGCTCATCCCGTTCAACATGAAACTCGACTTGCTTCTGAATAGTCTTAAATAAGATTCGATGGTTGATTTCCGAAGTATCCACGATGGTCAGGTCATCGATCAGAGAGTGATAAATATTTAATTTTTCGAGGTTCCCGTAAAAGTTATTATTTAAAGTTTGTGGATCAACATAATGACCACCCTCGGTTACCCTTTCTGTGACCCGGAATTGCGATAGCTCGGGATTTTCCAGACCGAAAAAGATAAGATGGACGCGATAATTTGCGTCTTTGAATAATTTCGGTTTTTCCCAGGTGGCATCATTGGTAAAATGACCTTCGTAAACATAATGATCACGGTTAGCTAATGCTCGTGTTGTCTGTTCTTCAAACAAATCTACCACGTATTCCAACGCGTCCTTTCGCGCATATTTAGCCGACCTGGTGATCGCCGGAAATAGTTCACTTAGTTTCCTGGTATAAAGTAAGTCGCCGTCGAAAACTGTATAATGCTGCGAAATCTCTTTTGGAAGGTAGTCCGGTCCGAGTGTGGATTTTCCGGCTCCGTTTGAACCCGTAATTATGTACAGGCTGGGCATGTTAAAATAGGTTTAACTCACGGCGTATAATCTGGGCCTGGCTATTGGTAAGCTCCTCAACTACCGCAAATGACTTTAAATTAGGTGCAACAGTAACAATCTTGATAGAATGATCAGGATATTCCAGATAACTTTGATTTTTAGGGAGCTTGTTCGACCATATCAAAAATGGCTTGCCATTATCCAGCTTCTGCCTTCTTAGCCGTCTTACAACGGTAGTGCCAATCACATTTAATTCTTCAATAGTACCCATTTCTTTCCATTTCTGTTATTCAAATATATCGATTTCTTAGCTAAATACAGGCATACGGGAGTCATTTGCTTTGAGGATGATGTGGAGATGAGGCGCAGAAATTTTATAGGTGTCATTATTTAACCACTTTTTTTTGCAGAACCTGAAGAAGCAGGTGGGCAAATTTGCGAATCCCCGTTCCCGGCACCCTTTCAAGAGCCTTTCAGTCAAAAATAAAATTAATCCCCTATTTTGATGCCGCAACTATAAATCCTAAATTTAAAACGCCGGCATAACCATCACCTACCTTAAATCAAGATAAATGAAACTAACCAAAATAATTAATCGCACCATAGTGTCTGGTATATTGTGCCACATGATATGGAATGTAAACCCGGCAATGGCCCAGGTGCCAATTCGCGACCCGCATACGCCCGGTTATGTATCGGCCAGGGAATTACCGGATGGCGCCATTCCTTCGCCCGACTCCAATGGAAATTTTATTATCGGCCCCACACATAATCCTGCACCAGAATCGATGGTACAAACTAATGTACCGCAAGGGACCGTTTACCGCTTTACCATAGATTCGAAGGACAGTCGGATTTATCCCGGCATTGCCCGGGAACCAAATACATTTGGCACGGCAGATCCGGCAAACCCTGCTAAGTTGATCGTTACTACAAGCCATCCTGATCCCTACATCCGCCAGGTGGCCGTGTATGTTCCCAAACAGTATGTAGCAGGTACTGCAGCACCGTTCATTGTTGGCGCCGACGGGCCAGACGACTTGCTTTTCACAGCATTAAACAACCTCATTGCCGAAGGTAAAGTACCGGCAATGATCGGCATCTCTATCGGCAACGGCAGCGGGGATGCACAAGGCAGTGAACGGGGCCTGGAATACGATACGATGAGCGGTGTATACGCCGAATTTGTTGAACATGAAATACTGCCCCTGGTAGAAAGCAAATGCCACGTAAAACTAACTAAAGACCCTTCAGGGCGTGCTACCATGGGTGGTAGTTCGGGCGGATCATGCGCCCTGATCATGGCGTGGTATCACCCGGAATGGTATCACCGTGTCCTCACCTACTCTGGTACCTATATAAACCAGCAATGGCCCTGGAACCCCGAAACACCGCAGGGCGCCTGGGGATTTCATGCACACATCATCCCGAAAAGCAAACCAAAACCATTGCGAATCTGGATGGAGGTAGGCGATCAGGACCTTTTTAATCCAAACATCATGCGCGACAATATGCACGATTGGGTGCTTGCAAATGAAAATATGGCAAATGTACTCGCGGCTAAAGGCTATCAATACCAGTTTGTTTTTGCCCGCAACGCCCGGCATGTTGATTATAAAGTAAAACAGCAAACACTTCCCGAAGCCCTGGAGTGGCTTTGGAAAGATTACCTCCCGGCGAAGGCTACGCGATAATAAAAATTTGTTAGAAATCAGGGACTATAGGGTATTCTCGAATACCGCCCCGCGCTACAGCAATTAACCGGCTTTTGATGAAAATTATCGAGGAGATTTCAAATCTCGAACCGGTTTTGCTTATTTTAATGGCTGGTAAAAAACGTATTTAATCAATTAGGCGATTCGAGATTAGTCCTATTCGGGCTACCTACCATCCGTAGACGGAATTGGACAATTCTCGAACTTTTTAGAGGATGCGAAAAATGTCAAAAACATACTAACTGAATCGAGTAATATGATCCCGTGTTGTGATGTCAGGCAATTTCTTATGTTCTGACAATTTTCATTTTTCAGCCGATATAATCAGGGAAGAACAATTCATTATAAGCCTTCCGTCGGTTAGCGTGCCATTGCAATCTGCCAGCAAATCAGCTTTTATTTTTTTACGCGCTTCTTCACTCAGGGTGCTTAATAACTGCACCACTGACTCAGACATTTCCGTTCTGTTCAGCCAATAATTTTCTGCAGTTCCAAAATCTACTGTGCTGAAAATAGTTTCTTCATTTACGTTTTTAAACCCGGCGTCCTCAAACAACTGTTTCATTAAACCGGGTGCGGCACACCGAA
Source organism: Mucilaginibacter sp. P1_A3 (assembly GCF_056406855.1). Lineage (NCBI taxonomy): Bacteria > Pseudomonadati > Bacteroidota > Sphingobacteriia > Sphingobacteriales > Sphingobacteriaceae > Mucilaginibacter > Mucilaginibacter sp. P1_A3. The sequence goes on from NZ_JBFTZJ010000008.1 coordinate 123,626, forward strand.
ACATACCTGGTGCATTTACGGGTGGTCGTGGCATTTCAATATGTTTTGATAAAACTTTCGTCATTGTGGTATACCAATCATTCTTTTCTGCTCCAGCCCAAACACTGACCGCCATTTTTCCACCATTTCTACAAACACGAAATATCTCTTTTGCCGCCAATTGCATATCAGGGAAAAACATAAAACCCATCCGGCAACTTATTTTATCAAAAAAATCGTCACTGAATGGAAGGCTGGATACATCCGCCACTTTAAATTCGACATTATTTATATCCCGTTCCTGTGCATAAGCCTGTGCTATGACAAGCATTTCTTCAGACAGATCGGTCGCATACACTTTGCCGCCTTTTGCTATCGCTGCAATTGAAAATGCAGGCTCGCCTGTACCCGATGCAATATCCAGCGTTACATCATTCGTTTTTACATCCAGCGCTTTTATAATCGCAGCGCCCATTGGCTTTAAAAAGTTCATTGTAAATTCATCCCATTTTCTCCAGCTATGGGCCACTTTGTTCCACGTTTCTTTTTGTTCGTTACTAATGGCTTGCACTTGTTCGTTCATATAATATGTTTGGAATTGAGAAAGAAAACCAAAGATAGCAAGAAGTTGATGTTGTTGGCTGAAGTAACGTTTGAGAATGATTATTTTGTACATAAAAGCCTCGGTAGTTTTGTTACGTTGGAGGGAGGGGAAAAATACTACTCCTTGGCGCAAGGGCTTGAGTGGACTGGCGGCGAGGCGTTCGATGATTACATTAGATAACGTTGCAAAAATGTGCAAAACCGGAAAAACCAATTCCAAAATTAAGCTGCAATAACCGCTGATCCTGGCGACGATTCATATCAGATAACTACCTGATAATCTTTTGCAATTCCACTATTCATTCGTAAATTTAACTAAGCCAAAGGAACGACTAAGAACCGTTAACAATACGTTAACAGAAAAAAGACAGGCAGCTACTTTATATCGTAACAACCTGTTTATGAGGCAGCACAATTTTCTTTGATATAACTTGAATATATTGGGCTGGAATAAATCAAAAAAGCCTTTAAATCATAGATTTAAAGGCTTTTTGATAATGGTTGGTATCGCTTTTGTCGGGATGGCAGGATTCGAACCTGCGGCCTCCACATCCCAAATGTGGCGCGATACCGGGCTACGCTACATCCCGATTGATGTTGATTGGGGTGCAAATATATAATTTGTTTGGTGAATTCAAAGCAGATAATCAAATGCGATGGCATCTTCTTTCAAATAGCTTTGATATTTAGCCACATAGCATCTTCTTTTTATTTAAACTTACATTCGCGTTCAGCATTAATTGCTGAACCGATTGTCGGTATTTTAACACAGTATTGTTAAATATTATATGGGCTGCAGATAATACAATTGGTTTTTTTATCTTAACACCCTTGACAAATACAGTTTACCCAACCTTTTTCGTTTAATTGTGTATTTGGTACTTTAGCACTGAATTATGAAGTCTGCTGAAAATTATGAATTGCTAATTGGAAAGATAAACATCTTTATAAGAAAGTATTATTTCAATAATTTTTTGCGCGGATTAATATTTTTAGGAGCCGGTTTGTTTACGGCATACGTTGTTATCACACTCAGCGAATATTTTGGCAACTTTAACATACTTTTCCGAACCATCCTTTTTTATTTTTTCATCACCCTTAATATTGGTTTAATATGCTGGCTAATATTACCGCCATTGTTATCATGGGTTAAATTAGGCAAATCATTAACGCACGATGAGGCCGCGGAAATTATTGGCAGGCATTTTCATGATGTAAACGATAAGCTGCTCAACACCCTTCAACTTAAAAAATTAGCAACTGCCGATGCCAACCACAGCGCGCTTATCGAGGCGAGTATTGATCAGAAGATAGAATCATTAAAACCGGTAAGCTTTCCATCGGCTATCAACATCCGCGAAAACACTAAATATTTAAAATGGATATTAGCCCCGGTTGCTGTTATCATCATCATAGCGCTTGCCGCGCCCTCTGTTTTAACCGAAAGCACAAAAAGACTGATCAGGCACAATGAATATTTTGTACCGGTGGCGCCTTTTAAATTCAACGTACTCAATAAAACATTAGCTGTTGTTCAGGGCGATGACCTTAAGCTCGATTTAAAACTCGATGGCGATAAACTGCCTGCCGATATTTATGTAGAAACCGCCGGCAATACCTTTAAGCTGGATAAAGAAACCAATAGCCGCTTTCATTACCTGTTCACAAATCTTCAGCAAAGTACCCGGTTCAAACTTATCGGGAACGGCTTTACATCAGAACTCTATGAGATTAAAGTAAATCAGAAGCCTGCTTTATTGCATTTTGATGTGGAGCTGAGTTATCCTGCCTATCTGCGTAAAAAAAATGAAACCTTAGTAAACGCCGGCGACCTTGTAATACCCGCAGGCACCAATATTAAATGGCTGCTGCACACCCAATATGCAACCGGGTTACAGTTTTTAATGAACAATGTTCCCCGCCAGGTTGCCCCCTCAAGCACCGACTTTTTTGAACATAGCGAAAAGGTTTTCAAAAATGCCATTTATAAGCTTAGCCCCGTAAATACACAGGTAAACCATAGCGATTCGGCCACGTATCACATCAATGTAATTATGGATGAGGTGCCCGCAATCAGCGTTGCGGAGAAACCGGATTCGGTTAGCATGAAGTCGTTGTATTTCAATGGGAAAATACAGGATGACCATGGATTTTCGGCTTTAACATTCCACTATACTGTCCAGCCGTCCGGCAATAACAACAATCCAAAAACGTTTATAAAACGCGTGGAGGCGGACATGACACAAACACAGGCCGATTTCTTTTATTTCTGGAATTTAAAGGACATGGGGATCAATCCCGGCGATAGGGTGACCTATTATTTTGAGGTGGCCGATAACGATGCCGTAACCGGACCTAAAAAAGCCCGCACCGCCGAGCGTACACTGAATGTTCCCGACGCCGGGGAGATAAATAAACAGTTGAACGCGGGCACACAAGCTATCAAACAAAAAATGCAGTCGGCCATTAAGCTGGCAGGGCAGATTGAGCATGATTCGCAAAAGCTGAATCAATTACTGCTTAATAAAAACACCCTTTCATTTGACGAAAAGAAACAAGTGGAAGACCTAATGCAAAAGCGTAAGGATTTGGAAGATCTTGTAAAGGAAATTAAGGACGACAACAAGAAAAACCTATATAACCGCCAGGAAAACCAACAACAAAATGACGAGATATTAGACAAGCAAAAACAAATTGAAGACTTGTTTAACAACGTGCTGGATCAAAAAACAAAGGAACTTCTTAAAAATCTGCAGCAGCTATTGAATGAGCAGCAAAAAGATGCCACGCGGGATGAGCTATCTAAAATGCAGATGGATAATAAATCGTTAAAAAAAGAGCTCGACCGTATGCTGGAGCTTTATAAAAAGCTGGAGTTTGATCAAAAGCTGAATCAGCAGATAGATCAACTTAACAAGCTGGCAGATAAAGAACAAAAACTATCCGAAAAAACAAACCAGCAAGGCGCTAATCAGCAGCAATTACAGCAGGAACAGGATAAGCTAAAAAACGATTTTGAGGAGGTTAAAAAAGGGCTTGATGATCTGCAGAAAACAAATGACCAGGCAGAGCATAAAAACGACTTCCAGAACCCCGAAAAGGAAACCAAAAGTATAGAGCAACAAATGGATCAAAGCGCCGGCGACCTGCAAAAGAATAATAAGAGCAAGGCAAGCAAAGCACAACAGCAGGCCGCTAAAGAAATGCAGCAACTGGCCGGCAAGCTACAGCAGCAGGATGAGGAAGGCGAGAGCAAGGAAAATGCTATTGACGCCCAGCAACTGCGGGAGCTACTAAAAAATCTGGTGAACAGCTCTTTTAACCAGGAGAAGCTGATGCAAACATTAAAAAGCACCAACCCAACAGATCCATCTTATATTTCCCTTTCGCAAAGCCAAAAAGATATTAAGGATAACTTAAAAACAGCCGAAGACAGCCTATATGCACTCAGCAGGCGCATTCCGCAAATTCAATCTACCGTAAACCAGGAGATCAGCAGTATCAATACCCACATCGATCAGGCGCTGGATAACCTTGGCGACCGGCGCACTGCCGAAGCCAACCGCAACCAGCAATACGCCATGACATCCATGAACAACCTGGCCCTGATGTTGAGCGAAGCATTGGACCAGCTGCAAAAAATGATGAACAAGGGTAATGGCGGCAAGGGGAAACCGCAATCAATGTCTCAGCTATCAAAAATGCAGCAGCAGTTAAATCAAAACATGCAAAAAGCACGCGAGCAGATGCAACAGCAAGGCAACCAGGGCAAAGGCCAGCAAGGCAACCAGGGTAATATGAGCGAGCAACTGGCTCGTATGGCCCGCCAACAGCAGATGATACGGCAGCAGTTAGAGCAAATAAATCGTGAAGAAAATAAGGATGGAAAGGGCGGTTTAGGAAATTTAGATAAAATTTCGAAAGAAATGGAACAAACTGAGCATGATCTCGTAAACAGGAAGATTACAGATGAAGCGCTGAAAAGGCAACAGCAAATTCAGAGCCGATTATTGGAAGCTGAGAAGGCACAACAGGAACGCGAGCAGGATCAGCAAAGAGAAAGCCATAACGGTAAAGATATACCACCGGGGTACATAAAAGCACTGCAGGATTATCAGCAGCAGAGAGCAAAACAGACAGAACAGATAAGAACAGTATCTCCGGCACTTAATTTGTATTACAAGCAAAAAATAAAATCTTACTTTGATCAACTTAATGCCAAATAACATGGAACAGGCAAATGTTCAAACCGGCGAATTATACACGTTACAGCTACCTTCAAACCCGGAGAGCATAACGCAGCTTGAGGCGCTGATAGAAGAGATTGCTGACAAATATCATGTTGCCGAGGATACTTTCGCCAATATGATGACCTGCTTAAACGAAGCTGCTATTAATGCCATAATACATGGTAACAAACTGGATATGTCAAAAAAGGTAATCATTAATGCCGAGGTTGACTTAAAGCGCATTATATGGACAGTTACCGACGAGGGCGAAGGCTTTGACTACAACCACCTGGCCGACCCAACAGCTCCAGAGAACCTGGAAAGCCTTACCGGCCGTGGCGTGTTCATCATAAAACACCTTGCCGATCAATGTATTTTTAATACAGCCGGCAACGAAATTGAACTACATTTTAAAATATAATGCCTACTATCCAGTTTTTCGAAGAAGATCTCAGCTATAAATTAAAAGATAAAGCTAAGGTAAGGCAATGGATAAAAGATACTATTACCGCCGAGGGTTTTAAACTAAAAGAGCTTACCTACGTATTCTGTTCAGACGCATACCTGCTGCCACTTAATCAGCAATACCTTGATCATGACACCTATACCGATATCATCACCTTTGATAACAGCGAGGTTGAAGGAGATATAGTTGGCGATATTTTTATATCTGTTGAGCGCATTCGCGAGAACGCCGCGAAGTTTGGCATAACCGAAACAGAGGAACTTCACCGGGTAATTATCCATGGCGCGCTGCATCTTTTAGGCTACACAGATAAAAGTGTTGTTACAAAGAAAAAAATGACGCAGAAAGAGGACGAGTATTTGGCTAAGAGAATATTTATTAGCTAATTTTACTTAGATATTTCTTTAATCATCAATTATTTATACCATGAAACTAATTACGTTAATATTCGCCTTCTTTTTAATGTCGGCACCATCCTCGGTTTATGATTTCAAACTTAAATCTATTGATGGCGAAAACTTTTCCCTGGCCAAATACAAAGGCAAAAAAGTACTTATTGTAAATACAGCCTCCAAATGTGGCTTTACCAAGCAGTACAAAGATCTGGAAGCACTTGCCGAGAAATACAAAGGCAAACTGGTAGTAGTTGGCTTCCCTGCAAACAATTTTGGCGGACAGGAACCTGGCACCAACCAGGACATCAAAACCTTTTGTAAAGAAAACTTTAATGTTACTTTCCCTATGAGTGGCAAAGTAAGTGTATTAGGGCTGGATATCGATCCATTATTCCAATACCTTACAACAGCACCAAACCCAGAGTTTACAGGCGACATTAAATGGAACTTCGAAAAATTCCTGGTAGATGAGAACGGTAAACTGATCCACCGCTTCAGGTCACAAACTACCCCATTATCAGACGATATTACAAAATATCTTAACTAAGGTTAGCTGACGTATAATAGAATTAGTGAGGCTCCGGTTTACCGGGGCCTTTTTTGTTGGTGAATTTTATTATACCAACAAAAGTTCAATTAAGCATATCACTTTGATTTTGGATTGCAGCTTAATTTCATTTGAAAGAGTTATATATCAGAACTTAATCCAGATAAAATTTTCATTATTTACAATGCGTATAACGCTATCAACTTTAATAACCTGGTCTTTATTAATACCTCCCACCCAGGGTTGATTAACCCATCCTTTGCCTGGAACATACTGAATTTCGCCCTTTCTGATATTTGTAGGTACAATGCATTTGACTAATTGGCCTCGTTCCGGAAAATCATCTCCATTTTCCGTTGTGAAATTTTGTTCCGACCATTTTCCATTATTATATATTCCATAGTATGCATAGCCGCTTTTTTGTGGTTTTGCAATAAAACGTTGAATGCTATCAATCGAGGCCTTTTTCTTCGTAATACTTTTAAAGGTTGATTTAACAGAATCTTTAAACCCGGGATCAACCTTTTTAAAAGTATTAGTTGATGATACGTATTGGTTTAATGCGGCAGCAACATGATAATTACTGTCAACGGTCTTTTTAATACGATTAAAGTTAGTAGCGAGATTCTGGGAATCCGTAGCCGTTGGTAAGTAGATTGTTTTGCCTGGGATATTGTTCTTTAATAGTACGTTAAGTTCTTTTTTGCTTTCGGCATCTTTTTGCTCGAAATAAAGAGATCCTCCAAACACTAAAACCAGAATGCTTATACTTATTATAGCCGGGAAGTACTTCTTTAGCTTATTTTCCGCGGTTGGTGACTCCTTTAAATTATTGCTAAGGGCGCCTATTCTGAAGAAAATATACGCTACAATTGCCAGGAAGACAATAATTAGCAACACTGTTAATGCTTGTAATTTCATAATTATAATGAATTATTAATTACATTAGATGGATTACGTTTAAGCATAGCCAACAGGGAGCCTGACCAACTAAGACCAGAAAAAACACCTGTTTTGGGATCATTTGGAGATATGAGCACTACTGCAAGGATTGTACCGATGATCGGTAAAACAATAAAATCTAATCTATTGTAAAAGGTATCTGATTGGTTTGGTATTACCCCTCGCAAAAACACCTTGGAGCCTTGAAAGCTTTTGTCATATAAAGACAAAACATGCCCAATTAATGAACCTATCCATACAAAAAAGTATGGCCCTATAGTAATTTCCTGAAATAATTTAAAAAATTCCATAGCCATCAATTTTAATAACTAAAATTATGGAATAAGATTCTTAATATCAAGAAGTTAAATAAACTCAACCGACTTTCCATTCCAGCTGCTTGTGTCTTCACAAACAGCTGCTCAACTAATGTGGCATAGAGGTTTGTGGGGTACACAAACTACGGGAACAGAGGCCTTACAAGCTATGAGAATGCGTTTTTATACACTTAAAAACAACCATGTCTTAGCAACCCAACACAGTATCTATCAAACGGCATTCATAAGCGCCACAAATCACTCCCCATAGAAAATCCCTACACAGCGTGGCAAGTTTACAAAAGCAGCATATTCTAATTTTCACCATTAAAAAGGCCTTTCCCGATAAATCAGAAAAGGCCTTTTTAAAAGCTTTTGTATGCCCTCTTAAAAAAGAGGAAGGGTAATTAAACTCTTTTTGATTTGATACGAGCTGCTTTACCGGTAAGGGCACGCAGATAGTACAATTTAGAGCGACGCACTTTACCGTGACTGTTCACTTCAATTTTATCAATGTTTGGAGAGTTAATAGGGAAGATACGCTCAACACCTATACCATTAGAAACTTTACGAACGGTAAATGTCTCTGAGTTACCTGCACTGTTACGTTGTATAACAACACCCTGGTAAACCTGGATACGTTCTTTGTTTCCTTCTCTGATTTTATAATGCACACTTACAGTATCACCAGCCTTAAAGGAAGGAAACTGTCTTTTTTCTATTGATTGCTCTTCAACAAATTTTACTAAATCCATGATTTTTAGCTCTTAAAGCGATTTTTAGCCCGTAAAAATCGGATTGCAATTATAGGGATTATTTTTTATAAATGAAAGTCTATTTTAAAAATTTCCACAATTTGTATTTTGTTAACAATTTGATGGTGATTATATTGATTCTGCGAGCCGTTCATTTCCATTATTGGCAAACCTGCTTCCAAATATAATTATTCTTCTAAAATCTCCGCCTCTGTCCTTTTTTCGGTAAAGTAGGCTACCAGGGTGTACACCAAACCAATAATAAGCAGATTAAATACAAAGTTAATGAGCGTATCGCTTACCGAATGTGAGCGCCTATCTATGTCAATAAATGTATAAACAGCATAGGCAAATGCAATAACCAATATTACCCAGCCCGCAACAGCTGCAGGAAGGTAAATAATTCCTTTACGGGTGAACCAGTTTAATTTCATGATTTTAATTGTTAATGGAGATGCTTTCTGTCATAACATAACTTATAAAAACAAACACGATAGCCAGGCTGATCAGGATAAGCAAAATGTTCCAGCGCTTTATTTTTAGGGTGATCCTGAGCTCCTTTACCTTACGCCGGCTGGGATCAATATGCTGAACCTGTACATGCAAAATGGATAGTACATTAATAATAATGCAGATGACAGGCAGAAAAAACAATACTATTGGCCCCAGGACATCTATAAAAGGAGTTTTTGCAAGGCCAGACATTAAGGTAAACATGGCCGCGAACCAACCCATCCTGAGATGAAAAAAGTAGAACATAAAAACGCATAATAAAAAATAGCAGGGCACTGCCACCAACCAAACCCCAAGTGCCGCCGATCGCTCCGCATTCATGATGGCCATTTTCACCGTATTTTGATGTTGGGAAGGGTTTACATCCGGTACTTTTAAGTTTTCCATTTGCTGTAAAAAATCATCGTTATTTTTCATGTTAATTACATTAATAATGCATTAATTGATTTTGGTTGCATTGCTACAACATGTTTCTTAATTTTTCCAGGCCGCGGGATAATAATGATTTTACCGTTCCTTCATTTTTCCCCAGGATCTCGCTGATCTCGGTATTGGTTTTTTGTTCAAAATAGCGCAGCGCCACCACTTCCTGGTACTTAACATCAAGCTTAAGCAGGTTTTGGCGTATTAGGTTATAATCATCGTAGGCTTTAATTTCCTGCTCCATTATTTCCCGCTCGTTCTCTGCATTTTCATGAAGCAGCTTCTCCATCTGGGGGTTCTCCAGCAACTGCTGTAACGATTGGGGCTTGTATTTGCTACTGCGATAATATTGGTTAAGCTCATTGGTGGCAATCCGATACAGCCAGGACGACAAGCGAATACCCCGCCACTGAAAATTGCCAATTTTGAGGAAGGCCTTTAAAAAAGTTTCGGCGGCAATATCTTTTGAAAGATCATAATCGCCGGTACGGCGCATAACGTAACCAAACACAGGCTTGTACCACACATCAAACACCTGCCCAAAAGCAGCCGGATCCGTTCGGCATTGTTCAATAAGCTGGGCTTCCTGGTGGGGGTTCATAGTTGCAACATCCCTGTAATGCAATAGGCATCATTTGGTTGCAATCTAATTTAGGGAAAGTGAATGGTTTTTGTTTGATTGGCTGGCTTTGCTGACAGGATGATAAAATTGTGAAAACTAATCCACCACTCACCCAATCAACTACTCACCAATTTACTCCAACAAATCCGGCCTGCGGGTTTTGGTTCGCTCCAAAGCCTGCTCAAACCGCCATTTTTCAATTTCGGGCGTGTTGCCGCTTAACAGGATATCAGGCACCTTGTAGCCATTCCAGTCGGCAGGGCGGGTATATACAGGGGCATCAAGCATATCGTCCTGGAACGAGTCGGATAGCGCCGATGTTTCATCACTTAATACACCGGGGATCAACCGAACAATGGCATCCACTAAAACGGCTGCTGGTAGCTCGCCACCCGATAGCACATAATCGCCGATTGAAATCTCGCGGGTAACATAAATATCACGGATGCGCTGATCAATCCCTTTATAATGTCCGCATAAAATAATGATATTCCCTTTGCTGGATAGCTGGTTAGCTATAGCCTGGTTAAGCCGCTCCCCATCTGGCGACATAAATATCACCTCGTCATACTCCCTTTCGGCTTTAAGCTTTTCGATGCAGGCCGCAAACGGAGGTATGGTCATCACCATGCCACTGCCACCACCGTAGGGGTAATCATCCACGCTTTTTTGTTTGCTGGTAGAGTAATCGCGCAGGTTATGCACGTGAATTTCGGCTATGCCCTTTTTTTGGGCACGTTGCAAAATGGAGTGTGCAAATGGACTTTCCAGCAAGCCGGGCAAAACAGAAATGATATCGAAACGCATGTGCAAATGTGCAAATTTCAGATTTCAAATGTGCAGATGATGAAAAGAAATGGTTGTATTGAAGCTTCCGCGTCAAAAAAAACGTTTTCTAAACATCCTAACTCCTATCCCCTATGCTGATAAATCCCCCATAAATTCCCCGCCGGGTCGGTAAAGTGGGCGGTGATCTCCGGGAAATCTTTTCCTATGGGTTGGGTCACCGTTCCGCCGTTGGCTGCTATGGCCAAAAGCGTAGCTTCCGCATCGTCAACCATAATGGAAATAAGCAGGCCTGCTGCTGTCATCGGCTCCCGCCCGGTTACCCACATACCGCTTACCTGGCCAACGCCGTCATCAAAAGATGCAAAACCCTCGTTGTTAGTCCGGATTTGCCAGCCAAATGTTTTTTCAAAAAAAGCCGATGATACGGCAATATCATCGGCCGGGATTTCGATGTAACAGATCTTGCCGTTACCATAGGTAGGTTCGTTTGCCATGGTTAGCTAATTTATATGCCTAAATACCTTTTGTCTTGCAAAATACTTCTTGTCTTGATTCCTGACTCTTAATTCTTGACTCTAATCTATTGCTCAAATAACAGCCTGAATCTGCCAGCGGTGGCCGAACGGATCCTCAATCTCGCCTTGGCGGTAGCCATAGTCATAATCCTGCACTGCAGATTTGATGGTGGCTCCCGCAGCAACAGCCTGCGCCATAACCGCATGCACATCATCTACAAAAAGGCCTATAGTTACCGATGGCTTATTTTTTTCCAAACTGAAAAAACCAGAATATGGGGTTTGTTCATGCAGGTGAAACATCGCGCCATTGATGGATAGTTCGGATACATGAATAGTGCCATCATCGTTGCCGAAACGGCGTAGCTCTTCGGCCCCAAAAGCATTAATATAAAAGCTGATATCTGTAACCCCGTTGGGTATAGCCAGCATGGGTGCAAAAATTGGTTTGTCTTTCATAATTATACGGTTTAATTAATCCTCGTCATCCAACGTAAAAATATCTTCAACGGCCTTGCCAAACACCCGCGCTATTTTCATAGCCAGCACAGTTGATGGCACGTATTTGTTGCTCTCAATGGTGTTTATAGTTTGGCGCGATACCCCTACCCTTTCAGCAAGGTCGGCCTGGGTAATGTTTTTGATAGCGCGCTCTACCCTTATATTGTTTTTCATGACTGTACTTATTCCTTAATTAAACGGTTATTCTGGAATATCTTCCACCTGAAACGGATAATAAAAAACACAAGGGGAACCAGTAAATTTAAAAACAGGATATGCTCGGTATCTGTAGAAAAAACCAAACTGATGATCAGAAATAAATAATTCACATACACCGCCCATTGTAACGAGTCGAGCCGTAATTGTACTATTTGTTCATCTTCAATTTTCTCCTTTGAAAATGCAGCAATGAATAAGCCAATAGCCATCAATAACGTGGTCGACATAAAAAAAAGGTGCCGGCCATTAAAAATGCCCGTATCCACCTCATCCCCCGTGAACACCCATTAGCTGTTTTTTGTACAATACAAAAGGGATGTGCACAAATACCAAAAAGTAACCTAAATACCGGCCCCAGTAAGGGAATAAGAATAATGGCTTCATAATTGTAAAGTTTGGCTTACCAAATGTAAAACAAACTTTACAAAATTCAAATATATTCCAAAAGTTTTTTAGTGCCTGATAACATCCTGTTTTTCTTAATCTGCCGTCCGGACACAAAAAAGGCCGGCGAATAAACAGCCGGCCTTCAAATTTTTCTAAGTCGTAATTACAAACTCAACCACTTTTTCCTTACAGCCAATTGCGGCATGGTCGGGTTATCTATTGATACAATCTTATATTTTACCCTTGCGTTTCTTAGCAGGGTAACCGGCAAAGTAATGTTTTGGCCGTCGCGGTTTACGGTTACCTCTATTTTATCCCCAGTTTTTTTGCCGTTTATCATGGTAGATGCATCGGTAATGGGGTTTCCATCAATGGCTGTTATTTCGTCGTTTACGTTAATGCCATCAATGTAAGCCGCGGTGCCGCGGATTACATTGGTAACCATTACTTTTTTAGCAGCTGTTGTACCGGTAACTACACCAAGAGCCGCGTCATTATTATCGGCCAGCTCATCAACTATTTTGTAACCTGCATAGCCCAGGTATTTGTTATAATCAACCGGATCAACGCCGTTAATGTATTTTTTATAAAAATCATCCAGCTTTTTACCGGCAAACATTTCAAACGCCTTTTTAAACTCGGCATCTGTATAGCCGCGTTTTTTAGTTTTGTAGTAAGTGGTGTACATATATTTCATCACATCATCAAGCGAGTGTTTTCCGTTTGAGTTATTGATGATCTCCAGGTCGAGCATCATGCCTATTATGGCCCCTTTTGTATAATAGGATATAGTAGTATTGTTGGAGTTTTCATTAGGGCGATAGGCCTTGATCCAGGCATCAAAGCTCGATTCGGCCACGCTCTGCACATCTTTACCCGGCAGGTTTTCCAGTACATTAAACTCATTGGCTATTTGATCCAGGTAGTTTTCTGGCGGATAAAGATTGGTACGGCGTACGGCTATTTCCTGGTAGTACTCTGTAAAACCTTCGGCTATCCAAAGGTTAGTAGTATAATTCTCGTTATCATAATCAAACGGACCTAATACTATTGGCCTCAGGCGCTTTACATTCCACAAGTGAAAGTGCTCATGAGCTACCAGGCCCAGGAAGCCCTGGTATCCTTTTTCGTTACTATAATTATCACGCGATGCACCTAAAACTGTTGAGCTCAAATGCTCAATACCGCCACCGCTACGCAAGTGATTGTGTACTATAAATGTATAATGCTTATTAGGGTTTTCGCCAAATATGGCGGCCTCCTGCTCCACAATAGCATGCATATCTTTTTTAAGGCGCTCCTTATCATAATTACCGCCACCATACATACACACCTCATATTTAACGCCCGATACATCAAACCCAAAAACATCCTGGTTTCCCACCTCGATAGGTGAATCGAACAGGATATCAAAATTAGGCGAATGCCTTACAAATAGATCGCCGTTTACCATATCTAAACTGGTAGAAACTTTAGCCCAGTCTTTATAAGGTTTTATAGTAATTGTTGATGGCGAATGCAGCATGTTAGCCGGGTAAATAAATATCCCCGATGTTGACATAAAAGCATGTGAGGCATCAATATAGCTGGTACGCACTGATATTTCGTTAGCGTAAACGCGGTACCTTACTGTTACCTCGTCTATATTTTTTGTGTTGATGCGCCAGGTATTTTTATTGATCTTGGGCGAAGCCACAATTTTGCCATTTATATTGGCACTGAAAGCTTCAATATTTTTGGCAAATTCCCTTATCAGGTATGAGCCCGGCGTCCAAACGGGCATTTTTAGGTCGAGTGCATTTTGCTTTAATCCTGTTATATGCATTTCGATATCAGCATAGTGGGCTTGCGCCTCCGGAAAAGAAACAGTGTAAAATATGTTTGCAGTAGTTTGAGCCTCACTGGCAGATAAATTCATAAATAGTAAAATTAATGATACAGTCGCGGTCAGCTTAATTAGTTTCATGCTCGCAAGTTATAAAAATTATAGTTTTTTAAAATATCTGCCCTTTAAGCACTTGTAAAATGGTTGATACATGCAACTATTAATCTTTATAGCAGGTTATGTTTGCAGGCACATATTAAAATGAAGTTAGTTGAACCCATATCCCGGAAACTCATACGCATAGGTAAATTGTACCTTAACGTGCTGGCCAGGCATACCGCCCACCTTGATGTTACCCGGTATCATTTTATTTTATCGCTGATATACAACCATGATGGGCAGCTTACGCAAAACGCATTGGCGCAGATATTGGATAAAGATAAATCGGCGATGGTGAACATCATTAATATGCTTACCGCCAAAGGCTTTGTTTACCGCGAAACCAACCCCGTTGACCGGCGCGAACATTTGCTTAGGGTTACCGAAAAAGCAAAACTCGCCGTACCGCAAATAGTGGCAACATTTGAGCACATTAACTCAGATATCACCAAAGGGATCTCGGCCCATGAAATGAAGATCTTTGAAAGCGTTTTGCAAAAAATGCAAACCAATATAAAACCCCAAACAACCGAACCAATTTTAAAAATCACAAAATGATTAATACAATATGAGATCAAGGTATATCATTTACATAGCGCTGGCTTTGCTGGTTGCTTTTTTAGTTTACAATAAGTTTTTTAGCCAAAAAGCCAAAGAAACCGCTGCGGCAAACGCTGGCGGCAAAAGCGGCAAAAAGAAAAACGGTCCTGTATCAGTCAACATCATGATTGTAAAGGATACCGCCGTAAACAATATTATTGATGTAACCGGTAGCATTGATGCCAACGAAAAAGTGAACCTGGTAAGCCAGACTGCCGGCAACATTACAGGTATTTATTTTAACGAGGGCAGCAAGGTGCAAAAAGGGCAACTTTTAGTTAAAGTTTATAACCAGGACCTGGAGGCATCACTGGCACAAAACCAATACCAGGTAGCACTGGCCAAACAAATAGAGTTTCGCAATAAAGCCTTGCTGCAAAAAGAAGCCATCAGCCAGGAAGAATATGATACATCTTTAACTTCGCTAAACACCCTGAAAGCCGCTGCCGATGTAATTAAAGCGCAGATAAGCAGAACCGAGATCCGTGCGCCATTTTCGGGCACAATCGGTTTACGCAATGTTAGTCCGGGTAGTTATTTATCGCCGGCTTCACCTATCGCGCAGCTTGTAAATATTGATCCGGCAAAGCTTACCTTTTCTGTTCCTGAAAGGTACATTTCTATACTTGGAGTGGGCAGCAAAGTGAGGTTTAATGTCGAGAGCTCAAGAGAAAACTTTACCGGCACAGTATACGCCATTGAACCTTCTATTGATGTTAACTCGCGCACTATTACCGTACGCGCAAAAGCACCCAATCCAAATGGCGCATTAACTGCAGGTGGCTTTGCTAAAATAAACCTGACGCTCGATCAAATCCCTAAAACTATTCTGCTACCAACCCAGGCCGTTATACCTGATTTAAAAAGCAGCCTGGTTTACGTTTATCACAATGGCGAGGCCATTACCCGGGCTGTAAAAACAGATCTGCGAACCGATACCAAAATACAAGTTATAGATGGCTTAAAGCCCGGCGATAGTGTTGTAATATCGGGCCTTATACAAATGCGACCAAAAGTTCCTTTAAAAATTATTAAAGTTATTAAGTAACCATTATGAGTTTATCCTCAGTTAGTATAAAAAGGCCGGTATTGGCAACAGTAATGTCTGTGGTTATTGTTGTATTTGGTATCATAGGCTATAAATTTTTAGGAGTAAGGGATTTCCCTTCGGTTGACCCGCCAATTATTTCTGTATCCACCAGTTACTCTGGCGCCAATGCGGATGTAATAGAATCGCAGATAACCGAGCCTTTGGAGAAATCCATCAACGGCGTACCAGGTATCCGTAATATTTCCTCAACAAGTTCTGTTGGGCAAAGTAATATCACGGTTGAGTTTGACCTTGATGCCGACCTTGAAACCGCAGCGAATGACGTGCGCGATAAGGTTGCACAGGCACAGCGCCAGTTGCCACAGGATATAAATGCGCCGCCGGTAGTTACCAAAGCCGATGCCAGCGCCGATCAGATAATTACCCTTACGGTAAGCAGTAATACCCGTAACATAACCCAGCTGGATGACTATGCCGAGAACGTATTACAGGAAGGTTTGCAAACCATCCCCGGTGTAAGTACCATTAACATACAGGGCCAGCGGCAATATGCCATGCGCTTATGGATAGATCCCACCAAGTTATCGGCCCTGGGCCTTACCGCTACCGATATTGGAGCTGCCCTGGCCAAGGAAAATGTGGAGCTGCCAGCCGGTAAAATTGAAGGTAATAATACCGAAGTAACCATCAGGGCTCTGGGTAAATTATCAACAGAAAAGGATTTTAACAACCTCATTATTCGTGCCGATAGCACCCGGGTAATCCACCTTAGCGATATTGGTTATGCTGTTTTGGGGTCAGCAAATGAAGAAACCATATTTAAAGAGTCGGGGGTGCCGATGGTGGCCCTGGCCCTTGTGCCACAACCCGGCGCCAACTATGTACAGATAGCCAAAGATTTTTATACCCGGCTGGAGCAGATCAAAAAAGATCTCCCGCCAGATATATCTGTGAAAGTGGCGCTGGATAATACCCGGTTCATCAATCAATCCATTACCGAGGTGCAGGAAACGCTTCTTATCTCGTTTGTGCTGGTAGTTATCATCATCTACCTGTTCTTCAGGGATTGGCTGATCGCTTTTCGCCCGCTGATTGATATCCCGGTATCATTGATTGGAGCCTTCTTTATTATGTATGTTTTCGGCTTTTCTATCAACATATTAACCCTGCTGGGTATTGTACTGGCAACGGGGCTGGTGGTGGATGATGGTATTGTTGTAACAGAAAACATCTACAAAAAAGTAGAGGCCGGTATGGCTATACGCAAAGCGGCTTTTGAAGGTTCTGCCGAGATCTTTTTCGCGGTAGTATCCACATCGGTTACATTGGCGGCAGTATTTTTACCCATCGTGTTTTTACAGGGCTTTACGGGCAGGTTGTTCCGGGAGTTTGCAGTAGTGGTTGCCGGGGCGGTATTAATATCGGCCTTTGTATCCCTGTCATTAACACCGATGCTGAATGTTAAGCTGATCCGCAAGAGCAACAAAAAATCTAAGTTTTACGAAAGAACAGAGCCATTCTTTGTTAACATGACCAATTCATATACAGAAACATTGGTTAAGTTTATGAAGGTGCGGTGGGTATCGTTCGTGATCCTGATCGTATCCATAATCATTATCGGGGTACTTGTTAAGGTGATTCCATCAGAACTTGCTCCTTTGGATGACCGCAGCTTGTTACGCTACAGTGTAACCGGATCTGAGGGGGCCACCTATGAGTACATGACTAAATATATGGATAAGGTGGCCAACATCGTTGAAGACTCCATCCCCGAAGCTAACATCAACCTTGAAATTGTTTCTCCATCCTTTGGTGGTGGTGGCTCGGCCAACTCTGGCTTTGGTCGTATTGGTCTGGTTGCTCCTGATAAACGGGAGCGCACACAGCAGCAACTTGCCGACTGGATGAATAAAAAGCTGAGTAAAATGCCCGATGCCCGCGCTATTGTGGTACAGGAACAAACAATAAGTGGTGGAGGTAGCGGCGCGCGTACCTCATTGCCGGTACAATATGTTATCCAGAATCAGGATTTTGAAAAGATCAGGGCCGTATTACCTAAGTTTTTTGCAGAAGTATCCCGGAGCCCTGTTTTCCAGGGAACGGATGTGAACCTTAAGTTTACCAAGCCCGAATTGAGGGTGGTTACCGACCGCGACCGGGCGCGTGACCTTGGCGTTTCTGTAGATGACATTGCCCAAACTTTACAATTATACTATAGTGCAGGCCGCTTAGATTACTTTTTGATCAACGGAAAGCAATACCAGGTAATTGCCCAGGTTGACAGGGCCAACCGCGATCAGCCGCTCGATCTGAGATCGGTTTATGTGCGCAGCAGCAAAGGCGGATTGGTACAGCTGGATAACGTGGTAAAAACAACCGAAGGTGCAACTCCCCCGGCTATTTACCACTTTAACCGTTACAAATCTGCCACGGTACAGGCAGGTTTAGCACCAGGCAAAACCGTTGGTGATGGTATTGCCGAAATGGACCGCATCTCTAAAAGCTTACTTGATGAAACATTCAGCACCGCGTTAAGCGGGCCATCGCGCGATTATGCAGAAGGATCATCAAACATCCTGTTTGCATTTGGCTTTGCCCTTTTATTGATATACCTGGTACTTGCGGCGCAATTTGAAAGCTTTATGGATCCTTTCATCGTGATGCTCACCGTGCCATTGGCTATTTCGGGTGCATTCATGTCCTTATGGCTATTTAACCAAACACTTAATATTTTCAGCGAAATCGGGATAATTACGCTGGTGGGGCTGGTAACCAAAAATGGTATCCTCATTGTTGAATTTGCCAACCAGCGTATGGAACACGGTATTACCAAATATGAAGCCGCCGTTGAAGCTGCCACCGCCCGCTTACGCCCTATTTTAATGACCAGTTTGGCCGTTGTGTTAGGTTCTGTACCTATCGCGTTTGCACTGGGAGCCGGGGCAAAAAGCCGGGTATCCCTGGGTATAGTAATCATGGGTGGTATGTTGTTTTCCCTGGTATTAACTTTATACATCATTCCAATGATGTACGTGATCTTTGCTTCAAAAACACGCCACGACCCTGAAGAGGAGCCGGAAGAAGAAATCAAAACAGAGAAAAAACCAAAACTTATTGAAAATTTTTAAGCGATATGATCATTAAAAAAATAGCTTTCCTGTTTTTTTGCTGTACCTTTTTGGGTATAAACACATGGGCACAGGATGCGCCGCTGCTTACATTAAAAGATGCGGTTGAAATAGCTTTGAAAAACAATTACAACATCAAGCTATCGCAAAACAATAAAACCATTGCCGCCAACAACGTTACGTTGGGCAACGCGGGTATTTTACCACAGGTGAACGGCAATTTTGCATCTACCAACAGCAGGCAAACCACCAAACAAACCCGTAGCGACGGCTCGGTGAATAACATCCACAATGCGGCAAACTCTGGTATCAATTACGGCGTTGCCCTTAACTGGACTATTTTTGATGGCTTTAACATGTTTGCCACTTATGATCAGTTGCAACAACTGGATAAACTTGGCGCTTTACGCTTGCAGGATACTATACAAAATACCGTTGCCAACGTGATAGGCACCTACTATGACCTCATTAGCCAAAACGAACAAATAAAAGCATTAAAGGGGGCCATTGATATTTCGCGCACACAACTGCGTTATGCCAATGATAAATTTCATGTTGGCCGGGCATCAAAGCTGGATGTTTTAAACGCGCAGGTAAACTTAAATACCGATACCGCCAACCTGGTTACGCAATTCCAGATGTTTAAAACCACCAAAATTTTGCTCAACCAGATCCTGGTTCGTGATCTTCAGACAGATTTTTCTGTAGCAGATACCATTATTGTAGATGAAAAGTTACTGTTGGGCGATATTTTAACCAACGCTCAATTACAAAACCCAACTATATTATCTACACAAATAAACCGCCGACTGGCCGAGATCAACCTGAAACAGGTACGCGCTACCCGCTATCCCCAGGTGGCTGTAACATCGGGGTATACTTTTAG
This sequence comes from Mucilaginibacter sp. P1_A3, assembly GCF_056406855.1. NCBI lineage: Bacteria > Pseudomonadati > Bacteroidota > Sphingobacteriia > Sphingobacteriales > Sphingobacteriaceae > Mucilaginibacter > Mucilaginibacter sp. P1_A3. The sequence continues at coordinate 143,477 of NZ_JBFTZJ010000008.1, forward strand.
CGATAATAAAACACCTGCAGGCTTTACTTTGCAGCAAAATACTCATGGCTTAAATTACGGCTTAACAGCCACCATCAACATTTTTGATGGCTTTAACCAAACCCGCCGCGAAAGGAACGCCAAAATCCAGATAGACAACGCAAACATCAACGCTAAAAAAATTCAACTGAATGTAGAAACGCAGGTGAACAGTCTGTATGCTTCCTACCTATCAGGCCTTGACCTGATTAAACTGGGGCAGGCAAACGTGGTGATAGCCAAGAAAAACCTTGACATTTCGCTGGAAAAATATAAGCTGGGCAACATCACCCCGCTCGAGATTCGGGAGGCTCAACGTAATTACCTTGATGCACAATCAAAGTTTTTTGCAGCCCAATACCAGTCAAAACAGGCAGAAATTACCCTCAAACAGATCACAAACAGCATAAACATTCAATAAAAAAGCATATTTTTTAATTTACTTGTAAAAACACATATATTTGGTGTATGTCTATCCCTTACAAAATTTGCTTGTTAATCGATGATAACTACATCGATAACTTTGTTACGCGCAAGGTTTTAGAGGCCAGCAATTTTGCCGAGACGATAATTGTGCGTCAATCGCCAACGGAGGCTATTGATTCACTCAGGTCTGGCATTGTTAAGCCTGATGTTATCTTTCTTGATATCCGTATGCCTACCATGGATGGGTTTGAGTTTTTGCAGGAGTATGATTTGCTGGAAATTGATAAGGAGAACATAAAAATATTTATGCTTTCTTCTTCGCTTGATCCAACTGATATGCAACAATCAGCTGACAATAAATACATTACCCAACTTATACATAAGCCGTTAACCACAAAAGCCCTTGAAGAACTTAGTGCATGATCTTAGTAGCCGATAGCGGATCGTCAAAAACAGACTGGTTGCTACACATCCCTCAACAGGAACCGGTAGCTTTTAAAACAGCGGGGTTAAACCCGTACTTTTTAAGCGAAAAAGAAATAGCCAAAATAATTCATGACCAGGCGCCGGGAATGCTTGCCTATGCCGATAGCATTGATGAAATTTATTTCTTTGGAGCCGGCTGCTCCAGTCCGGACAGGCACGAAATTGTATCAAATGCCATCAGCCTCCATTTCCCTAAAGCTTATGTCTCTGTTGATAGCGATCTTTTGGGCTGTGCTTATGCAACGTGTGGTCACGAAAAAGGTATTTGCTGCGTGATGGGTACTGGATCAAACATCTCTTTTTTTGATGGACAGGAAATATTTGAAGGCCAACATGGCTTGGGGTATGTTTTGGGCGATGAAGGATCGGGTACATGGTTTGGCAAAACCCTGATCACCGATTTTTTATATGGCCGGATGCCTGCCGAGATCAATGAACGGTTTGAAGAAGCCTACCACCTGAACAAGGATATCGTCATCAAAAATGTTTATCAAAAGGCTAACGGCAACACTTACCTCGCATCCTTCTCTAAATTTGTAAGTGAGATTAAAACCACTCCGTACGGACAGGAAGTTTTACAGCGGGGCTTATTGGAATTCATCGAAACCAACATTAAATCGTACCCTGAATATCATAAATACAAATGCCATTTTGTAGGATCGATAGCCTTTTTTTTTGCTGAAGAGCTTACCGCGCTTTGCCACACGCAAGGTGTAAAAACCGGCAAGATCATTAAGCAACCCATCAGTGATCTAATGGCGTTTATCTTAAAACGAAATGAACAGTTAGCTTAAACAATACGTTTCAATATTTTTCTTAAGCCGCAATCGCCCTCTTTTTCAGCCGCGGCTTTATTACAATAAACAGCATAAGTAATACCGCAATACTGCTTCCAGCCTTTGGCAAGTAATCGCCATGCTCAACGTAAAAGGTAAGATCGGAGTTAAGATTAATATCCTGTTTGATGGCCGTTTTTGTCCACCATTTGGTTTGCTGTACAATATCGCCGCGCTGGTTGATGAATGCCGAGATACCTGTATTTGCAGATCGCGCTACCCACCTGCGGGTTTCAATGGCGCGTAACTTAGCATAATCGAGGTGCTGATCTTTGCCCGATGTATTTTCCCACCAGCCATCATTGGTAATAATGGCGATGAACTGCGCCCCTTTTTTAACAGAGCGGGCCACGTATCCCCCCCAGATTGATTCAAAACAAATAACCGGATCAACCCCTATCCCGCTTTGCGAATAAAAAACTTCTGCATCAGGCTGACTGCCGTAAGCACCTGTAGCACCGCCCAAATGCTCAAACACCGGCTTTAAGAACGATAAGGCATTGCCAAAAGGTAATGACTCTGCTCCCGGCACCAGGCGCGATTTATGATAAAACTGTACTTTATCCCCGTTTTCGATATTCATAGCCGTGCTAAAATTATCTGCAAATAAGTCTGGCTGTTGGGTTGGGCTGGCCGTTGGTGTTTTGCGGGTATTGTATAGCTTGTAGGTTTCAGCGCCGGTTAACAGGTTGCCGTTCTTGTAATTGCGTAAAAAGTAATGGGCCTGTTTATAGTACGTGTTTTGCAGGATCTTATCCTCGTCCATATATTCAGGAATCGCAGTTTCAGGCCATAAAAAAAACTCGGTATTGGGCTGGGCTATCTGTCGCGACAGGTGAATCATCACATCAATTTGCAAAGCAGCAGGTATAACGCCCTCCTTATCGTAAGGATCAATATTAGGCTGAACGGCAACTATATTAGATGGATTTTTTTGCTCGGTATAATTATAATAAGTGAATAACGAAAAGCCAATTGGCAGCAGTATCGTAAACACAAAAGCGGTGATGAGTTTAAGCCGAACCTGTTTTGGTTGGGCTTCGCGCATCCCAACGTAAATTAAAAAGGCCAGGATGTTTACAGCCCATATCCAAATAGTACCGCCGTAAACCCCGGTATACTCATACCATTGAATCCATTGGTGGGTTACTGCCAGGCCATTGCCCAGTGTCATCCATGGAAAATTCAGGTCCCAGCTTTGGTGCAGGTATTCGTAGGCCATCCAAAGGCAAACCAATCCTGCCAGGCTCCAACCCCGGTTGGTTAACAGGCGCAAGCGATAATACAGCCAGCAAGCAGTAGCCATTAGCAGTGGCCCCAGCGCATATGGTATTAGTGTAATAGGTATGGCCACTAAATTGCCAACTTGTTTAAGGGCGTTGTATACCCAATATATAGATGCTGTATTCCAAACAAAAAAGCCGATAAAGCTTACATTAAAAATCTGTCGGCCCTTTTTTGCAGCTGTTGATTCGATGATGTTCTCCATCGCCAGCAGCATGGGTACAAAACCAATAAAAAGCAGGAAGGTAGTGTAAGGAGTTGGCGGCCATGCTATCCAAAGTAATAAGCCGGAAAGTATGGCTAAGGGAAGATTTTTTTTCATTAAATGTATAATGTGGTCTTATTTGATAGTATCGTTTGGAGCCGAAAATTTAGCTGCATTGAATGTTTCTGATTCGCCTTTAGGGATTGACAGCGATTTCCATTTTGAACCGGCAATCATCTTTCCAATAAACACAATCTGCCCCACGTGATATGGATAATGTGCCAGCTGCCTGTTAATTGCGTCTACTACGTTATGTGGTTCGTTGCGGATATAAATAGTTTTTTGCCAATCATCGGGCGTTATTGAACTTAATGCGGCAAACAGGCATTCCCAACCCTCATTCCAAATATTTAGCAGTTCGGCGCGGGTGTTAATTTCATCTTCAAACTCGGCATCTCTCTTGCGCCATGGTTTCTCTCCGTCGGCATTTAAAAAGTCCGACCATCGCGACAGCATATTACCGGATAGATGCTTAATTATAATGGCGATACTATTGCTTTCATCATTGAAGCGCCAAAATAAATCGGCATCATTCAGCTGCTCAAAGGTTTGCTCCCCAAGCATTTTGTAATAAGCAAATCGCTTTATTGCACTATCCAAATAAATTTCCATAATCGGCTTATTCTTCGGTTTCTTCTTCCCTGTATTTATCTTTAGATGATTTTGCTTCGGCTCCGGCCACACACATTACAAACTCACCCTTTAACGGATGTGTTTCAAAATACAGCTTCACTTCGGTAACAGTACCCCTTACGGTTTCTTCGAACATTTTAGTTAGCTCGCGCGATACCGAGATCTGCCTGTCGGCACCAAAATAAGTAGCCATTTCATCCAGCGTTTTCAATAAACGATGTGGCGACTCATATAGTATGATGGTACGCTCTTCCTGGGCCAGGAATTTATACCGGGTTTGCCTGCCTTTTTTCAATGGCAAAAAACCCTCAAAGCAAAACCTATCTGTAGGGAAACCAGAGTTTACCAACGCGGGCACAAAAGCTGTAGCGCCGGGCAGGCATTCCACATCAATATTAAACTTTAAAGCTTCGCGAACCAGGAAAAAACCCGGGTCGGATATGGCTGGTGTACCGGCATCGGATATGAGCGCGATATTTTTTCCTTCCAGCAAAAATTTCACTATCTCGTTTGATGACTGGTGCTCATTATGCTGATGGTGCGAAAACACTTTCTGATGAATATCAAAATGTTTAAGTAAGGGGGCAGATGTTCGCGTATCCTCGGCCAGGATCAGATCAACCTCTTTCAATACACGAATCGCTCTGAAGGTGATATCTTCCAGGTTGCCAATTGGGGTGGGTACTAAGTATAGTTTACCGGGCATTTTTTTAGTTTGCAGTTAACAATGGGCAGTGGGCTTTCCGTTCGCAGTTAGTGATTAGCAGGGGACTTTGTTTGCCTTCAAAATGGCATTGCAAACCTATTCCCGAAAAAAACTGCAAACTGCACGCCGCAAACCGCCAACTGATTATATCTTTGTCAAAAAATAAAATAATGCTGCAAGTTAGTTATATCCGTGATAACAGGGAACAGGTTTTAGAACGTTTGGCTGTAAAAAATTTTAAACAGCCCGAACTGGTTGATGAGATAATAGGGTTAGATGATAAACGTCGTTCAACCCAAACCAGTATGGATACTGTTTCGGCCGAGGCCAATGCTGCCGCCAAACAAATTGGCGAGCTGATGCGTGCCGGCAAAAAAGCCGAAGCTGAAGAGGTAAAATCAAAAACAGGAACCTGGAAAGAAGATATAAAAAAGTTTGCCGAGCAACTTGCCGCAACCGAGGAAGATCTATATCAAAAACTGGTATTACTCCCTAATTTGCCACATAGCTCTGTACCAAAAGGCTTAACCCCCGAAGAGAATGAGGTGGTTTTAGAGAACGGCGCTAAGCCTGAATTGCCTGCAAATGCTCTGCCACATTGGGAGCTGGCAGCAAAATACAGCTTGATAGACTTTGAACTTGGGGTTAAAATAACCGGGGCCGGCTTCCCGGTATATAAAAACAAAGGAGCCAAACTTCAACGCGCCTTAATCAATTATTTTATTGATGAGGCAGAAAAAGCTGGCTACAGCGAAGTCAGCGTACCATTGATGGTTAATAAAGATTCTGGTTTTGGTACCGGCCAACTTCCTGATAAGGAAGGACAGATGTATTTTGTAAATGAAGATGAATTATACCTCATCCCTACCGCCGAAGTACCTATCACCAACCTATACCGCGATGTGATACTTAAAGGAGATGATCTGCCGGTTAAAAACTGCGGCCATACGCCATGCTTCCGTCGCGAAGCAGGTTCATACGGTGCACACGTACGCGGACTTAACCGCCTGCACCAGTTTGATAAGGTGGAGATTGTACAGATAGCGCACCCAGATAAATCATACGAAACCCTGGAGCTTATGAGCGCTCATGTGCAGGGATTATTGCAAAATCTTGGGCTGCCCTACCGTGTATTGCGCCTTTGCGGCGGCGATATGGGTTTTGGATCGGCTTTAACCTATGATATGGAAACCTGGAGTGCCGCTCAGCAACGCTGGCTGGAAGTTTCTTCCGTATCCAATTTCGAAACCTTCCAGAGTAATCGCCTTAAACTGCGTTTCCGCAATGCCGAAGGTAAAACTCAGCTTGCCCATACCCTTAATGGTAGCGCATTGGCTTTGCCGCGTATTGTGGCTACATTACTGGAGAACAACCAAACAGAAAGGGGCATTAAGATACCGGAGGTATTGGTGCCTTATACCAAGTTTGAATGGATTGATTAAAACTACGGCCCCTTTTAAGGGGCTATTTTTTTGTTCCTGCTTTTTTTCAGCTCAAATACCTGCACAAAGCAAGGAGATAGCTGTATGTGGGGACACAAATTACTGGAATACCCCCTCCCATTGCGAAATGATGATTATTTAGGCTAAAGCCATGCTTGGATAATACTTTCTATCCGTTGGTTGAAACCAACGGCAATGAAGAATTGAAGGTAAATAACGCTTTAATTCATTGCCGTCCCATTTATGGGGCGGATAAATAGATAGCAAGAGGGGCTTTAGCCAAATCATGGCCATACTCACAAACAGCCTGCACAAAGCAAGGTGTTAATACACTTTTCTAATTTGAAGTTCTTACAAGCAAACCCAAAAGGCTAACATCGAAAACATTGGCAAATGCATTTACGATTCCATTGCTTTTTTCAGTTTTCTCGAAATCATGGGGATAAAAAATGTGATCGACACCAAGGGCTTTTAGTAGGCTATCAACCTTTGTGTGCTCTTTTTGCTTGTAGCAGCAGATCTTAATTTTACCGTATGCCGGGTTTGATTGCAGTCGCCGTAATATCTTTTCAATATCATTGGTCAGGTGATCATAGTCCAATATCACTACATTGGGCTTTTGCTCATGTATAGATGGAAAGATATGACTCGTTGCCGAGATGTGCCTGAATTGTTTGTTATTAGACAACAACTCTACCGAGAAAGTTTCGGGAGCAATCAATAGCACATTCTTAGATCGTACGCGGATCATAGCCAGTTAATTAAGGGACTTAAAAGTACTGGATAAAGTTCAGTTTGCCAACAAATTATTGCTTTTTGTATTAAAAATAATACCCAACACTATAATTTATTGCAAGTTTAATCGCTATCGGCAACGCGATTTCTTTGCGAGATAAAAATTTGCTTTTGTGTGAATTTTATTAGGCCCGTTTTGTCAGGCGATATTACTTTTTCATCCAATAATCCATCAGCCTGTTATAATCTCTTTCGGCACGCTCAACCAAAGAAGGTTTAATTATGCAGCTCATCTTTATAAACCCAGGTAAGTACCTTGCCCTTTTCGGGATCAATAAACCTAACGGCTTTGAAATATTTACCTGTTATGCCAATAACACGGATAAGGTTGCCAAAATTTAAGATGTAATATTTAAGATACGAAACTCGCAATCGATTGTTTTTTTTATCTTTAGAGCCGAAAAATTACTAATTCCGCCAAACCATCATAACCCATATTTAAACTATGCGATTTAAATCCACCCTGCTCCTTGCGCTCAGCGTACTGGTGTTTAATTTTAGTAAAATAGTTGAGAAGCCCAAAATACTGGTGTTTACCAAAACATCGGGTTATCATCATGCTTCTATCGCCGTGGGTACAGCGGCCATTATAAAGCTCGGCGCCGAAAACAATTTTTCGGTTGATACCACCTCCGATGCCGCGAAGATCACCGAAACAACCTTAAGCAAGTATTCGGCTGTTGTGTTTTTAAGCACAACCGGTTATATGCTTAATAATTACCAGCAGGCCGATCTGGAACGCTATATGCAGGCAGGCGGTAATTACGTAGGCGTACACGCTGCCGCGGATGCCGAGTATGACTGGCACTGGTATGGCCGCTTAGTGGGTGCCTACTTTGATAGCCACCCAGCCATGCAGGAAGCCGTTTTAAACGTTATTGATAAAAACCATCCATCAACCCGCGCCCTGCCCGATACCTGGAAGAGGACCGACGAATGGTACAATTTTAAATCCATCAGCAAAAATATTCATGTACTCATCACTATTGATGAAAACAGCTATAAGGGAGGCATAAATGGCGTTAACCACCCTATGGCCTGGTACCATAATTTTGAGAACGGCAGAGCATTTTATACCGAGCTTGGCCATACCGATGAATCATACAGCGACCCGGCCTATTTAAAACATTTGCTGGGCGGTATTCAATACGCCATTGGCGATAACAAAAAACTGGACTATTCTAAATGTATCACTTTACGGGTGCCCGAAGAAAACCGTTTTTCAAAAACCTCGCTTATACAAGGCACTTTTTATGAGCCAACCGAAATGACCATATTACCCAACCTGGATATTTTGGTAACCCAGCGCCGCGGCGAAATCATGCTGTTTAAAAATGCTACTAAAACAGTGAAGCAAGCGGGCTTCTTAGATGCTTATTTTAAAACCCGTACCAAAAAAGGAGTAAATGCCGAAGAAGGTGTTTTAGGAATACAGGCCGATCCGGATTTTAAAACCAACCATTACGTTTACATTTACTACAGCCCGTCTGATACTTCGGTTAACCGCCTTTCGCGCTTTACCATGACTGGAGATACCATTGATAACAAATCAGAAAAAATAGTATTGCAATTGTACTCGCAGCGCGAGATCTGCTGCCATACCGGCGGCTCCGTAGCCTTTGGGCCCGATCATACCCTTTTTCTATCTACCGGCGATAACACCACCCCGTTTGATGAAGGCAAAAAACAACCCCATGATACGCACGCTTTTGCGCCGCTGGACGATCGCCCGGAGTATTTAAACCATGATTCCAGGCGTTCGGCAGGTAACACCAACGATTTACGGGGTAAGATATTAAGGATAAAAATAAAAGATGATGGTACCTATACCATCCCCGAAGGAAACCTGTTTAAACCAGGGACAGCCGGCACAAGGCCAGAAATTTATGTAATGGGTGACAGAAACCCCTACCGCATAGCCGTAGACAAAAAGAACGGCTACCTTTACTGGGGCGAAGTTGGCCCCGATGCCAATAATGACAGCTTAGCCACCAGAGGACCGCGTGGTTACGACGAGTTTAACCAGGCCAAAGCCGCAGGCTACTTCGGGTGGCCATTGTTTATCGGTCCAAATATCCCTTACCATGCCTACAATTATGCAACCGGCGAATCCGGACCAAATTTTGATCCCTTGCACCCGATAAATGATTCAAAAAACAACACAGGTTTAAGAGAGTTGCCACCCGCCCAACCGGCATTTATCTGGTACCCTTACGGCGAATCGAAAGAATTTCCGCAAGTTGGCTCCGGAGGCCGCACCGCTATGGCTGGCCCTATTTATTATACAGACCTGTATCCAAAAGCTACCCGCCTGCCAGATTATTATAACAAAAAAGTGTTTTTTTACGACTGGATTCGTGGCTGGATAAAAGTGCTTACCCTGCAGCCAAACGGCGACCTGGATAAAATGGAACCCTTTATGGCTACAAGCAAATTTAACGCGCCTATTGACATGGAAACAGGCCCCGATGGTAGGATATATGTTTTGGAATATGGCTCAGGCTGGTTTACCAAAAACAAAGATGCCGGCCTGGCACGTATTGATTATAACACCGGTAACCGCGCCCCCGAAGTAAAAGCGATAGCCGCCAATAAACTGTATGGCAAATTGCCATTGCCTGTAGTATTTACGGTAACAGCAACCGACCCCGAGAAGGATAAATTGACCTATACCTGGAACCTGGGCAATGGTATCAAAAAAACAACTCAGCTGCCAAAGCTGCTTTACACCTATACCAAAAAAGGCACCTACAATGTTTCTGTTGAAGTTAAGGACGACCGGGATGCCGCCACCCTAAGTAAAACCATAGCCGTTTTGGCCGGCCAGGATTCGCCCGATATGAAACTAAAAATGGCCAGCATGCAAGCAAACGCTGCCGGGAAGACGCTCATGATGTCGTTAGATTGCCAGGCATGCCATAAGGTATCCGAAAAATCAGTAGGCCCGGCATTTACCGAGGTTGCAAAGAAGTACCCTGGTAATGCCGCTTCAACCAGTCACCTGATTAAAAAGGTAACAACAGGAGGCCACGGTGTTTGGGGCGATGTGGATATGCCCGCGCATCCAAACCTGAAACCAGCCGAAATCAAACAAATTATTAACTGGATATTTTCGTTAAAATAACATCATCCACCATAATAAAAAAAGAGGGCCGTCAAAGCCCTCTTTTTTTATTATTACATCGCATTGCAAATTAAAAGCTCTCCCTTCAGGGGGCTGGGGCGCTAAACGCCTCCAAAGCTTTCTCTATCCTGCTTACGGTTTCTTCTTTACCTAACAAAGCCGCTATATCAAATACATGCGGGCCAAACTTGCCGCCAACCAGCATAATGCGGAAGGGCAGCATCACATCCCCTACTTTTAGCGTCTTTTCTTCGGCAAGGGCTTTAAATTTGGTTTCCAGGTCATGAGCTTCGATATCACCACCTGTGCTTAACAACTCCGTTAACGCACCAAAGAAATCCGTTTTTACATCTGTCCATTTTGGTTTTACAGCATTCAGATCATACTCCATAGGCTGCTCAAAAAAGTAGCCTGCCTGCTGATAAAAATCAGGCAATACCACACAGCGGTCTTTTACCAGGTTGATAACCGTTTCCAGTTTTTCATCATCCGTAACGACAATTCCTTTATCTGCCAAAACCTTGCTAACTGCCGGCTTCAAACTACCAACTTCCGAACGTTTTATCCATTCGGCATTGAACCATTTGGCTTTCTCAAAATCAAACTTGGCGCCGGCTTTGCTGACCCGCTCTATCGAGAATTTTTCTATAAGCTCATCCAGTGTAAATATTTCCTGGTCGGTACCATCATTCCAGCCCAAGGTGGCCAACAGGTTTAAAAACGCTTCGGGCAAAAAGCCCAACTCGCGGAAACCAGGGGTAAGTTCGCCGGTTTTTGCATCAAACCAAGTCATGGCGTATACCGGGAAACCCAGGCGTGCGCCATCCCGTTTGCTCAATTTACCATGGCCATCTGGTTTTAATATCAATGGTAAATGCGCCCATTGCGGCATCTCGGCTTTCCAGCCCAGGTATTCCCAAAGCAGCAAATGTACTGGTGCAGATGGCAGCCATTCTTCGCCGCGGAAAGCGTGCGAAATTTTCATCAGGTAATCATCAACCACTACAGCCAAATGATATGTAGGCATCCCATCGGCTTTCAACAAAACTTTATCGTCAACCTGGTTGGTTTCAAAACTTACATGCCCGCGTATCATATCATTAAAGCTTACTGTTTCATCAGCAGGCATTTTTATGCGGATAACGTGAGGTGTATGCGCGTCCAGCAAGGCATCCACCTCGTGCTGCGGCAGCGAAATGGAGTTACGCAATGTTTCGCGATAAACCTGTCCGTATTGAAAGTTGGGAATCTCCTTACGGTTTTTATCCAACTCTTCGGCTGTATCAAAAGCATAATAGGCATGCCCCTGCATTACAAGGCGTTCGGCATATTCGCGATAAATGCACTTCCGTTCGCTTTGGCGATATGGTGCAAAAGGCCCTCCCTCAACCGGACTTTCATCCGGGTGTAAACCACACCATTTAAGGCAATCTAAAATATATTGCTCGGCACCTTCCACGTAACGGGTCTGGTCGGTATCTTCAATTCTCAAAACAAAATCGCCATGATGTTTTTTGGCGAATAAATAGTTAAACAATACGGTACGAACACCACCCAGGTGCAAACCACCTGTTGGGCTTGGCGCAAAACGAACTCTTACTTTTTTATCGGTCATGATGGCGCAAAGATAAGGTTATTTTAGATGTGCCGATTTCAAATTTCAGATGTGCAGATGATTTGAAAATTTGTTTATTTGAAGATTTGAAAATGTTAAATCTTGTTAATTTTCGTTTACATCTATTTGTTTTTTCCCAATCTGCACATCTGAAATCTATAATCTGCACATCCGCCTATCTGTACTTCTGAAATAATTTTACGTTATTTGAGGCTTGGCCAGCATGAACCCATATCAGCAAAAAAAACGGTGGAAGTATTTACTACTCGCGTTCGCGGTTGTAATTGCCAGCGGTTCCCTTATTTATACCCGGTACCTTGTTAAAAACATTGCCCGGTCTGAACGAACGCGTGCGCAGGTTTGGGCCATGAGCATGAGGCAGATCCTAAACTCCGACGATAACGACTTTTTGCAATATACGATAGCCGTGCGCGACAGTTTAATTGTACCGGCCATTGTTACCGATGGCAAAGGAGACATTCGCTTATCCCGCGGATTGGATACTACCAAAACCTTTATCGATCTTCCATCCGTAGGCAACAAGAAAAAATACGACCCTGATTATTTTAAGGCTGAGCTGGCATACATGAAAAAACAGCACGAACCTATTAAGCTCCAGATTTTGGGCGAGGAGACTCTAGTATTTTATAAAGACTCTCCCCTGTTGCAGCAATTACGGATTTTCCCTTATATCCAGTTAACGGTTATTGCTATATTCCTGCTGATGGCATATACGGCATTTAGTTCATCCCGCAAATCTGAGCAAGACCAGGTTTGGGTTGGTTTGGCTAAAGAAACCGCTCACCAGCTGGGCACCCCGATATCATCATTAATGGCATGGATAGAGTTGATGAAGGAAAAATTCAACGCAGAAGATGATGTGCTGGTGGCCGAAATGGAAAACGATGTAAAACGGCTGGAAATTGTAGCCGATCGTTTCTCAAAAATCGGATCAAAACCTGTATTGGAAGAGCATGGTGTTTATGAAGTAGTGAAGGATTATGTTGATTATTTTAGGGTGCGTGTAAGTAAAAACATCAGTTTTGAAATGAGTGGAAACCCCCACCTTAAAGCTGGCCTTAACGTACCGTTGTTTGATTGGGTAATAGAGAACCTGCTTAAAAACGCCGTTAACGCCATAGACGGAAAAGGTAGTATTAAGGTTGATATTAGTGGCAATAAAGTAAAGAACCAGGTATTTATTGATGTAACGGATACTGGTAAAGGCATCCCGCGCTCTAAATTTGATACCGTTTTTCAGCCGGGATATACCACCCGTAAACGCGGTTGGGGATTGGGCTTGTCCTTAACCAAACGCATGATAGAGAACTATCACAATGGCCAGATCTTTGTAAAAGATTCTGAAGTAGGCAAGGGTACAACCTTTAGGATAGTATTAAAAAACACACGCAATGATAATAAGCAAACCAAGTCCTGATGAATATTCGCCATTTGCGGCGGGCTATGTTGGCCTTGTGCCCAATGAAAACGTAATTGAATTATTGGAGCAATTGATGACATCAAGCTACCAGCTGTTCAGCAATCTTACCAGCGAGCAAGCTGCTTACGCGTATGCTCCCGGCAAGTGGACCGTTAAGCAAGCCCTTAGCCACATGATAGATACAGAGCGGACTTTCGCCTATCGGGCACTGGTGTTTTCGCGTAATCATGTAGAACTACCAGGATTTGACCAGGATATTTACGTTAATAATAATGATTTAAGTAAAGTCAGCATCAGTGATCTGGCCGAAGAATTTAAAGCTGCCCGCTTATCAAATATCTATATGATCAAAAGCTTTAGCGATGATCAGTTACTGCGCGATGGCATAGCCAGCAATAGCCGGTTCACTGTTAGGGCATTTGTTTACATGCTGGCCGGGCACGAGCTACACCACCTGAATATTTTTAAGGAGCGGTATGGTATTGGGTAAAATCTCCACAAGTTCAGATAAATAAAAAAGTCGCGGTTAATTAAATAACCGCGACTTTTTTATTTTTGACTAAGGGTTCTCTTATTTCTCTAATCTCACATCTTCCCTATCCAATACTTCCTTTTTCTCTATCTTATATGACAGGAACAAGCCCGCGCCACCAAAGATGGCTATAAGTGATAAGTAAAGGAAAAACACATCATCATCCATGCTACGAAATACGGAGTGATCTAAAATAAAAGCAAGGAACAATCCTATTCCTGAGCCGATAAGTAATAACCCCCATTTTAAGTTTTGGTAAGGTGCTGATTGTGGTTTGTAACTGCGTGGATCCATGCCACGTTCAATCATTGCCATTCTTTCGCGCTTGTACAGGTAAATGATTGCAAAGATCATTGCGAAAAAGCCAAGTGAGATAACAATGCCTGCTAATATTCCTAAATTCCCGGTATCCATGATTTCTATAATTTATTATGTTGTTAACTTTTTTGTAATCACCACTATTGGTGTATTTGTAAGTTATGACAACATGATTTTAAAGGAGGTTACACCTACTTGTAAAGTTTTTTTAAGGAAAGCAAAATAGCGCTTTGTTATTCTCAGGAATGTTAAAGATGGTGGAAGGTGAAATGACATTTCAAAAAAGGCTGTCCTGCTGAGCCTGTCGAAGCATGTGGGCAAAGGCCTCTGCGCGCGACCCTTCGACAAGCTCAGGGTGACAGCCCTTTTTAGAAATTCACTTACATCAACAAACGCATCATAAGTAGCATCGCCGAGAATAGATGCTTCAAGCGTTACCCAAGACAAACTTTTGTTGGTTATCAAAAAAGTCCTATCAAACAAAAAGCCTGAATGATTACTCATCCAGGCTCCTATATCTTATTTTTTTATTATTTTAATTCATCCTGTAAGGTGCAATCAAATAAAATTCGGGAATCTGTACATTAAAGCTGGCATTGTCCAGTAAACGGTTCATTTGATACTCGCCTTTCATACTGCCCATATCGGTTTTAAGATTACAGCCCGATACATATTCATGTGAATGCCCTGGTTCAATAACCGGTTGCTGGCCTACCACCCCTTCTCCCTCAACTTCACGTTTGGCTCCGTTAGAATCAAAAATATACCAATGACGGCTAATTAATTGTATGGCGTAGTTGCTCATATTTTCGATATTCACCTTATAAGCAAACATAAAATGATCATTAGCCGGATTAGAATATTCGGGCTGGTATATGGTTTCTATGGAAACCTTAACGCCTTCTGTTATAGTGGTAACCATGTGCATTTAATTTCTTATTAATTTAAATATAATGAATGGGAGCAAATATTAGGCCATTTCAATGGCATATTTTTCATCTATTTCGGCGAGTATCTGTTGTACTTCGTCCAGGGTGCCGGCGGTCACTAACCTCATCCGGAATTCTTTAAAATGATCTATCCCTTTAAAGTAATTGGAGTAGTGCCTGCGCATTTCAAAGATCCCTGTTTTAGGACCTTTCCATTCTATTGATTTTTGCAAATGGGTTGAGCATGCTGCAATCCGCTCGGTAATGGTGGGCTTATCTAAATGTTCCCCGGTATTAAAGAAATGTTTTATCTCCCTAAAAATCCATGGGTAACCAATTGCCGCCCGGCCTATCATCATGCCATCTACGCCAAATTCCATTTTCCAATTGGCCGCTTTTTCCGGGGAATCGATGTCTCCGTTACCGAAAATGGGGATTTTTATCCGCGGGTTTTTTTTAATATCCCTGATTAATGACCAATCAGCCACGCCTTTATACATCTGGGCCCGGGTACGGCCATGTATGGTGAGGGCTTTAATACCAACATCCTGCAGGCGCTCGGCCACTTCATAAACATTTTTGGTATTATCATCCCAGCCTAAACGGGTTTTTACGGTTACGGGCAGGTGTGTTGCTTCAACAACAGCCTTGGTCATGGCCACCATTTTGTCAATATCCTGTAATAAACTGGCGCCTGCACCGCGGCAAGCTACCTGTTTTACCGGGCAACCATAATTGATATCCATTAAATCGGGACCGGCAAGAGATGCTATCTCGGTAGCTTCGCGCATATGGTCGATATCGCTGCCGAAGATCTGGATACCTATAGGGCGCTCATACTCAAATATATCAAGCTTCGCCCTGCTTTTGGCGGCATCACGAATCAATCCTTCTGATGAGATGAACTCCGTGTACATCATATCCGCGCCATGTTGCTTACACACATAACGGAAGGGAGGATCGCTCACATCTTCCATCGGCGCCAGCAACAGCGGGAACTCTCCTAAATCAATATTTCCTATTTGTACAGACATGCTTATCTTTAGCCCTGCAAAAATAAGCATTTTACCCCAAATGATACAAGAACCCACAAAGGACTACATACAGCAGACAAATCAGCCATCTATATTTGTACAATTTTTAGCAATTGTGGGTATAACCATTGGCCTGGTGATTGTTTTTTCGTTTATCGCAGCTGGGATAATACTCGCTATATTCGGCTTTAAAACGCTTGGCGATACCTTTAGTTTCAATACGCAAAACCCGCATGTTGGCGCTACGTTATGGATATTGCAAATAGTGAGTACCACACTACCATTATTTGTTGCCCCGGTGCTTTTTGCAAGGTTCATTGTATCAGATACCGCAACTTATTTAAAACCAACCTTTAAGTTTCTGCCCATTTTTTTATTGCTCATATTCACCATCATGCTGTTTTCATCGCCTGTAATGGAGATGTTAAGTAATATCAATCAAAAGCTATCATTACCTGCAGCGCTTAAAGGGCTTGAAGATAAACTACGTGCTATGGAGCTATCAGCGCAAAAAGCTACCGAGGCTATGCTGAATATGAAAAGCATCTGGGCTTTGCTGTGGGCATTGTTTGTGGTTGGTTTATTAACGGCCATTGCCGAAGAGTTTTTGTTTCGCGGTGTAATTCAAACTATTTTTATTAGATGGACCCGCAATAAACATGCTGCCATATGGATAACAGCCATCCTTTTCAGCGCTTTTCATATGGAGTTCTTTACTTTTTTGCCAAGGGTATTCCTGGGAGCCATGTTTGGTTATTTTGTTGCCTATAGCGGCAGCATATGGACGGGTGTTTGGGGTCACTTTTTAAATAATGGCTCCGCCGTGCTTATCACTTACTTATTTCAGCACAAAACCATTAAATTAGATCCCGATGATCAACACGTATTTAATTACCCCCTGTATGCTATTAGCATAATAATTGTTTTATTTTTGCTTTTTATATACAGGTATGTTGCAATTGGTAAAAAGCCAGAGTTAAGTAATTGATGGAAAAAAACTGGATCAAAATTTTCACTTCATCCAATTTTTATCAATCAGAGATTGTTAAGCAAGTGCTTATCGGGCACCATATTGACACCGTTTTATTAAACAAACAAGATTCATCGCACCGGGCCTTTGGCGATATTGAAGTTTACATTCATCAGGAGGATTTTAGCAAGGCCATTGAGATCATGATCCTCAACCAAATTAATTTATGAGATTACGCGCCATTACAGGCTTCTTTTTCATCATCGTGATGATTGCCTCCACCTTATTGGGTACATATGTTTTCAGTTTGTTTTACCTTGTGCTGGCATCATTTTGCCTTTATGAGTTTTATAAACTCATAAAACAAAACACAGCGCAACCAAACATTATTGCGGGGTTAACTTACGGTGCATTACTCTTCGCCGGAACCGCGTTATTCTTTTACCCCGATCAATTTACTTCAACTGCATTAAACGGAAATCATGCTGTTATAAAGCTGCTTCTTTTAATTCCACTTGCCGGTGCTGCGGTATTTATGCAGGAACTATATAAGAAAACACCTGCCCCATTCAGTAATATCGCCTTCACCTTTTTGGGAATCATATTCGCTGTAATCCCTTTCGCATTTTTTCATGCAATGGCTTTTATCGGCGGCAACTTTAACTTCCATATCCCGCTGGCATTTTTGATTATTTTATGGAGTAACGATACCGGCGCTTACCTTGTAGGCAGCAAAATGGGTAAAACAAAACTATTTGAAAGGCATTCACCCAAAAAAACTTATGAAGGTTTAATTGGCGGTATTATCATCAGCGCGGTTGCAGCGCTTATATTGGGTCATTTTTATACAGAGCTTACCTGGAAACAATGGGTTACCATATCAATCCTCATTTCATGCTTTGGTACCATGGGCGATTTAGTTGAATCCATGTTTAAACGCAGTATTAATGTAAAGGATAGCGGAGGCATATTGCCAGGCCATGGCGGCCTCCTGGATAGGTTTGATGGCTTATTAATGGCCGCACCAATTGTTTATGTATACCTGTACTTCATTTCAAATTAGTAATTTTGTAATAAATCACCTATAACATGACTTTTCATAAAGAAGGATACACCTCACTGGCCATCACCGTACTGTTTATTTTTGTGCTCAATGCACTGATACAGTTCTATTTTCCTGAAGCGCATACGTTAAAATGGATCATCTACATTTTATCGGGCATTTTCTTTTTGATCATAGTGCAGTTTTTCCGCAGCCCATTCTTTGATATCAGCATCGATGAAACTACGGTGCTTTGCCCTGCCGATGGAAAAGTAGTGGTGATAGAAGAAACTGATGAAACAGAGTTTTTAAAAGACAGACGTATCCAGCTATCGGTATTTATGTCGCCGGTGAATGTACACGTAAATCGTAACCCCATATCGGGCGTGGTGAGCTATTTTAAATATCATAAAGGTAAATACCTGGTAGCCTGGCACCCCAAATCATCAACCGAGAACGAACGTACCACAGTTTGCGTTCAAAACAGCGAAGGAGTATCGGTATTGTTCAGGCAAATTGCCGGTGCATTGGCCCGCCGCATTGTATGGTATGTAAAAGAAGGCGATATTGTTGAACAAGGCCAGCAATTTGGCTTTATTAAATTTGGATCAAGGGTTGATGTGTTTTTGCCATTAGGCACCAAAGTATTAGTAAATATTGGCGATGTTGTGAAAGGTGGCAGAACTATCCTGGCCGAACTGCCAAGCGCAATAACTGAGGTAACGGCAAAACCTGCCGCTAAAGTAATGCCCGTTAATGATCCCGAACCAACTATAATCATCAACGAGGCACACCAACAGGAGTTGCCACTGGTTATTGATCATCCAGAGGTTGAAAAACCAAAACCTGCGGTTAAAAAGGCTGCTCCTAAAAAGAAACCCGCGGCTAAACCTGATGGAAAAACGGAGTAAAACCGATAATATTTAGATCGTTCAGAAATAATTTCTTCCCTATCGATTGAAAGATTTATAAAAAAGCAAAGGCCACGAAAATCGTGGCCTTTGCTTTTTTAACGCTACTGCTATCCGTTTGAATTTTAATTGTCCGCTTTATCCTTAGCTGCCTTTTCCTTTTCTTTCTGTAGATTTTCCTGTACTTTTTTGATGGAATCCTGTTTTGCTTTTGCCGCTTTTTTCTTTTTATTAAAGAAGCCCTTTAACAGGAAATTTGATTGTGCGGCCTTCAGGTCTTCATTTAAAGTACCCGTAGTGGCATGTACGTTTTTCATGGTTGTTTGTGCCTGTTTTACCGTACTTTCCAGGCTTCTGGACAGGCTTTCATTATTTAAAAGGCGACCAATACTACCCTTGCCGCTGTTGATCTTGCCAACAATTTCTGCCAGGCTTGCAGTCATCGATTCTGCATTATCAGCCACCTTGGTAAGTTTGACTATTATCTTGTCCACATCCACCGGGTTTACAGATCCCAACCTGCCCCCATCCTGTACTTCCTGGGTGCTGGTTACGCCCCCGGGCGCCAAAACAACCAGTTTATCGCCCATTAAACCATCGCTGCCTATACTCAGCTTAGAATCGGCTTTTACAAACTTTTTCACGTTGTTGTTAAGCGTAAGGTCAACCCTTACCGAACTATCTGTTACGATATTTATAGCCTGCACTACTCCAACGTTTATACCGGCAAAACGCACGTTATTGCCCACTTGCAGGCCGTTTACATTTTTGAATGTGCCGTAAACCGTAAAGGTGGAGTTGAACATTCCTTTTTGGTTACCAATGAAGAATACAGCCAAAACCAATACCACCAATCCGGCGAAGGTAAATAGTCCAATTTTTATTTTTTGCGATGATGTGGTTCTCATGTTGTTTCGTTAAAAAATGATCTTACAAGTTCGTTATCCGATTTTTGGAGCTCTTTCCAGGTACCTTCGGCTATATATTCTCCATCGTTCATGATCACAATGCGGTCGGCCGTTATACGGGCACATTCCAGGTCGTGAGTAATGATGATAGATGATGTTTTATATTTTTTTTGCATATGGAGTATGAGTTCGCTTATCTCGCGCGAGGTTATGGGATCAAGCCCTGTGGTTGGCTCATCGTAAAGCATAATCTCCGGGTTTACAATCAACGTGCGGGCCAGCCCTACCCTTTTACGCATCCCTCCGGATAGATCTGAGGGCATTTTATCAATCGCCTCAAGCAATCCAACGTTGTCCAGCACCTCTTCTACCTTTTTGTCTATCTCTGCCTGGTCTTTCAGCCTAAGTACCCTGGTGAGCGGGAATTCGAGGTTCTCGCGCACGGTCATACTATCATATAAAGCGCCGCTCTGGAACAGGAAACCTATTTTAATGCGCAGCTGCTTCAGTTCCTCATCGCTCATATCGGCCACATCTTCACCAAAAACCTTCAGATCGCCTTCATCGGGCTTCAACATGCCTACTACGCATTGTATGGTAACAGATTTACCCTCGCCCGATTTGCCCAGCACCACCATATTCTCGCCGCGTTTCAGATCAAAGGTTATATTTTTCAATACCTCTTTTTCTCCAAAAGCTTTCTTTAAACCACTGGCGTGAATAACAACCTCATCCTTAGGTTTCTGCGGCTTTTTATTTATGCCGTTAATTTCTTTCTCTGCCGCCATCTTACCTATAAAATAATATACTGGTGATTTGAACAGCTATAGCATCAATAACAAAAATCCAGAGGGACGCTGTTACTACGGCAGAGTTTGCCGCGATACCCACGCTTTCGGTACCTTTATTGGAGTGATAACCCTTATAGCATCCCACAAAGCCTATCGCGAAGCCAAAAAATATAGTTTTAACAAGCGCCGGTAAAAAGTCGGAGAAATCAAGCGAGCCGATACATTTATTAAAGTAGAGTGAAAAACTGATGGCATCAGTGATATTAAGGGCCAGAAAGCCCCCGAAAAGCCCTATAACGTCTCCAATTACAGATAGCAAAGGAACCATCAATGTGGTAGCTAAAATACGGGTAACAACCAGGTATTGGATGGGGTTAGCACCGGATACTTCCATAGCATCTATTTGCTCGGAAACCTTCATACTACCCAGCTCGGCGCCTATACTGGAGGCTATTTTTCCGGCACAGATAATGGCCGTAATTACAGGGCCCATTTCGCGGATAAAAGATACCGCGAGGGTTTTAGGCAGCATACTTTCGGCCCCAAGTGCAACAAGCGATGGCCTCAGTTGAAGAATGAGCACAAACCCCATGATGAAGGAGGTAATGCCTACCAACATCATGGAGCGATAGCCTATTTCATAACATTGCCTTACAAATTCAGACCACTCAAAGCCTCCCGCAAATATGTTTCTGAAAAACCGGCCGAAGAAAACGCATTGTTCACCAATGCCCATCATCCATTTTCGCCAACCCGTAATTGCTTGTTCTGCCATATGATACATTATAAATTCGACAGATAAAACAACCTACCGTCAAAATGTTTTGCAGTTCAGGAAAATTAACCTTTAGGGTCGGCTTGCAGATTTATGACATTGGCACATCAATGATCAGGTATCGGGATATCTCTTCGGTTTCAATTGTAAATGAACTGGTATCATAAACACCCATCGCGTCTCTTTTGTTTAAAGTGTCACCATTTAATTTAGCCTTCCCATCTAACAGGAACACGTAAGCGCCATTTCCGGGAGTTTTTATAGTATAATTAAGCGCTTTCCCGGCTTCAAAAGTACCCATGCTAAAAGTAGCATCCTGGTGTAAACAAAGGGTACCCTCCCCTTTTCCAGGTGATACCATAACCGTTAACTCATTTAATTTAAACACATCTTTAAAACTTTTTTGATCATAACGAGGCTGCACGTTTCTTTCTCTCGGGAAAATCCAGATCTGAAGCGTTTTGGCGGTCTCGGTTGCAGATGCATTATATTCTGAATGATAAACTCCTGTACCGGCCGACATCACCTGCACATCACCAGCGTTGATCACTCCTTTATTACCCATGTTGTCCTGGTGCTCCAGGCCACCTTCCAGCGGGATGGTCACTATCTCCATATTATCATGCGGATGCAGTCCAAAGCCTTTGCCCCCCGCTATAATATCATCGTTTAAAACCCTTAAAACCCCAAAATGCATCAGTTCGGGATTGTAATACGGGCCAAAACTGAAAGAAAAATTAGCTTTCAACCAGCCTATATCATTTTTACCACGTTCGTTTTCAGGATAAAATATTGTTTTCATTGTTATATCTCCATTTATATGTTTAAACATACAATATTCATTCCACAAATTAAATATGTGTATTTTTGCAAAAAGTTAATAACCTATGGCAAATAAAGCTATTATTGCAGGTTCAACCGGACTTATTGGCAGTAAATTGCTCCAGATTTTGCTGCGCGAAACGTTTTATGATGAGGTTTTAATCCTGGTGAGGAAAAAAATTGATATTCAGCATAAAAAATTAACGCAGCTGGTGGTGGATTTTGACCAATTGGATACGTATGCCAACGCTATAACAGGGCATGCTCTGTTTTGCTGTTTAGGTTCAACCAAAGCTAAAACACCCGATTTGAAAGTCTATCACAAGATAGATCATGATTATCCCTTACAACTGGCACAATTAGCGCATAAAAATGGCGTTAAGCAATATCATTTAGTCTCTGCCATAGGTGCAAACGCTTCTTCGGGCAACTTTTATACAAAGGTGAAGGGAGAAACAGAGGATGATATTACAAAGGTGGGAATAAACTCTACCTATATATACAGGCCATCATTATTAACCGGCGACAGGCAGGAAAAGCGGTTGATGGAAAAGATTGCAGGCGGACTTGCGAAAGTGATTGATCCGTTGCTGATGGGCAGTTTAAAAAAATACAGGAGCATACCTGCCGAAACCGTGGCATTGGCCATGTACAAACAATCAACAAAAAATGAGGTGGGTGTATTTGTGTACCCGTCAAACGTAATAAAACAACTATCGTGAGTACTTATCTATCCGCCGAGAATCTTGGCCATCAATTTCATGACAACTGGTTATTTAAAAATATAACCATAGGCATTAACCGCGGTCGCAGAGTTGCGCTGGTTGGCGTTAATGGCGCCGGTAAATCAACTTTATTAAAATTACTGGCTGGTTATATTAAACCAACCGAAGGCAAGGTAGTGCAGGCCCGTGATCTTAACATGGGTTACCTGGAGCAGGATCCAGGTTTTAAAGATGCGGTTACCATCAGCGATTACATTTTTCATGCTGATGATGTGCAGCAGCAGATGATTCGTAAATACGAAGAGTTATTGGAAAACGACCCGGACAATGCCAAAGCCATTGAAAAAATAATGGAAGAGATGAGCGAGGTGGATGCCTGGGAATATGAATATAAAATTAAAACCATTTTGGGCCGGTTGGATATCCACCATCTTAATCAGCCTATCACTACCCTATCGGGCGGGCAAAAGAAACGTTTGGCATTGGCTAAGCTATTAATTGAAGACCCGGATATTTATATTTTAGATGAGCCTACCAACCACCTGGATATTGATACCATTGAATGGTTGGAGAAATTATTGACCGATGGATCAAAAACCATATTAATGGTTACGCACGACAGGTATTTCCTGGATAACGTTTGTAACGAGATATTGGAAATTGACCGGGGTAAAATAGTACCCTACAATGGCAGCTACGGTTATTACCTGGAGAAGAAAGCAGAGCGCGACGCAGCTGATGATGCAGCATTTCAAAAAAATAGCAACCTACTGCGTAAAGAGTTGGAATGGATGCGCCGCCAGCCACAGGCTCGGGGTACCAAATCAAAAGCCCGTATTGATGCCTATTATGATTTGGAAGATAAAACCAAGAGTGGCGGTATCCGCGAAAAAGTTGAACTAAGCGTTAAAACAGCGCGCCAGGGAAACAAGATCATGGAGATGGAACATCTTTATAAAGGTTTCAACGGCAATACCTATATCGATAACTTCAGCTATATATTTAAAAAAGGCGATCGTATTGGTTTAGCCGGGAAGAATGGCACGGGTAAATCAACGCTGCTTAATTTAATAACCGGCGCTTTACAGCCAGATAAGGGAACCATAGTAAAAGGTGAAACCACGGTGATTGGCTATTTTCACCAATCGGGTATTGTTTTTAAGGATGATGAACGGGTTATAGATATAGTAAAAAACGTAGCTGAGTTTATTACCATGGCCGATGGTAAAATGATCTCGGCCTCTGCCCTACTTACCTTATTCCTGTTTCCACCTGCTAAGCAGTATGGCTTTATATCTAAACTAAGCGGTGGCGAAAAGAAACGCCTGCAGCTGATGAGCATCCTGATGAAGAACCCAAACTTCCTGATCCTGGATGAGCCAACCAATGACCTGGATATTGATACGCTGAATGTTTTGGAAGAATTTTTAACCAATTATTCGGGCATATTAATGATGGTATCTCACGATAGGTATCTATTAGATAAGCTAACCGACCAGCTATTTATTATGGAAGGACAAGGCCAGGTACGCATATATAATGGCAACTATTCATCATACAGAATAGAGCTGGAAGAAGCCAAGCAACAAAACAAAAAAGGCCCAGTTGCGCCAACCCCTGCACCTGCTGCTAAAAAAAGCAAATTAAGCTTTAAAGAAGCCAAGGAACTGGAAACAACCGAAGCTGAAATTACCGTGATAGAAAACCAAATAAAGGATAAAACAGAACAGCTAAACAAGGTAGGTATCGAACTTGTAAAGCTGAACGAGATAATGGCGCAGATAGCTGATTTAAACAAAAAACTTGATGCAAAAAGCGCCCGTTGGATTGAACTAACTGAGCTTAAAGAAGCATAAAATGAAACTATCAGATATCATAGCATCGATAGGTGTTATCATTTTATTGATAGCCTTTGTACTTAATTTAATCAACAAGCTATCATCAGAAAGCAAAGCTTATAAGCTGATGAATTTTATAGGTGCAGGTACTTGCTGCTACGCTTCTTACATGGTGAGTTTCTACCCTTTTGTGGTATTAGAGGGTGTTTGGGGTACTGTAGCACTGGTGTCATTATTAAAGGTTCCACGTGGAACATCAGTATAAAAGAGGTAATTTTGAATATAAAAAGACCTGTCAGTAACTATAAACAGGTAGTTTATTTCAAAAAAAGAACAAGTAAATTAAAAAAAAAGTGAAGACTTATAATAAGCACGATCTTTTAAACTAAAACAATTACCCCTGCCTACATACCCTTATAAACGCAGGCAGAGGTTAATTAAAACACCGGCTAATCAGCCAAAATAATAACAATATATACTCCATGTTCCACGTGGAACATGGAGTATAAAGACGCTCATAACGGCAAATATCTGCCGTTATATATAGAGAGATTTTGATTGTTCCACGTGGAACATGGAGGTATAAAATGTTTAGGAAATATAACGTTATTGTGGTTGGCGCCGGGCATGCAGGCTGTGAAGCTGCTGCTGCCGCTGCCAACCTGGGATCATCTGTTTTGCTCATCACCATGAATATGGGCACCATTGCACAGATGAGTTGTAACCCCGCCATGGGCGGTGTTGCCAAGGGACAGATAGTGCGCGAGATTGATGCCATGGGTGGATATTCGGGAATAATCACGGATAAATCATCTATTCAATTCAGGATGTTAAACCAGTCAAAAGGTCCCGCTATGTGGAGCCCAAGAGCACAAAGCGACCGTATGCGCTTTGCTGAAGAATGGCGTTTAGCATTGGAAAGAACCCCCAATGTTGACTTCTGGCAAGACACTGTAGCATCCCTCTTAGTAAAGGGAAATACCGTTGCAGGGGTGCGTACATCACTGGGTGTAGAGATAGAAGCAGACTCAGTAGTGCTTACCAATGGTACCTTTTTAAATGGCATCATCCACATAGGCGAAAAGAAATTTGGCGGTGGCCGGGCTGGTGAAAAATCAGCAACAGGATTAACCGAACAACTATCACAATTAGGTTTTGAGGCCGGCAGAATGAAAACCGGTACCCCACCCCGCATTGATGGACGTAGCCTGAATTACTCGTTGATGGAAGAGCAATGGGGCGATGAAGACCGCGGTAGATTTTCCTATACCGATGTAGAGATGATTAAAGAACAACGTTGCTGCTGGATCACCTATACCAATACCAACGTACACGAAACCTTAAAAGAAGGTTTTGAAAAATCGCCAATGTTTACTGGCAGAATCAAAGGATTAGGTCCGCGTTACTGCCCTTCTATAGAAGATAAGATCAACCGTTTTGCTGAGCGCGACCGTCACCAGATTTTTGTAGAACCCGAAGGTTTAAATACAGTAGAGATCTACGTAAATGGTTTCTCTACCTCCCTGCCAGAGGATGTACAATACAAAGCATTAATCCAGATCCCCGGATTTGAGAATGCTAAAATGTTCCGCCCGGGTTATGCCATCGAGTATGATTACTTCCCACCTACCCAACTGGGATTAACTTTAGAAACCAAGCTAATCAGTAACCTTTACTTCGCCGGGCAAATCAACGGAACTACCGGATATGAAGAAGCCGCATCACAAGGTTTCATCGCGGGTATTAATGCGCACCAAAAAATCAATGATAAACATGAGCTCATTCTGAAAAGATCTGAATCATATATTGGTGTTTTGATTGATGATCTGGTAACCAAAGGTACCGAAGAACCCTACCGCATGTTTACCTCGAGGGCAGAACACCGCCTGCTTTTACGCCAGGACAATGCAGATATCCGCCTCTCTCCTATGGCCCACGACCTGGGTTTAATCAGCGATGAGCGTTTAGAAAAGGTAAATCAGAAAGTAAAAAACTCGGATGATATTGTGGCCTACACCCGCAGTAAGTCTATCGATCCATCAGCAGTAAATGGCTTGTTGGCAGAATTAGGTACTTCGGCCATTAACCAGGGCGCTAAGCTTTTCAATTTGTTGAGCCGCCCGCAGATTGGATTTAACGATCTTAAAACAGCCGACAGCGGTTTAGAGGAAATGTTATCGACCTACGATAAAGAAACAATTGAGCAGGCTGAAATAAAAATTAAATATGAGAGTTATTTTATAAAAGAATTGGAAATTGTAGACCGGATGAAAAAAATGGAAGACCGGGAAATCAATCCAAATTTTGATTATCATACTTTGGTGTCACTATCAAAAGAAGCACGTGAAAAATTGATGCGCATAAAACCGCGCACTTTGGGCCAGGCTTCACGAATTTCGGGCGTGTCGCCATCAGATGTTTCTGTTTTGATGGTTCATGTATCAAGATAATACGTAAAGTACTGATAATTAAATAATTATAAAAAGTCTTTTTAAATCAATTATTTCAGATTTTTAATAGCGGAGTTCATAAAAACATAAAAATCGCTTATATCGCCTAAAAACTATGTTAAATCAAAAACCGGCCAATTTTTACAATTTTCTCCTCTATATTTTTGTTGTTTTATTGATTTCTGGCTGCGCCGCGCAACAACAGCCCCAGGGAGGGCCGCGCGATGTAACTCCTCCGGTTTTAGTGAAGGCGCTGCCGGCCAACAAAACCCGAAATTTTGTTGCCAAAGAAATTGACCTGGAATTTGATGAGTTTATAAAACTCACCAACCAGTACCAGGAAATCACCATGAGCCCAACGATGGAAAAAGCACCGGAGTACACTTCCAATAAAAAGAAGCTGCGCATAGTTTTTAAAGACACACTCCATAAAAATACAACCTACGTTATCAACTTCGGAAAATCCATCCAGGATGTGAACGAAAGTAACGTGATGAAAAATTTCACCTACGTATTTTCTACAGGTCCGCATATCGACTCATTGAGTATTTCGGGATCGGTAACCAATACCCTCACCCAGGAAAAAGAAAAGGATATCACTGTGATGCTTTTCCCCTTAAAACAGGATTCCCTACTTTTTGGAAAAAAGAAGCCTTCTATTTTTACGACAACAGATTCATCGGGAAATTTCAGTTTGAATAATCTTCATGAGGACAAGTACAGAATTTACGCGCTGAAAGAGGCCAGTCCGGATAAGATATTTAATAACGATAATGAATTGATCGGTTTCCTTAAAAAACCGATCGATTTAAAATCCGACACGAAGAACGTCAAGCTAAATCTGTTTAAACAATTCCCGGAGAAATTCAGGTTTGCCGAAAAGCGTTTTGATGTTGATGGAAAGATGTTATTTGTTTTTAATAAAGCTTTAATAAAACCATCATTAAAAATTATATACCCTGCAGATATCAATAATCAGAAATACGTAGAATTTAGTAAAACGAAAGATACAGCCTCGGTATATGTAAAATACATGAACTTCGATTCGATACGGGTAGCCGTTTATGATAACAACAAACCCGTTGATACCACTTACCTGTTAAAAAGCAAAAAGGAAGTATTTTTAAGGGTATTCAATTTCAAATACAATATATCAAACGATAAGTTAAAGCCAGGCGAAGACTTAAAAATTACCAGTAACCTGCCCATCGAAACAATAAACAGCGCGCAGATCTCTCTTAAAGAAGACTCCATCACACTGGCAACATCTGACTATACCTTACAAAAAGACACAGGGAATACTAAGTTTCTCACGCTAAAATACCGGTGGCGGCAAAATGCTAAATATGAACTGATATTTAATGAAGCCGCCTTTACAGATATCTATGGCGATAAGAATAAATATGCTGCAAAGAAATTTCAATCAGATAAAACAGAAAACTACAGTACCCTTACCGTTAAGGTTACCGTGCCCGATACCTCAAAAGCTTACGTAGTTGAACTGCTGAACGATCAAAAAACAATATTGCAAAGTAACGCCATTACCAAAAGCACTTCTTTAGTTTACAAAAACTATTTAACCGGAAAATATATGGTGAGGGTTATTTATGATGAGAACCGTAATGGCAAATGGGACAGCGGAAACGTTCACTTAAAAAAGCAACCGGAAAATATCTGGATAAACGAAAAAGAGATCACACTTAGACCCAATTGGGAAGCAGAAGAACCTATTACGGTGCCCAAGGAGCCCATTACTCCTTAAACCAACCCGAATACATTATATAATTTTTTGGAAGCTGCTTAAGCATCGCCATTTGCTCATCTGTTAAAGGCTTTATTTTCTTGGCAGGTACACCGGCATATAAAAAGCCGCTTTCGCAAATGGTGTTTTCCAATACCACGGTACCGGCTGCAATGATAACAAACTCATTCACTACGGCATGATCCATCACAATGGCACCCATGCCTATCAGCGTATGATCATGCAGGGTACAGCCGTGTACAAGCGCATTATGCCCTATAGATACGTTGCTCCCTATGTTTGTAGGTGCTTTTAAATATGTGGCATGTATCACAGCTCCATCCTGTATATTGGTGTTATCCCCTATTTTAATGTAATGCACATCACCGCGGATAACCGCGTTGAACCAAACAGAACAATTGCTGCCCATCACCACATCACCCACAATGGTGGCATTCTCGGCTATAAAACAATCTTCGCCCCAAACCGGGCTTTTACCTTTAACTGGTAATATAACTGGCATTTTTAAATTATTGAATTAATGAGTTATTGAATTATTGATTTAGTTAATTTTATTAATAGTTACTGTTTTTCTTGACGCTGATACTACTTTAAGAATTTGATTTGCTTCATCCATTAAAATAGAAATATCAGAAATTTTAATTATTTCAGCTTCAACTAATACTTCCATCCAAAATACCGATTCATCAGCCTCTTCTACCACAATAGATAGTTTGGCATGAAACTCGGCTTGAGATCGTGCCCTGCAAGCGGCCCTGTAATTTGCCCCGACAGACGACGACGAACGTAATAATTGTCTCCCTATTATTTTTGCTTCCTCTGTTTTAGGCAAAGACTTGAAAAGCTTAATATTATCAACCACAAATTTTTTTGTTCGTTTTTTAAACATCTCAGCAAACTCTATTCTGCTAACATCATTCATATCTAACTAAGCTAATTCAATAATTCAATAATTCAATAATTCAATAATTCAATAATTCAATAATTCAATAATTCAATAATTAATTTTCTTTATGTTTGAAGACAAAATAAGCGGAAATAGCTCAGCTGGTAGAGCATCAGTTTCCCAAACTGAAGGCCGCGGGTTCGAATCCCGTTTTCCGCTCATATTCCTCGTCTTTTTCTTCACCGTGTACTACAAAGGCACAACTGGATGACGTTTCAACATAGAATCAAAGAACAACCATGTCATTGCGAAGTACGAAGCAATCGCGAATGGTACAAGTACGCCCTGTATAGCATGCGATTGCTTCGTACTTCGCAATGACATATTTTTTTAAATTTCTTTTAAAACACCGTATCCTTAACTTCTTCAGCATGTACTGGATAATCAGTAGTATAATGCAACCCCCTGCTCTCTTTACGTAACATGGCCGATTTTACCACGATGAATGATACCTGGATTAAATTACGCAGCTCGCAAAGTTTTACGGATAGTTTAGTTTTTTTATAAAATGACTCTGTTTCCTCGTACAATAAGCCTAAACGCCGCATAGCCCTTTCCAGCCTGAAATCAGACCGTACAATGCCTACATAGTCATTCATCAGCTTCTGCATTTCGCGTACGTTGTGCGTAACCAAAATATCTTCGTTTGATAATTGTACACCATGCTCGTCCCAATCCGGGATATTAGCGGGTATCACAAAATCGTTAAATTTATCTACAGCATCTTCATAAATACGATGTGCAAAAACTAAAGCCTCCAATAAAGAATTGGATGCCAACCTATTAGCGCCATGCAAACCTGTTGATGAGCATTCGCCGCAGGCATATAACCTTAATATAGATGACTGGCCTACATGATCAACCATAACGCCACCACACATATAATGACAGGCCGGCGCAACCGGGATCATATCCTTGGTCATATCAATACCTATCTCCAGGCATTTGGCATATATATTAGGGAAATGATTTAAAATATCTTTTTTACTGCGGTGACGAATATCCAGGTAAACAAAATCCTCGCCCGATTTTTTTATCTCGGCATCAATAGCTCTCGCGGTAATATCCCTTGGCGCCAATGATTTACGCGGATCATACTCCTGCATAAACTCTTCACCATTGGTACGCTTTAATATCCCGCCAAAGCCTCGTACAGCCTCAGATATCAAAAACGAAGGATACTCACCCGGATTATACAAAGCTGTAGGATGAAACTGAATAAACTCCATATTCCTCACCTTACCTTTTGCCCTGTATACCATGGCAATGCCATCACCGGTAGCAATAGTTGGATTGGTGGTAATTGAATAAATATGGCCGGCACCACCGGATGCCATCACCGTAACCTTCGATAATATTTTTTCAACAACATTACTCTCCGTATTAAAGGCGTAAATACCGTAACAGGTTATATCCGTACTTGATTTTCCTACCAGCTGGCCTAAATGGTGCTGGGTGATTAAATCTACCGCGAAATAATGTGTTAATATCTCAATATTGGGATTCTTGTGGATCTCTTCTAACAATGACCTTTCAATCTCCAGTCCGGTCACATCCTTATAATGTAAAACTCTAAATTCGGAATGGCCCCCCTCTTTGGCCAGGTCATAAAAACCTTCGTTCGTTTTATCAAAATTAGTCCCGTAATCAATAATTTCATTAATTCTCTCCGGTCCTTCTTTAACAACGGCTTCCACAACATCACGGTCGCAAAGGCCATCACCACTAATTAAGGTGTCTTCAATGTGTTTTTCAAAAGAATCCTCCTTCTTATCCACAACTACAGCAACACCGCCCTGGGCATACTTAGTGTTAGATTCGTCTTCATTTGATTTTGTAACTATCAGAACCTTACCATGTTTCGCAGCCTTAAGGGCAAAACTTAGTCCGGCAATGCCTGATCCTACGATCAGGAAATCAACAGTTCGGGTCATATTTTATATATAAGTTGTGCAAATGTACACGATATGTTAATAACAGGGATAAAGATGTTAATTTGATGTAAAGAAATAGCTAATAAATAACCAAAGTGTGGATAACCCTGGATTTTGTAAATGAAATGAATAATTTTTGAGCGACTTTTGCATACTTTAAACACTAAAGCTAACATTTTAAACATTAACAAAATATTAACATATAACTTTCAAAAGAAAAATTTGAAACTATTAGAATTCACAAAATCAAAGTGATACGAGCTAACAAAGTGTTGATAACTGTTAATAAAAAATGAAAAATAACTTTTAATCTAAAATCTATACCGACTTTTGCACATAACTAACACCTTAACAAGTAATAGTTTTATTTATATAAATAATTAGTTGTTATTAATTGATTTGTTGAAATGGATATCTTCGAAGAAATAAATGTGACGGGATTTGTGGACGAATACATCGACCCAAGCCTTGATCTTTTTGCTGAAATTGAAAAACTTAAAAAGGAAAAAAATGCCGTTATTTTGGCGCATTATTACCAGGAACCTGATATTCAGGATATTGCAGATTATATTGGAGATAGCCTCGGCTTATCTCAGGAAGCTGCAAAAACGGATGCTGATATTATCGTTTTCGCCGGGGTGCATTTCATGGCCGAAACTGCCAAGATACTTTCACCTACAAAGAAGGTTTTATTGCCCGATTTAAAGGCAGGATGCTCATTGGCAGATAGTTGTCCGCCACATTTATTTAAAAAATTTAAGGAAAAGTATCCTGATCACCTGGTGATCACTTATGTAAACTGTACTGCCGAACTAAAAGCTATGACCGATATTGTTTGTACATCAAGCAATGCCGTACAAATAGTTGAAAGTTTGCCAAAAGACCAGAAGATAATTTTTGGACCGGATAAAAATCTTGGTGCCTGGGTGGCCAAAAAAACCGGTCGCGATCTGGTGTTATGGAACGGAGCCTGTATGGTGCACGAGATTTTTAGTCGCGAAAAAATAACAAAACTGAAGGAAAGACATCCGGGTGCTAAGCTGCTGGCTCACCCTGAGTGTGAAGAGGTTATTTTGCAGATGGCCGATTACATAGGTTCAACTACCGGCATCCTGAAATATGCAGGCAGTCACCCGGATAAGGAATTTATTGTAGCGACCGAGGCAGGTATTATACACCAGATGCAAAAGGAAAACCCGGATAAAACATTTATACCGGCGCCACCAAATAACAGCTGTGCCTGCAACGATTGCCCGCACATGAAACGGAATACACTGGAAAAATTATACCTGTGCCTTAAAAATGAGATGCCAGAAGTTACTGTACCGGCCGATATTATTGAAAGAGCAGTGAAACCTATTGAAAGAATGCTGGAGATTTCGGCAAGATTGGGGTTGTAAGGGGTATATAAATAAATAAACCGTCCCATATTGCGAGGGGAGAATCCGGGAGACACTGAAGGGGAAATGACGTTAAAAAGGTTTGTCATCCTGAGGAACGAAGGATCTATTCGCAAACTGTACAGGGTGAAGAAGCATGGAGGAGAGTAGATACTTCATACCTCGCAATGACGAGTAAGAAAAGGCCCTAAAAAGCTAAAAAATTTTTCCGCCTTTGGCGGATACAGTGTTTTTTGCGGCGGCGCGAAAATTTGGGGGCTAACAAAATAGCATTTTTAATAACTACCCTAAATTATAAAAAAATTTCCCGCCTTCGGCGGTAGGCAGCAAGCGGTTTTTTGCGACGGCGCGAAAAATTTTGAGAAAAAACAGGAGCAATTTACTCGTGTTAAAATTATAAAAAAATTAATAAATGAAATCACCTAAACAGGTGTAATCATAAAGGATATGTTTGAAAATCAGGAAAGAACGAATTTAGAAGACTTAGGCGAATTTGGTTTGATAAACCATTTAACTAAAAATATAAAGCTGGAGCAGGCAAGCACGGTTAAGGGTGTTGGTGATGATGCAGCAGTACTTGATTTTACTGGCAAAAAGGTGTTAATAAGTACCGATATGCTGCTTGAAGGAATCCATTTTGATTTAGCTTATACCCCGCTAAAGCATTTAGGCTATAAAGCCATCCAGGTAAACCTGAGTGATATTTATGCCATGAATGGAACGGCATCGCAGGTTACGGTTTCGATAGGTTTATCAAGCAAGTTTCCGTTGGAGGCTATAGAAGAATTGTATGAAGGCATTTACATTGCCTGTGAAAAATATAATGTGGATTTGATTGGTGGCGATACAACATCATCAAAACAAGGTTTAGTGATCAGCGTAACCTCCATAGGGTATGCTGATGAAGCCGACATTGTTTACCGTAACGGTGCCGGTGAAGGGGATCTGATCTGCGTATCAGGCGATCTTGGTGGTGCTTATACTGGTTTGCAACTACTTGAAAGGGAGAAACTTATATATTTGGAAAATCCTAATATTCAGCCCGACCTGGAGGGAAAAGATTACATTGTTGAACGCCAGCTTAAACCTGAGGCCCGTAGGGATATTGTTGAATTATTGAAAAGTATTGATGTAAAACCTACAGCCATGATAGATGTATCTGATGGGTTGGCATCAGAAATTATGCACATCTGCAAGCAGAGCGCCAAAGGCTGCAGCATATATGAAGAAAAGATCCCTTTAGACCCAATGACCTTTGAAACGGCCCGCGAATTTAATCTTGATCCAACCGTGTGCGCACTGAGTGGTGGAGAGGACTATGAGCTCCTTTTTACCGTTAAACAGGCCGACTACGACAAGATCAAGTTTAAAATGGATATTACCATCATTGGTCATATCACAGAGCCTTCAGCGGGCTGTAATCTGATCACCAAAGCAGGAAATTCGCATCCTTTGAAAGCCCAGGGATGGAATGCATTTAAAAAATCAGAGTAAATGCTGAACAAACTTTTTGGCTGGTTTTATTTGAATAAACATCCCGAGGGGATGGTGCCCAACAAAGTAATTGCGGGCACTTTTCTGCTCTATTTGGCGTTGCTTTTGCAAATGGTCAGCAATTTGCTGGAGGGCATTAACCTGGCGGCTTTTATATTTCTGTTCGGCTTTCTCTTTTACTTCATTTTTATGACCGGCGAGGGCCGGAAATGGGCAAGGATAGTGATGCTTATTTTGATATTAATAAACTCCTACGCTCTGGTTGCAAGTATCACCCATCCTGTAATAGTGTTGAAGCCTCATGAGTCTGTAGTGGCTTATAAATCTCCCGTGGTTTTAACTACGTTGTTTGTTGTAGAGGTGGTTGTTGAATTGATAGCAATGGGGTTGCTTTTTTCGGGGGAAGCAAAGGTGTGGTTTGGCAGGGTGAGGATAAAGGCGATCTAACTCCGAAGTCATGCCGAATTTATTTCGGCATCCCACAGGACAAGTCTGCGATATACAATTTATTAACTTACTAATATCTATGATCTAACCCCCGAAGTCATGCCGAATTTATTTCGGCATCCCACAGGACAAGTCTACACCATAAAAGTTCATCGATAAAATTAAAGTTCCAAATCATCTTTTAAATCCTTCATCTCCGGATTTACAGATTTAATCTGGTTTATTTTCCAATCCTGATGCCATCTTTTCAATTGCTTTTCACGATCGATAGCATCCGTTATTCTCTCAAAGTATTCATAGTAAACCAAATCATGAAGCTTGTATTTCTTAACAAATTCAGACCCTTCTCCATTTATATGTTGCCAAACCCTCGTACGTAGATCGCTGGTGACACCAATGTAAAAAGTAGTGCGATAAATGTTTGTCATTATATAAACATGACCTTGTTTATAGAGCATTTTGGGAATCGGTTTAGGTAAGTAAAATTAAAAAAAATGGACTTAGTGTAAATGTTTTCTAAAAAGGGAAAATCGCTCTTTTTAATTTATAACAGCTTTTTCATTAGCTTGAGGGTATTATAAAGTTAAAAAATGAGGCCTTTAGGATAATCACGTCTGTTAGGTCTGCTACTTGCATTTTGTATACTTATCCCCTGCCTACCTGTCCTGTGGGGTGCCGAAATAAATTCGGCATGACTTCGGGGTTAGTTGGGCTTACGTTTATTGCTTTTTATTCCCGCATTAGGATGCTGAAAAGAGCTTACTCATCCCCCAAAAACTTTTGATCAATCTGCTTATCGGCCTTTGCACCTAACTTTTTGATTTTCTCGGCAGTGGTGGTCAAATTTCCACGGCCATCTGAAAGTTTGTTTATGGCGCTGTTATAGGCATTTTGGGTATAACTAATATTCTTCCCTATGCTATCCATATCGCTCAGGAAGCCAACAAACTTATCATACATATCGCCGCTTAGGCGGGCAATTTCCAGTACGTTGCGGTTCTGGCGTTCCTGTTTCCACATGCTGGCAATGGTACGCAGGGTTGCCAGTAATGTAGACGGACTCACGATCACCACTTTTTTATCCCAGGCATAGTTAAACAGCTCGCCATCCAGCTGTACGGCAATGCTGAAAGAGGATTCTATCGGCACAAAAAGCAACACAAAATCTGGTGAATTGATCTTATACAAATCATGATATTTTTTTGCCGATAGCCCATTGATGTGGCCGCGGATAGATTCGATATGTGCTTTGGCAAACAGTTTCCTGTCTTCTTCGGTATCAGCATTTACCAGTCGCTCGTAGGCAATAAGGGATACTTTGGAGTCGATAACTAAATGCTTTTCATCGGGCAGATCAATAATTACATCCGGCTGATAACGTGAACCATCATTGGCCTGCATCGCTGCCTGGATGCGGTATTCCTGGTCTTTAACCAGGCCCGAGCGTTCTAATACCCTTTCCAGGATCACCTCGCCCCAGTTGCCTTGTTTTTTGTTATCGCCTTTAAGGGCTTTTGTTAAATTCTGCGCTTCATCGCTTATCTGTTTGTTAAGGTCCATCAGTTGGGTAATTACCCCTTTAAGCGTGTTGCGCTCGGCGGCTTCCATGTTGTAAACCTTCTCTACTTTATCCTCAAAAGCTTTCAGGTTTTCTTTAAGCGGATTAAGGATAAGATCCAGGTTGGTACGGTTTACATCAATAAATTCCTTTGATTTTTCTTTCAGCAGCTTCTCTGCCACGTTCTCAAACTCCCGCTGAAACTGCACACGGATCTGCTCTATCTCCAGCTTTTGCTCCTGCATTTTTTCCTGCTGCGATTTATAGTAGGACCGTGCACTCTCCAGCGATTGATTGGCCTGAGCAAGCAGGGCGCGTTCCTGGAAAAGTTCATCCAGGATACGGTCCTTATCTTCTTTTAAAAACCGGGTGATACTTTCCTTGTCGCTTAATAAGCCGCTTGCTTTTTCCTCGGCCCTGGCCAGAGCAATTTTAAATTGGTCACTTTCTACCCGTAGCCTGTTCAGTTCCTCTGCCGAAATTAATTCAGCTGCCTTAGGCTTTTTGATGAATAATAAAACGGCTATTAACAGGATAACAACCGCTACGATAATTAGTATATCAGCACTCATTTTGATAAAAATATTAGCAAATTTAAGATAATATTTTTAGTAAAGGAAATGGGCATATACAAAAAGGGCATTGCCAAATAAGAGGTAATACCAAAAAATACGGGGCCGAAATAAATGAGATAAGCTATATTTTACTTACAAAAATTACTAATATTATCAGGAGCCAGTTTATTACCCATGGCAACGGCTTTATTAAAAGAAGCGCAGGCACCGGCTTTATCAAGCGCGGTTATAGTTAGGCATGGCTGTATTTGGGATCAGGGGAAAAGGAATAATTACTGGACCTTCGCTATCCTCAGGCCCACATCACTTACTTCATGCAAAGGGTTATCCCGCATGTTTTGCTCTATCTCGAAATGGTAATTGCCCTTTGCCGGGAATTTAATGTTGGTTTGAAAAGGCAGCTGGTAGCTATACAAATTACCCGAGCCTTTACCCAGCCACTCCCCATCGCGGGAGGCAAGTTTTACTTCGTAGCGTGTTACTTTTACCTGTTTGCCGGGCAATGTTTGATAAATGAGTACAAACATATTGGAGTATTTGTAGGCATCGGTAACCCTTAAATTAAAGTAAAGGTTATAGGCAGCATTTGCATCTGTGATGTTGCAATCAAACTTAACCCGGTTAACGTACGACCAATTATGATCTGTAATGGCCGAGTTGGCATCAATAACCGCTTTAGGGTCGGTACAGCTACCCAGCAGCATGATTAACATACATGCTGCCGGATAAAGTATCTTTATAAACCGTTTCATTTTATTGTGGTGTATCCTGCTGTGGTGGATTATTATTGTTACGGTTTTGGCTGTTGGGGTTTGGGCGGTTTGGCCTGTTACGCCTGTTATTATTGCCCCCTTCACGCGGCGGTCTGTCACCTTCCTGTGGTGGTTTGTTGCCTTGCTGCGGTGGTTTAGGCCCC
The DNA here is from genome assembly GCF_056406855.1 of Mucilaginibacter sp. P1_A3. Lineage (NCBI taxonomy): Bacteria > Pseudomonadati > Bacteroidota > Sphingobacteriia > Sphingobacteriales > Sphingobacteriaceae > Mucilaginibacter > Mucilaginibacter sp. P1_A3. The sequence goes on from NZ_JBFTZJ010000008.1 coordinate 181,625, forward strand.
TGTTGTTGTGGCTTATTACCCTGGTTTTGCGGCGGACGGTTGCCTTGTTGCTTTGGCGGGCGGCTACCTTGTGGTGGGCGATTAGCGTCCGGGGCGCCGGCTGTTTTTTCGGTTGCAGGCGTTGTTCCTGGCGGGCGTTGCTGGTTGTTCGGTTTTACATCGCCGCCGGGAGTAGCCGGTTTTTGAGTTTTATTGCGATTATTGTTGTTGTTTTTCTTTTGATTTTTGCTGCGCGCACGGTCATCAAGGCGGGTAAGGCTATCCTGGCCAACTACGTTTTCATAGTCAAGCGCTTTAACGGTTAGTGTTTCGTCTTCCTCCATTTCGCCCAAATCGGCAGGGATAATACCTTCACGATTCAGTTGTTGAATTTCTTTAACCTTGGCAATTGGCATAGGCACCCATGATTCCTCGCGGGGATAGCTAAACCACATGATCTTTTTAAAGATGTCTGTTTTTTGCAGGCGAGCATCACCCTTTTCGGTTTTAAGCACATTCACATTATCAGGGATATGCTTAAGGGCATCCATGTAAGTATCCAGCTCGTAATTTAAGCAGCATTTTAACTTACCGCATTGCCCGGCCAGTTTTAAGGTATTTAAAGAAAGGTTTTGGTAGCGGGCTGCCGAGGTAGAAACCGTTTTAAAATCGGTTAACCAGGTTGAACAGCAAAGCTCGCGTCCGCATGAGCCAATGCCGCCTAAACGGCTTGCTTCCTGCCTCATCCCTATCTGGCGCATCTCTATCCGGATCCGGAAAGTTTCGGCCATTTTTTTTATCAGCTCCCTGAAATCAACACGGCCTTCGGCTGTATAATAAAAGGTAGCCTTGGTTTTATCGCCCTGGTAATCCACATCACTAAGCTTCATGCTCAGGTTAAGATCCAACGCCAGTTTACGCGATTTGTGCATGGTTTCCCACTCCATATCCTTGGCGGCTTTCCACTTTTCTACATCGGCTACAGTAGCTTTCCGGTAGATCTTTTTAACTACGTCGGCTTCTTTTACATGGCGCTTGGTCATTTGCATGCGCACCAGTTCGCCGGTGATAGAAACGTGACCAATATCATAGCCGCCTGTAGTTGCTTCAACAGCTACCAGTTCGCCGGCTTCGAGGTAAATATTGTCGTTATTCAGGAAAAACTCCTTGCGCGAACCTTTAAATTTTACTTCGATAACCGGATACGGTTTATAATTAGTTGGCATATCCATATGGGATAGCCAATCGTAAACATCTAATTTGCTGCAACCATTAGTAAGGCATGAACCATTACTTTTACAGCCCGCAGGTGAGCATCCGCCCCCTGTTGAGCAACTTCCACATCCCATAATTAATTTGGTATATATTGACTCCCCGTAGGGATGGTTTTTAAATTTAGTATTTTTATAATCTGTAAAGATACATCTAAAAATAAAATTTTAGGGTTTGCGTTTCTCTCTACGTGGTAATGTGCCTTTTCAAGCTCGGTGCTTATGGTTTGTGCTTTTTCTATGCTCAGCACGTTGGTCATTTTTTGGGCTGTTTCCAGCTCTTTGGCAGGCAGGTGTACCAGGTTGCCGGCGCCCGCTATCAGCAGGCAACACTCGCGGATAAAGCTGATGCCGTATCGTAAAAAATTCTTTTGGTTCTCCCTTCCCATCTTGGCAAACTGGTCAACAAAAGTTAAAACCTCCAGCCCTTTGTTACTGAAGCACAAGCGCAGCCATTGTACAAATAAAGTGTGATAGCTCTTGGTATCCTGCTGCAGCATGGTTAATGCCTCGGTTAAGTTGCCATTGGTGAGGTAAGCAATTTCGGCCGCGGCATCCTCGGTTTGATTGTGCTCTGCAATTAAGTATTCCTTCACTTCGGACGAAAGCAGGCAAGGGATTTTTATCAGCTGTGTGCGCGAAAGGATGGTGTTCAGGATCTGATCCTGGTTTTGGGCCACCAATATAAAAAGTGTATTTGGCTGAGGCTCCTCAATGATCTTCAGTAAAGCGTTCCCCTCTTTTTCCAAATATTCGGGCAGCCAAAGGATCAATATTTTATAGGCAGATTCAAATGGTTTGAAGCTGAGTTTCTTGATAATCTGGTGGCACTCGGCAATGTTGATATTGGCTTGTTTGTTTTCGGCATCCAGGTATCCGCGCCAGGTATCCAGGTTCATGTAAGGGTTTGCAGTAAAAGCCTCGCGCCATTGCTCAATAAAAGTAAGCGCGGTATCATCCTTATGTTTGGCGAAGAAAGGGTATGAAAAATGCAGATCGGGATGCATTAATTTATTGTACTTGCGGCATGATGAACATACGCCACAGGAGTCATCCGGTTGCTTATCTTCGCAGGATAGGTATTGGGCATAGGCAACAGCAAGTGCAAGGCTTCCCGATCCCTCGGGGCCCAAAAACAACTGCGCATGGCTTACCCGGTTCTCTGTCACCGAGTTAAGCAACCGTTGTTTTGTTGCCGCTTGTCCTACTATTTGCTTAAACTGCATTTGGTGCAAAATAAGAAGAAGATTTGGGATGTGAGATATGACAGGGATAGATTTTATATAGGAAGCAGATATATAGGCAGATGAGTGTTTATGCTGATTTAATAAGTATCAAGGATTAATAATATGAGAAATAATTTCGCAGGCCTTTCTCACCACCTTTCACATCTCCTATCTTTGCCAAATGAGAATAATGGCTTTTGATTACGGAACTAAGCGTATTGGCATTGCGGTTACCGATCCTTTGCAGATCATCGCCACCGGGTTGGATACGGTACATCCAATGTATATAGTTGATTACCTGAAAACGTATTTTAAAACAGAGCAGGTTGAACGGTTCATTGTAGGCGAACCGAAACAGATGGATAACACGCCGTCACAATCGGCTATTCACGTAAAAGGCTTTGTAGGCCTGCTAAAAAAAACCTTTCCGGAGATTCCTGTCGAGATGCTTGATGAGCGCTTTACTTCAAAAATGGCTTCGGCGGTTATTGCGCAAAGCGGGATGAATAAAAAGGGCCGGCAGAATAAGGAGCTGGTTGATACCATATCGGCGGTGATATTGCTGCAATCATATATGGGCAAATCGTACTAACAGGCCATCTTCCTGGTATTAACCAATCTGAGTCATGATGCTATCTGTAGCCCCGGTATGTTCTTTTACATACGTAGCGGCCTTTTTGCTGGTGATGGTATAAAAAGCTTCATCGGTAGCAAGGGTATCAACAATGCCTTTCAGCTGTGCAGCATCGTTTATGCTAAACCCGGCCTTTAAAGCTATTAATTCCCTCGCCTCGTTAAATTTTTGGTAATTGGGGCCAAATATTACCGGCAGGCCAAATGCAGCCGCCTCCAATGTGTTATGAATGCCGGCACCAAAACCACCGCCAATATAGGCAAGATCACCGTACGCATATAAAGAAGACAGCATACCAATGTTATCAATAATAAGCGTGGCGTATGATGAGTGCCGAGCGGAGTGTTCCTCTTTTTGAATTAACCCGGAGTATTTTATTGCCGAGCCTTTGGGTAATAAACCGATAAGGTTATTTATTCGTTCTTCCCCAATTTCATGTGGTGCAAAAATGAATTTCCAATCCGGGTATAGTGCGGGTAGCGCGGCCAGTAATTCTTCATCCTGTGGCCAGGTACTGCCGGCAACAAAAACTTTTTTACCATTGACAAATCCGGCAATCCCTGCTATCTCCTTGTGGTGCTGCGCGTTGGCCCAAACCCTATCAAAACGGGTATCGCCGCTTACAGTTACATTGGTAAAGCCAATGTTTTGTAGCAGCAGCTTTGATGTTTCATCCTGTAAAAAAAAGTGAGTTACAAAGCTCAATGTTTTACGCGAAAAACTACCGAACCACTTGAAAAATATTTGCTTTGGCCTAAAAATTCCCGATATGATGAACAACGGCACCTGGTGTTTGTGCAGCTCATTAAAGTAATGGTACCAGTATTCATATTTGGTAAAAACAGCCATTTCGGGCTGTATGGCATTGATAAACTGAGCGGCATTTGCAGCCGTATCTAAAGGCAGATAATACACAAAATCGGCAAGGGGGGTATTTTTCCTGATCTCATATCCGGACGGTGAAAAAAAACTGACTACGATTTTTTTATCGGGATGGAGAGCTCTCAACGCTTCTAAAATGGGCCTCCCCTGTTCAAATTCGCCGAGTGACGCAAAATGAAACCAAATACAACTATTTATACGTAAAAGATTTTGGTCTTTTCTCCCATTTATCCACTGGCTGGCTTTTTTATTAAAAAACGCCACTATATATATGGCAACAAAATATAACCTTAACCCAATATTATATAATAACACCATTTTAATTATGTTCGTTATCTTAGCCGGGGTTAAAAGTAGTAACAATTATTAATTACTGTAGTAGTAAAAACGTGGGGCTTAAAGCCTGCTTTAAATTAATGCGGGATTAGAACTTAAACACTTAAAACAATATAAACAATGAAAATTGCTGTAATTGGTACCGGCTATGTTGGTTTGGTAACCGGAACGTGCTTAGCCGAAACCGGGAACGAGGTAGCCTGCGTAGATATAGTTGAAGAAAAAGTTAATAAGATGCGCGCTGGTCAAATGCCTATTTATGAACCGGGCCTTGACCTGTTATTTCACCGCAATATAAAACAGGAGAGGTTAACATTTACCACCAACCTTGCCGAAGCGATAGGTCCTGCAAAGGTTATATTTTTGGCATTGCCAACGCCCCCGGGTGCCGATGGCTCTGCCGACCTCAGTTACGTGCTTGGTGCCGCGAAAGATATAGCAAAGTTAATTACCGAGTATAAGGTTATCGTTACCAAATCAACCGTACCCGTTGGTACCGCCGATAAGGTTACAGCGATAATGAAAGCCAATACCGATATTCCCTTTGCGGTAGTATCAAACCCCGAATTTTTACGGGAAGGTGTGGCTGTTGAGGATTTTATGAAACCAGACAGGGTTGTTATTGGCACCATGGATGAAAAAGCGCGGGTGATTATGGGCGATCTTTATGCACCTTATGTACGCCAGGGTAACCCTATCCTTTATATGGATGAGCGCTCATCCGAGCTTACAAAATATGCGGCCAATTCATTTCTTGCCACTAAAATCACTTTTATGAACGAGATTGCCAATATGTGCGAGCTGGTTGGCGCAGATGTGGATATGGTGCGTAAAGGCGTGGGAGCCGATGCCCGTATAGGCAAGCGTTTCCTGTTTCCGGGAGTTGGTTACGGCGGAAGCTGTTTCCCTAAAGATGTGCAGGCGCTTGCAAAATCGGCCGGGGAAAATAACTACGAATTTAAGATCCTGAACTCGGTGATGGAGGTTAACGAAACGCAAAAGAAGCGCCTGGTAGTTAAACTGCGGGATTATTATGGAGAGGACGGCTTAAAAGGCAAGAGGTTTGCGCTTTGGGGCCTTGCATTTAAACCCGAAACCGACGATATTCGTGAAGCACCTGCCTTATACATCATTGATGAACTTTTGGCTGCCGGCGCATCCGTAATTGCTTACGACCCGGAAGGAATGCCAAACGTTAAGAAATTACTTGGCGATAAAATTGAATATGCTGCAGACAGGTACAGCGCGCTTGATGGCGCGGATGCTTTGCTGATTGTAACAGAGTGGCCGGTTTTCCGCACCCCTGATTTTGATTTCATGAAAGAAAAGTTAAATGCTCCCGTTATATTTGATGGTCGTAATCTTTACGATCTTGACAGGATGAAAGACCATGGGTTTTATTATAATAGTATCGGACGTAAAGTAATAAGTTAATGACAAACCGTAAAAGAATATTAATTACCGGAGCAGCAGGGTTTTTGGGCTCGCACCTTTGCGACAGGTTTATTAAAGAAGGTTACCATGTAATTGGAATGGATAACCTGATAACAGGTGATCTGCGCAACATTCAACACCTTTTTAAGCTGGAGAATTTTGAGTTTTATAACCATGATGTTTCCACCTTTGTATTTGTTCCCGGCGAACTTCACTACATACTTCACTTTGCATCGCCGGCAAGCCCGATTGATTATTTAAAGATTCCTATCCAAACCCTAAAAGTAGGCTCATTAGGTACGCATAATTTGCTGGGTTTGGCCCGCTCAAAAGGAGCAAGGATGCTTATCGCTTCCACATCAGAAGTATACGGAGATCCAAACGTTAACCCACAACCAGAGGAATACTGGGGCAATGTAAATCCGGTTGGCCCGCGCGGGGTATATGACGAAGCCAAGCGTTTCCAGGAAGCAATAACCATGGCTTATCATACCTTTCACGGTTTAGAGACACGGATCATTCGGATATTTAATACCTATGGGCCGCGCATGCGATTGAATGACGGCCGCGTATTGCCAGCCTTTATTGGCCAGGCTTTAAGGGGCGAATCATTAACCATGTTTGGCGATGGCTCACAAACCCGTTCGTTTTGTTATGTTGATGACCTTGTAGAAGGTATTTACAGGCTTTTACATAGTGATTATGCCCAGCCGATGAATATCGGTAACCCGGATGAAATAACCATCAGGCAGTTTGGTGAGGAAATCATCAAGCTAACAGGCACCGATCAAAAACTTATTAGCCTGCCATTACCAACAGATGATCCAAAACAGCGCCGTCCGGATATTACCAAAGCAAGGGCTATATTAGGCTGGGAGCCAAAAGTTTCCAGGAGCGAGGGTTTAAAGATTACGCTTGATTACTTTAAATCATTACCTGCAACAGAAATAAACCACAAGGATTTTACGTACTATAATAAATAGCAACCTTATTCCTGTTAAAGGAATAGCTTTAATACATGCACCATAAATGAAGATATTAGTAACAGGCGGCCTGGGTTTTATAGGCTCCCACACCGTTGTTGAATTAGTAAATGCAGGTTATGAACCTGTTATTGTTGACGATCTTTCCAACTCTGACCCTAAGATTTTAGATCAGCTGGCCAAAATCATTGGCTACAAACCGGTTTTTCACAAACTTGATCTTTGTGATGAGGCCAGTGTAAAGGCTTTGACAATTGCCGAACCTGATGTTGCAGGTATCATTCATTTCGCTGCTTTTAAAGCGGTAGGCGAATCGGTGCAAAAACCGCTCAAATACTATCGTAATAATTTTTATTCGCTCATTAATTTATTGGATGCATATTATGGCAAGCCATTAAATTTTGTGTTTTCATCAAGCTGTACCGTTTACGGGCAGCCAGAGCATTTGCCGGTAAATGAAGAAGCCCCTGTGCAACCGGCCCAATCGCCTTATGGCAATACTAAACAAATTGCCGAGGAAATACTGAAAGACATGATTGCATCTGGTACAAGCAGCTATAAAGTTGTATCATTAAGATATTTTAACCCGGTAGGTGCCCATGAAACAGCACTTATAGGCGAGTTGCCAATTGGTGTGCCTCAAAACCTGGTACCATTTATCACGCAAACGGCCATTGGCAAACGCCAAAAACTAACTGTTTTTGGTAATGATTACGATACCCCCGATGGCAGCTGTGTACGCGACTATATCCACGTGGTTGACTTAGCTAAAGCTCACGTGGCGGCGCTAAGGTTGTTGGAGAAAAAAGAAGATCAAAGCTACGATGTATTTAATATAGGTACAGGCCAGGGCAATACCGTGTTGGGTGTTATAAAGGCTTTTGAACGCGCTACCGGTGTAAAAGTAAATTACGAAGTTGGCCCCCGCCGGCCCGGCGATGTGGAGAAGGTTTGGGGCGATGTAACCAAATCTGCCAATAAATTAGGCTGGAAGACAGAGCTGGGGATTGAAACCATGATGTCATCTGCCTGGGAATGGGAAAAATACATATCTCAAAATCCGTTATAAATTAAAATTCAACTAATGCAAAAGATCATTATTACGGGTGGCGCTGGTTTTATAGGTTCGCATGTGGTGCGCCGGTTTGTTAAAACCTATCCAAACTATACCATTATTAATTTAGATAAATTAACATACGCGGGCAACCTCGAAAATTTAAGAGATATTGAGAATGAGCCCAATTACAGGTTTGTAAAAGGCGATATTGTAGATCTTGAATTTATAAATAATCTTTTCGAAACAGAAAAACCAGATGCGGTGATCCACCTTGCGGCAGAATCGCATGTGGATAGATCAATTACCAATCCGCTTGAGTTTGTGATGACCAATGTGGTAGGAACCGTTAACTTGCTGAATGTTGCCCGCGAAAGCTGGAAAGGCCGCTACGATCAAACCCGTTTTTACCATGTATCAACAGATGAGGTTTATGGCACATTGGGCGAAGATGGGATGTTTACAGAGGAAACGGCTTATGATCCGCATTCGCCATACTCCGCATCAAAGGCCAGCTCTGATCATTTTGTGAGGGCTTACCAGGATACTTACGGGCTCAACACGGTGATATCAAATTGCTCAAATAACTACGGGTCTTTTCATTTTCCGGAGAAGCTGATTCCCCTGGCCATTAACAATATCAAACAAAGCAAGCCCGTTCCTGTTTATGGAAAGGGCGAGAACATTCGCGATTGGCTTTGGGTAGAGGATCATGCAAGGGCGATAGATGTAATTTTTCATCAGGCAAAAGCCGGAGAAACTTATAACATCGGCGGCCACAATGAGTGGAAAAATATCGACCTAATCAACTTACTGTGTACTATCCTGGATAATAAACTGGGCAGGGAAGCGGGTGATTCTGCAAAACTAATTACCTATGTAACAGACAGGGCCGGACATGATATGCGTTATGCCATTGATTCATCAAAATTGAAGAATGACCTGGGCTGGGTTCCAACAATAACTTTTGAAGAGGGATTGGAAAAAACCGTAGATTGGTACCTCGCCAATGAGGAGTGGCTGCAAAATGTTACATCAGGTAACTACCAGCAATATTATAAAGGGCAGTATACTAACCGGTAACTATGTTTGGGTTATTTAAAAAGAAAAAAGAGAGAAAAGAAGTAGATTTCAATTATGATTCTATCATGGTTGATATGCACTCACATATTTTGCCCGGAATAGACGATGGCGCAAAAACACCACAGGATTCCGTTATACTTATCCGTAAGATGATGGATCTGGGTATTAAAAAGATTATTGCCACCCCCCACGTGATGATCGATTTTTACAGGAACACGCCGGAAACAATTGCGAGTTCATTGGAAAGCTTGAAAGCGGAGTTGAAAAAGGAGAACATAGATATACCTATTGAAACAGCTGCAGAGCATTATTTTGATGAAACATTTGAACAGCGTGTAGCTGATGGTAAATTAATGACCATGGGCGATAATTATGTGCTGTTTGAGTTTTCTTTTATCAACCAGCCACCTAATGTTATACCTGTTCTGCAAAAAATGAATGATATGGGTTATAAACCCATCTTAGCGCATCCGGAAAGGTATCCATATATGGATCTTGAGCAATACAAAAACATACAGGGCTGGGGATGCAGCATGCAATTGAATACCATATCATTAACAGGCTACTATGGAAAAGAGGTAAAAAAACTGGCCGAAATGCTTATCGATAATAATATGATCGATTTCATATCAAGTGATATGCACCATGAAAAACACGCTTCCGCATTAAAAGATGCCCTGCGCTGCTCCTACACCGAAAAGCTCCTGTTTGATACTCCGTTAAAGAATAAACTTCTTTTTTAGGAGCAAGGACATTTGGAGTAAGGAGCAAGGATTTTTGAATGAGGGGTTTTTGGACGACAGAATGTTCGGACAAACGATTTAAATGAAAAAGGCACCCAACTGAGGTGCTTTTTTATTTAATGCCTCTGCCCCCCAAAAGTATCCAGCGCCAAAATCCTAGTTCCTTTATCCAAAAGTCCGATAGTCCTTTGTCTGAATGTCCGAACGTCCAAAAATCCTTGTTCCTTCATCCAAAAGTCCGATAGTCCTTTGTCTGAATGTCTGAACGTCCAAAAATCCTTGTTCCTTGCTCCAAATGTCCTTCATCCAAAAATCTTCCAAACACTTGCAATTGCAAAAGATAATATATACTATTGTGTTATATTGACACAATGCTGTTATTTGCTGTTAATAAACAAGTTATAGCCAATTATTACACACCAATTTTTTAACCTTTAATCATGAAGATAAGCTACAGATTTAATGTTGCTATTGTAATTATGTGGGCTACCGGAAGTTTAATCTCCACGGTGCAGGCTCAAAGTGAAAAACAGCCGCTGCAATTGCGCGCAAATAATGTTAAGCAGATAGTGGCTGCGATGACATTAGAAGAAAAATCAAAACTGGTTGTGGGAATGGGCTTTAAAATGCCGGGTATGCCACCGCCGGTAAAGGGTAAAAAGCCGGAAGCAATAGATATTGGTGGCTTCAAATTGCCACCATCTGATCCTGATGCCTATAATATTCCTGAAAAAGTTCCGGGTGCTGCTGGTCGCACCCATGCGATCCCTCGTTTGGGTATCCCATCCATGACGGTATCTGATGGCCCTGCAGGATTACGTATAGAGCCTATCCGCGATGGCGACAAATCAAAAACATACTACGCAACCGCCTTTCCTGTTGCAACTCTGCTTGCCAGCAGCTGGGACACCGAGCTGGTAAACAAAGTGGGCGTAGCTTTCGGTAACGAGGTGCGCGAATACGGAGTGGATATTTTATTAGCTCCGGGTTTAAACATCCACCGCAATCCATTAGGTGGCCGTAATTTTGAATATTATTCAGAAGATCCGCTGGTTGCCGGTAACATGACCGCCGCAATTGTGCGCGGGATACAATCAAACGGTGTAGGTACATCTATAAAACACTATGCTGCCAATAACCAGGAAACTAATCGCAACTCCATCAACACCATTGTAAGTGAAAGAGCCATGCGCGAGTTGTATTTGAAAGGCTTCGAGATCGCTGTAAAAAAATCACAACCGTGGACAGTAATGTCGTCATACAATAAACTTAACGGCACCTTTACTTCACAAAGGCATGATCTGCTTACAACCGTGTTAAAAAAGGAATGGGGCTTTAAAGGTTTTGTAATGACGGATTGGTTTGGCGGTGCTGATGCCGTTGCACAAATGAAGGCGGGAAATGACCTGATTATGCCCGGAAGTCCCAGCCAATCTGACGACATTGTAGCCGCGGTTAAGAAAGGCACCTTAAATATCACGCAACTGAATGCCAACGTGGAACGGATGCTGAATGTGATTGTTAAATCGCCGTCGTTTACAAAATACAAATACTCTGATGCGCCGGATTTAGCGGGACATGCCAAAGTAGCCCGCGAGGCGGCTGCCCAGGGTATGGTATTGTTGAAAAATGATGACCATGCTTTACCGATCCTCTCCGCAAAAAGGGTAGCTGTATTTGGGAATACCTCCTATGATATTATCGCCGGCGGTACCGGTAGCGGCGATGTGAACAAGGCATATACTATTTCTTTAATGCAGGGTTTAAACAATGCCGGTTTCAAGCTACAGGAAACTCTGTCAAAAAACTACGGCACTTACCTGGCTGATATGAAATTGAAACAACCTAAACCTAAAAACTTCTTTGATCACCCCGCTCCCATCCCAGAAATGGATGTGAAAGGCATAGTGACGGATGAAGCAAACGGTGCCGATGTTGCTTTGATTACCATTGGCAGGAACGCCGGTGAAGGCGCTGACAGGAAATTAGAAGGCGACTACTATTTAAATGATGCTGAAAAGGGATTAATCAAAGAAGTTACAGCAGCATTTCATGCAAAGGGTAAAAAAGTAGTTGTAGTATTAAATATTGGTGGTGTTATTGAAGTTGCCAGCTGGCGCGATGATGTAGATGGCATATTGTTGGCATGGCAACCTGGTTTGGAAGCTGGTAATGCTATAGCTGATGTTTTGAGCGGTACGGTTAATCCATCGGGTAAATTGGCTACAACTTTCCCAATGGAGTATAAGGATGTGCCATCGGCTAATAATTTCCCTGGTACACCTATGCCTAAGCCGGAGTCTGTTACTTATGAGGAGGGAATTTATGTGGGTTATCGTTATTACGATGCAGCTAAAATTAAACCGGCTTATGAATTTGGTTATGGCTTATCATACACTAAATTTAAATTCAGCGATCTGAAATTAAGTTCAGCCGATTTTGTGAAGAGCATTACCGCTACCATCACTGTTAAAAACACAGGCGATATTGCAGGTAAAGAAGTGGTGCAGCTTTACATCAGCGCACCTAAAAAAGATCTGGATAAACCAGAGCAGGAGTTAAAGGCATTTGCCAAAACCCGCCTACTGGCCGCCGGCGAATCGCAAACCATGACCTTCATTATCAAGGCTGCCGATCTTGCATCTTTCTATACCAACAGAGAGGCCTGGATTGCAGATGAAGGTAAATATGAAGTAAAGCTTGGTTCATCATCAAGAGATATCGAAGAAAAAGCATCTTTTAAACTGGCTAAAGATATCACCGTTGAAAAAGTTAACAAGGTGCTAACACCGCAGGTTGCTATTAAAGAATTGAAGATGAAATAACACGGAGTTATTGCGAAATGACAACCGGTGAAAGACTTACGAAGTTTAAAAAACTTCGTAAGTCTGGGATTCTGCAAATGACGTTTTGAAAGGTTTGTCATCCTGAACGGAGTGAAGGATCTATTCGCAGACTTTACAGGGCGAAGATGCAAGGCGAATAATAGATCCTTCACTGCGTTCAGGATGACAAAAAAGGATTTTTTGAATATCGGGGATTGCTCCGTGCATCGCAAACAAAATATTTTTTAACACATAATAACTATCTAAACTATGCCATTGCAGCCACGTGTTGCAATGGCTTTTATAGGTACAAGGCAATTATAAACACTAACCAACTAATACAATTTTCATGGCTAATCAACTAAAATTTATTGCGCTGCTATCGCTGCTGCCCGCAACCGCTGCTATGGCTCAAACCAAATGGACTGAAAAAAAAGCAGGAGATATTGTTTTTGTGAGTAATGCAGGGGGACAGCAATTGGGTTATGCAACTACATCTGGTGTTAAAATATTAACTGTTGATGGCCTGGCTTTTAAGGATCTGAACAAGAATGGTAAGCTGGATAAATATGAAGATTGGCGTTTGCCGGTTGATGCAAGGGCAAAAGATCTGGCGTCAAAAATGAGTGTTGATCAAATAGCGGGTTTAATGCTATATAGCAAGCATCAGCCTATTCCTGCCGCTCCAGCGGGGCCCTTTGCAGGTACCTATGGTGGAAAGAAATTTGCAGAAAGCGGCGCTAATCCCTATGATCTTTCCGATCAGCAGAAAGAGTTTTTAGCTAAAGATAATGTAAGGCATGTTTTGATCACATCGGTACAAAGCCCGGAGATTGGCGCGCAATGGAACAATAAAGCGCAAGCTTTTGTGGAGGGCCTGGGTTTAGGTATCCCAAACAATAACAGTTCAGATCCGCGACATGGTACTGTTGCTACTGCCGAGTATAATGCAGGCGCCGGAGGCGCCATTTCCATGTGGCCAGGTTCCTTAGGTTTCGCGGCAACATTTGACCCAAAAATTGTAGAAAACTTTGGCCATATAGCCGCATTGGAATATCGAGCCCTGGGCATTGCTACAGCCCTGTCACCACAGGTTGATATCGCTACCGAGCCCCGCTGGGCCCGTGTAAGTGGTACTTTTGGTGAAGATCCGCAATTATCTGCCGATATGGCTCGCGGGTATATTGATGGTTTCCAGACCTCCACGGGCGACAAAGAAATTAATGGCGGCTGGGGTTATGGCAGTGTAAATGCCATGGTAAAGCACTGGCCGGGAGGTGGTGCAGGCGAAGGCGGCAGGGATGCCCATTATGGTTATGGCAAGTATGCAGTATACCCGGGTAATAACTTTAAGCAGCATTTAATCCCTTTTACCGAAGGTGCTTTTAAGTTGAATGGAAAAACAGGAATGGCTGCTTCGGTTATGCCTTATTATACCATATCATTTAACCAGGATACCAAAAACAAGGAGAATGTTGCCAATAATTACAACTCCTATATCATCAATGATCTGCTGCGCAAAAAATACAAGTTTGATGGCGTAGTTTGTACCGACTGGCTGGTTACCGGTGATGAAACCGCGGTTGATGTTTTTCTGTCGGGAAAATCATGGGGCGTTGAGGGGCTGTCTGTGGCGCAAAGGCACTATAAAATTTTGATGGCAGGTGTTGATCAGTTCGGCGGAAATAACGAGGTAGCGCCAGTTATAGCTGCTTACCAGATGGGCGTAAAGGAACATGGAGAGGCTTTTATGCGCACCCGCTTTGAGCTATCGGCCGTGCGTTTGCTGCGTAATATATTGAGGACCGGGTTATTTGAAAACCCCTACCTGGATACCGAAGCTTCTAAAAACATAGTAGGCAACCCGGAATTTATGAATGCGGGATACGAGGCTCAGCTAAAATCAATTGTGATGCTGAAGAACAAGGGTAATATATTGCCCTTACAAAAGGGCAAAACGGTTTATGTACCAAAAAAATTCACGCCAGCCGGGCGTAACTTTTTAGGAATGGAAACACCCGAGAAGCTGGAATACCCGGTGAATATGGAAACTGTAAAAAAATATTTTAATGTTACCGAAAACCCCGATGAGGCTGATTATGCATTTGTGTTCATCAATAGCCCCAACAGTGGTGGTGGATACAATAGCAAGGATGCCAAAAACGGCGGTACGGGTTATGTACCAATCAGTTTGCAATATGGCGAGTACTCCGCTAATGACGCACGTGCTACAAGTATTGCCGGGGGCGATCCGCTGGAAAAATTTACCAACCGTACTTATAAAGGCAAATCATCAACAGCCATAAATATTACCGATCTTGGAATGGTTAATGACACCTATTTAAAAATGAAAGGCAAGCCGGTTATTGTTTCGGTAAACATGGCCAACCCGATGGTGTTTTCGGAGTTTGAGAAAAACGCGAATGCTATTGTAGTTGATTTTGGTGTACAGGGGCAGGCAACTTTGGATATCCTTACCGGTAAAAATGAACCATCGGCATTATTGCCAATGCAAATGCCTGCTGATATGAAAACTGTAGAGCAGCAATTTGAAGATGTGCCACATGATATGAAATGCTATAGTGATGACCAGGGCCATGTTTATGATTTTGGCTATGGGTTAAACTGGAAAGGTATCATAAATGATGCCCGTACTGCTAAGTATAAAACAAATATAAAGCCGTAATTTTAATACGTTATAGCACAGTATAAATATTATCTATATGAAAATTTACTCTCTATTGATTTTATCGATATTTATTCCTTGTTCGTCCTTGTATGCGCAACGGAATAGCCTAGACGTGGTAAAAACTAACGCCGGTAAGTTATCGGGCAGTGTAACTGCGGATGGCGACGTTCATATATTTAAAGGAATCCCTTTTGCTGCACCTCCTGTTGGCGATTTGCGATGGAAAGAGCCACAGCCGGTGAAGCCCTGGGAAGGCGTTAAAAAATGTACTGCATTTTCGGCCAGCCCGATGCAGGGTAAACCCGATGAGTTTGGTGTTTATACCCGCGAATTTTTGATTCCTTACGAACCTATCAGCGAAGATTGCCTGTACCTGAATGTATGGACTAATGGCAAATCATCTGCAGAAAAAAAAGCGGTACTGGTGTATATATATGGCGGAGGTTTTGGATCTGGCGGGGCGGCGGTACCCATTTATGATGGCGAGGCAACGGCCAAAAAAGGAGTTGTTTTTGTAGTGATCAATTACCGGGTTGGAATCTTTGGTTTCTACGCACACCCGGAATTAACTAAAGAATCGGGCCATAACGCATCCGGTAATTATGGCCTGATGGATCAGCTGGCAGCCCTGAAATGGGTAAAACAAAATATAAAGAGCTTTGGCGGCGACCCCGACAATGTTACCATAGCGGGGCAATCTGCAGGATCAATGAGTGTGAATTGTTTGGTGGCATCGCCTTTGGGGAAGGGCTTGTTCCAAAAGGCTATTGCCGAAAGTGGCGCGAGTTTTATAACAGGACCGTTTGGCGGCACTACATTGCAAAAAGCAGAAGATGATGGTGTTAAGGTCGCCAAAACATTGGGAGCTAATTCCATCGCTGAAATGCGAAGCAAACCTGCGGCTGAGTTGGTTAATAAATCGCAGAGTAGGCCAATTGTTGATGGCTATGTTTTGCCGGCTGCAATAGCTCAAATTTTTGCAGATAATAAAGAAAACCGTGTGCCCCTGTTAACAGGGTGGAACGAGGATGACGCCTTTGTTGGTAAACTTAAAAACGCCGAGGATTATAAAAAAGAAGTAGCCGGTCAATATGGCGATAAAGCACTTGCTTTTTTGAACTACTTCCCCGCCGGGACAGATGCGGAAGCAGAAAGATCACAGATCAACATCAACCGCGATCAGATTTTTGGCATCCAAAATTATACCTGGGCCAACGTGCAAAGTGCCAAAGGTAAAGCGAAAGTTTATGTTTACCGCTTTACCCGTCGCCTGCCCGCTACAGCCGACTTTGTGAAATACGGGGCGTTCCACACCGGCGAAGTTGCTTATGCCTATGATAACCTTAAATTTCTGAATCGCCCCTGGGAACCTGTTGATCAGGGACTGGCAACAACGATTTCAACTTATTGGGCAAATTTTGCTAAAACAGGCAATCCCAATGGAAAAGGATTGCCTGTTTGGCCGGCTTATAATACCAGCGATAACCAGGTGATGATATTAGGCGAAAAGCCGGCGGCTCAATCATTGCCAGATAAAGCGGCTTTGGATTTCATGGTTAATCAAATGGGTGCTAAATAATTACTTACCCCAATAGTAACTGATGCCAAAATCAAAACCCTTTATCCGGATCTCCGGGACCTGGCTGATATCTGGCAGGTTGGCCGGTGAAAAGTAGTTAACATTGATATCCCATTTGCGGCCAATATTGATGCCTGCTTTTGGGGCAAACTGGAACCAGAAGTTAGTGGCCGATTGATATTTATCTTCTGCGGTATAGCTTAAGGAAGGTACATCATTCTTCACCGTAGTTTTATTACTGCTTGCGGGGTAATGCGAATAATTGATGTTTATACCCGCACCCAGGTAAAACTTAAAATTATCGGCATTATAAAAATTATAAATGAGTTCTGGCTTTAAAGAAACGGTTTGTTGATCAAGCTTTAAAACCTTGGTGCTAACGGCCGTTGGGGATGGGTCAACAACGGTGATCTCGCCTTTTGCCGCAGTAAAACTAAGTTCTGTTCTGAAAACCAAGCGCCCAACATTTGGATTAAATGGTGCATCTATACCAATGCTTATTTTAGGTAAATAGGATGTTTTACTACTTCGGGTAGTCCCAGCTTGCGGACGTACAGCGTAGTTAAGGTTACTCCTGTTAATACCAAGACCGGCAAATATCCTTAAAGTAGGTTTTGTATTTAATAAACTCTCTTTCTTATCAGGATCTTCATTGTTTATTTCGGCAATTACGCGCAGGAGATCTTTCTCCTTGTATTTAGTTTGTACAATGCGATCCTGTACCTCAAAGTTCTCGGGTCTGTATTTTTTAGCAAGTGTAATTAGCTGTAAATTATATAGATTTTTTGATTTTGTGGTTAAGGTCTTGGCATCAAAATAAGCCTGATAAATCAACTCTCGCGAGCTTTCGGTACTTTTATTATCATTAATATAGTAGCGCGTTTTTACCTGGTCTGCGTATGAAAACAGTGATACGTTACCTCCCTGTTTTATCCTCTTTAAAAAAACATCTTTAATAACTGAAGCGGTATCAATTTCATCTTTCATAGTTTGCATATCGGTTTTACCCATGCTAACAGAAACATGGGCGGCTTTATAAGCTTCAAAACCTGCTATCTCAAAATAGCTTATATCTAATGGGCCAAATGACTGCGCTTTATCGTTAAGTGTTTTTTTAAAGCTAACGTTACCGGGATTGTAATTCCATTCTTTATAGTTAATATACCCATTTAAAGTTTCGCCTTTGGTGGTAATTACAAAGCCGGGTTTGTAATTGGATTGAGCTATTGAGCCAGTAGCAAAAAGGATAAACAGGATTGAAAAAAGGTAAAAATACTTCATTAATAAGGTGATAAGTTTGTGTTAATACTAAGCTGGCGAAAATACATTATTATTAAATTTATATATGAAATATTTAATAATGGTTATAGGCTGCCTCTGATTGTTTTTACCGCATTGCCACGCTCTAACAAATGATGCGCTATCCATTGACTTTCAAGTTGTGCAATTTGTTTTTCTGCTTGCAAGGCCGTCAACTTTGCCTCCAGTCTTTCCATACAAAGTTTTTTGTTTTGCAACTGCGACCGGCTATCCATTGCCAGTACCTGGATGCCGGTTGGGATATGTGTGCCACGCACCGCGGTTTCTACCTTATTCACATTTTGCCCTCCCGGGCCAGATGCGCGCATGGTTTCAAATCTTACATCATTGGGATTAAAGGCAACCTTTTCGGCAACAGCAAAAACACCGACGCCAATAAACCAATTTTTACGCTTGTGGAATTTACGGTAAGGGCTTTGCGCTATCCATTGTATGGTACCGTTCCACTCTTTGATAAAAGCATCCAGGTCATCGCCCTGCAATAGCAAAGTTGATGATAGCAGTGTGCCATCCAGTTCGCCTTTTTTGTTATCGATAAGATTTAGGGTGATACCTGCCGGGATTGCCTGTTTCAACATCAGTTCCTGTACTTTGGCAACTACCAGGCAACATTCCAGCGGGCCTGTGCCCGCTGTTATTTGTATAATTAGTTTTTTCATTTTTCTTTTATTCTTTATTCATACGTACAATACGGGGCCAAAATTTACCTTGTATTTCAACCAGTTGTGCCTGGGCTTTCATTACCATTTCAATATCCTTATAGGCTAAAGGATTTTCCTCAATACCGCCATCAATCAGGGTTACTCCGGCATCAGCCAGCATTTTCTTCATGGCCGATTTGGTGGTGCTTACCTTTGCATCCTGCCTGCTCATAGCTCGCCCTGCACCATGCGATGCGGAGTTTAATGCATCAGCACTACCTTTGCCCATTACCAAATAAGCAGGTGTTGCCATGCTTCCCGGAATAATGCCTAATTCGCCAACATACGCGGGAGTGGCCCCCTTGCGGTGAATGATTGCTTCGGTACCATCTGCAAGCTTTTCTTTCCAGGCAAAATTGTGGTGGTTCTTTATCTTAATCAATGGTTTTAATCCCAATGCCTTCAGTAAATTGCTATGGATGCGATCATGGCAGGCTTTGGCATAGTCGCCGGCGAGGGTCATGCTGAGCCAATACTCCTGCCCTGCTTCACTGTCCAGATCGAGCCAGGCCAAAGGTTGCGCTTCGCGGGGTAGCATGCAGGTATTCATCGCTACCTGGGTATAATAGCGTGCGATATTAGCGCCCAGGCCACGACTGCCCGAGTGCGACAATAAAGCCAGGTAAGTTTTAGCCGGTAAGCCCGTTGCGTTATGTTCCATCAGTTCTATCGTTCCAAATTCCACAAAATGGTTGCCCCCTCCCGATGTACCTAATTGCTGCACTGCTTTTCCGTGCAGTTTTTTAAGCAGATGAGTTTCGCCAAACAAGGGACTTTCCAGTACCTCATGATCTTGCGGTACAGTTAGCTCCCCCTCCATGCCAAAATGCGTCCATTTGCCTAACGACTGTTTTATTTGATGTTCATATCGTTTAATGAATTTTTCATCTGCATCAATAATGGTTAAAGCCATGCTGCAGCCAATATCCATTCCTACACCGTAAGGTATTACCGCATTGCGGGTAGCCAGTACACCACCAATAGGCAGACCATAGCCGCTATGCGGATCGGGCATTAAAGCACCCTGGATGCTTATGGGTAATGATAAGGCAAGTTGTATTTGTTTTTTGGCCGCTGCCTCAATTTCATCCACACCATAAATTTTTAGCGGTGTGGGTTCTCCCATTAGCTTAAATGTATTTCCATCCGGCGCGGGAACAGCCTTTATAAATGCCCCAGCTATTTTCTGCAGGTTAGTGTTGCTTATATATGTTGCCGGATTATTCCGCACATCCGTTAATAATGCGATGACCTCAGCTTTATCGTGATGCTTATAGTATTTGGCTATGGTGTTGATGGCTATGCTTTTCAGCCTGTCACCGATGTAGCCCATTTTATCTAATTCTTTTGTTGTTAAATTGCCCATTTGGGTGCCTATCGGACTTTACGTCTTAATCTTTTCTTTGATCTGTTGTGGTTTTCAATTCATCCGCGGTGCGGATATACCCTTTGTGGGATAGTTCAAAGCAGGCCAGGAAAAACTCAGGAACGAACAAGGTTGTGATCCGATCAAACGATCGACTCAAACAGTTTCAAAAAAACAATAGAAAGCTTGTCCGCCTTAAAAAGGCAGTTGAACTAAAGGGATGTGTTGGAGATACTCTGTGTCATGATTCCTAATAATTAAAGGGTTAACAATTATGGAACTGGTACAAAGATGGGAAATTTTTTAAAAGAAACAAGATTTGATTTAGAAACCGCCTATTTCTGCTGTTTTATTAAGTTTTCAAGGGCTTTTAAATGAAGCTTGAAAGCGGCGCGGCCTTGCTCAGAAGCGAGGTATTTGGTATTTGGTTTGCGGCCTATAAAGCTTTTTTGCACCTGGATATATTCTTCCTTTTCCAATGCTTTTAAATGAGATGCCAGATTGCCATCTGTTACATCAAGCAGATCTTTAAGCGAATTAAAATCATAGCTTTCATTGGCAACCAGTACGCTCATGATTTGCAGGCGAATTCGGTTTTCAAAGGCTTTATCAAATTGTTCTAACGAGATCTTCACTTATTGAATTTAAAATGCATTATGGTACCATAGATAATGTGGAGCAAACCAAAACCGACAGTCCAGAATATTAAACCATAGCCCGGCATTAATGCACACAGCAAACCTAATAAAATCTCCAGTATCCCCAATCCTTTTACCCCCGAATAAGTGTAATGGCTGCCTGCAACCAGCGCCAGTCCATAAAAAATAAGGGTGGCCGGGGCAACGATGCCATAATACCCGCGGTAGATCAATATAAAAGTGAACAGGCCACCGCCGATGAGCGGGATAGCCATATTGATGAGTAAGCGCTTGCTGCCCGTATTCCAAAATGGCTGCCCGTTCTTTTTGGCGTTCCTGGCAGATAGCCAGATGCAGGTACCTATGGATAAAACTAATACGGCAAAAGCTACAATAACTAATTGAGTAATTACATCGATATCTTTGCGTAAAATGCCATTGCTTTCATTGGTAAGTATTTCATAGCCGATACCTGCTCCTATAATGGCGTAAATGCCGGCCATTACTCCCGAAAGGCCACTAAGTGAAATAAATTTGGCTGAGCGTTCCATCAGGTTGCGGATGGAACTGAGTTCTGCATGAATGTCTTGATCTTTCATTAAAAGCACTTTGTTTTTCAAAGTTATGTATATATTTTATAATAGCAAAATGGCGGGGAAAGTTTTTAATCACAACAAATGGTAATTATATTTTCAGTATTTATTGAAAGTTTAAAATAAACTGTATATTTGTCTTGTAGTAACACAACAACAAACTCATATACAAATGAAAACGCTTAAAAATCATGTGGTACTTTTTGATGCGGAATGCCCCATGTGCAGTATGTATACCAATGCCTTTGTTAAAACCGGCATGCTGGATAATAACGGTCGCGAAGCTTACCAAACCATACCCCAAAATATCTGCCCTGTTTATGATCGCCAGCGCGCTGTTAATGAAATAGCGTTGCTGGATATGAAAAGCGGTGAAGTTACCTACGGCATCAAAAGCCTTTTTAAAATCCTGGGTAATGCCTGGCCGCTGTTTACTCCCCTATTCGCTTTCAAACCTTTTGTTTGGTTCATGAGCAAGGTTTACGCTTTCATCTCTTACAACAGGCGGGTGATCATTCCGCCAACAAAGGAAGATGCCGCTTTTGCTTATCAGCCCACTTTTAAGGTGCACTATCGCATAGCATTCCTATTGTTTACCTGGTTTTGCACCGGGTTTATATTAACCAGGTATGCCCAATTATTAGTAGGAATGGTTCCTTTGGGTAATGCCTACCGGGAATACATCATCTGCGGCGGGCAAATAATTTTCCAGGCTTTGGTGATTAGCACCTACGCAAGGGAAAAAATCTGGACCTATCTTGGTAATATGATGACCATCTCTTTTGCAGGTAGTTTATTGCTGCTCATTCCCTTGGCCATAAGCCATTGGTTTACATTAGTCCCGTTTGTTTATACCTTGTGCTTTATGGGCGTTGCCGGGCTGATGTTCCTGGAGCATATCCGCAGAACAAAGCTGCTTGGGCTGGGTTGGGCAATGACCATTACCTGGGTAAGCTACCGCATTGTTTTATTAGTGTTGATCTTAAACTGAAATCATGAAACCATATAAAAAAA
Source organism: Mucilaginibacter sp. P1_A3 (assembly GCF_056406855.1). NCBI lineage: Bacteria > Pseudomonadati > Bacteroidota > Sphingobacteriia > Sphingobacteriales > Sphingobacteriaceae > Mucilaginibacter > Mucilaginibacter sp. P1_A3. Next base: position 203,975 of record NZ_JBFTZJ010000008.1, read on the forward strand.
TTGTGCTCGCCGGGGGTAACGGTTACCTGGGTACCGTGCTGGCAACGTATTATAAAGACCTCGCCGATGAGGTGATCATTCTTGCCCGCAAACAGGCTCCTGCTATTGATAACATCCGCACGGTGGTTTGGGATGGCAAAACCGCAAACGGATGGACAGTACAGCTCACCCATGCCGATATGCTCATTAACTTATGTGGCAAAAACGTAAACTGCCGCTATACTAAAAAGAACAAAGCCGCTATCATTGCATCAAGGGTTGTGCCTACCAAATTATTGGGAGATGTGATCCATAAAATGACCGACCCGCCAAAGCTTTGGATCAACGTTACATCTGCCACCATATACCGCCATGCCGAAGATCATCCGCAGGATGAGGCAACCGGCGAAATAGGCTATGGGTTCAGTATTGATGTTTGTAACCAATGGGAAAACGCATTTTATAAAAGCGAAACTCCGCACACCCGCAAAATTGCCCTGCGCATGGGCATTGTGCTCGGCCGCAGCGATAGTGTTTTTCCGCGCCTGCTTAACCTGGTAAAAATGGGCATGGGTGGTAAACAGGGCGATGGCAGGCAATACCTGGCCTGGGTACATGAGCATGACGTGGCCCGCAGTACCCAATATTTATTAGATCATCCCGATATGGAGGGCATCTATAATTGTACCGCTCCGGAGGGAGAAAAGAATGCAGATTTTATGCGCATCATCCGTAAAGCTTACGGCATGCCCTTCGGCTTGCCTGCACCACAATGGCTACTGGAAATTGGCGCCCTGGTTATTGGTACCGAACCGGAACTAATATTGAAAAGCCGCTGGGTAAAACCGCAACGCTTACTGGATGCCGGTTTTGCATTTGAGTACCCAAAGGCAGAGTATGCGATACGTGACATTTTGAGTATAAAGGGGTGAAAGGCTTTTTTGTTGTTATCCTGAGTAATAGCGAAGGATATGTTCACGTACTGGTTAAAAAAACTTTTGTCATCCTGAACGATAGTGAAGGATCTGTTATTCGCCATGCTTTTTCGCCCTGTACAGTCTGCGAATAGATCCTTCGTACCTCAGGATGACAAACCTTTAAAAATCTTTTAATCCATTCATTTATCTATCCTCCGTTTTCTTACCCACTTCTTTCGTCATTTTTAAAGTGAGGAACAGCAACAAACCCAGCGATACCACAATGGCTATCCATATAAACAGTGTATAATCCTTGCCTGCTTTGGGTTTTTCGGCCGGGGGCAAATTGTTTTTAATAACCGCCTCATGGGCTATGGTTGGGATATTATCCTTGATACTATCAGCAAAAAATTTCAGATCGTACTCGGGGGCCTGGGCGGTTGAATCGCCGGCGAGCAGGTGGTAATCCTGTTTATTATCCAGGTAACTGATAACGTACTCATCAGCCTGGTAGGCGTTGATGCCGCTGATGGTTAAAGGCTGGTTGTCGCCATTGCCAATCTGCAATAATAATTCTTTAGCCTTTGCAGAAAATAGCAGGTCGTTGTTTTTGGCGGAGTTTAGTTCAGCTTCAATTACGGCTTCTTTATAATCGCCGGTTACCTGGTAAATGGTAATATTGCGTTTAAAGTATTTGGGCGATGTGATGTTTAAATGCAGCTTATTTACCTGGTAATTATCATTTAACTTAATGGCGATAAAAGTAGTTTTGTTACTATCGGCACGGGTAAACTGAAGACCGGGTATGGGAGAGTAAGCCAGTGTTTTGGCATATTCTGCATAGATCCCTGCCTGTAAAAACTTAATGGGTGTTTTCCTTTTATCATCAACCAAAATTTTCAAATAACGATAGCTGCTGGCTGGGAACGACAGCGATTGCATATAGGTACCCTCGCTGTTCTGCACCGCTTCCTGCAAGGGGATCTCCTCCTGTATGGCAAACCACTGTTTAAGGTCATCGCTGCCCATAAGGTTTACTTTACGCTGTACAGCTGTATTCTGTAGCCTTATCCAAAGGCGGTCGAGCGGTAGGCCGGTTTTGTTTTCAACGGTATAGGTGGTCCCGGTATCTGTTGGGAGGCGGGCATCTATCGTACTAAAAACAACAAAGCTTTTCTGATCTTTTTGCGGCAAACTACCGGCTTCTATATAAGGTATAAAATTGCCTTTGGCATCAGCAATCCTGATGTCGGCCTTGTCCGGCATGGCTTTCGCCACAAAAGCGGGTTGCAGGCTAATGCGGTAAAAGCCGGTAGTATCCACCTTTTGCAAGCCTGCTCTATATTTAAAATTCTTTTGTGCCGATGCCGAGAGCATCAACCCGCAAAAAAGAGCGGTTAATGCTATGTTACGCTTCCTTGTTCTTAGCTTCATCATCAACAATAATTTTTTTAACCTTTTGGTACATGAACGATATAATAAGCAGTAAAACACCCAGGCAAAAGAAGGCCGCTATTTTACCTGCCTGCGGGATATCAACAATATCAAACAAAAATAATTTTAATAAGGTAAGCGAGAACAGGCTTAATGATACAATACGCATGGTGCGCATTTTATAGTGCATCCCCAGCCACATCAGCGCGAAGGATAGTAGTCCCCACAAAATAGGCAAGCCGGTTTTGATATAAACGGTTTCTATCCGTTCAATAGAATGCAATTTGCCGTAAAACAAAATGTTGCTGAGCAGGCATACCTCTAAACTTAAAAAGGTGACGATGCCCGCGCTCAATATCCAGGTGAACAGGGCTTTCATACCATCATCAAGCGAGGTTTGACATAGCCGGATGGTGCGGTAAAACAACAATGCAATGAAGGCGGCGCTTAGCCAATGGGCTGCAAAATGATTGGATGGCGGCTTGTTGGTGCTGAGCATACCCGTTAGCAGTTCAAAAAAATCGGGCATGAAGGTAAGGTAAACCGTGATACAGATGAGTAGTATACCCATGCGGATGTAGTGATTGAACTTTAGGGCCGGTGCTTTTATTGATACCAGGTAATAGCCATACACAAATGCCGGGGTATACAGCATCATGTATAGAATATTTAAAGTAGTATCCGGATAGCGGTTTAAAAACTGGTGATTGATCTCAAACAATCCGCTCAAAAATAACAGCGCCAGGCCGGCTATACTAAACAGCTGCTTATTGGTACCCAGGCCATAAACTTCTTTTGATTCATCCCGCCCTACCAATACCGAAAGCAGGGATGAGCTTATAGCCGCAACAAAGGTGGTAATAAAGCCCTTGTTGGCAATAATGGTTAAAGTAATAGTATGATTGGTATACAACTGGTACCAATCCATAAATAAACTCAGCAGCATGGCCACCCATAATATAAGTGAGGTAAGCTTCATGAGCTTAATGGAAGAACGCAGGTACAGCCAGTAGAGCAACACAGTTTCAGTAGCCCAGAAAAGCGTAATGCTATTTCCATGCAGCTGGATAGGTGCGGCCAGCGAAATAAAGGTTAGGGTAATACCTATAAGCAGGTACAAAATATTGGTATCCACCTTGCGGTTGCGGAACAGGATATATGATAATACGAGGTTCACCACTGCCAGGCTCACACAAAATAAACCGCGGAACGCTTCGGCATGCATCATGGTAAGCAGGTATAAACCCGCGGCAAAATACAGGGAAGTATTAATAAGCAATATGCTGAAATCGGAACTGATGAACTTTTTGTTCTCTTTTACATTATTGGCCACATTAATGGCAAAGTAAAGCACATAAAATATGCTGGCGTAAATAAAGCCATAATGATAGGTTGGCGCGGAGAGCGTATATAGTACCCCTGCAAATACAATTACGGTAAACCCGAAGGATACAATATTAAGTATGCGCCATGCTTTGTAATAGGCAATTATTAAAAGGCCGGTGTTCAGTATCAGCAGGTAAATAAATAACGCGTCGTAATTGGCCTTGCCTGTACTTACCATAAACGGACTTGCAAAGCCACCCACCAAAGCGATAACCGCCAGCTCCTGCCTGTCATACAACAGGGAAAGCAGCACCGCGAAAATGGTAATTACAATAAGGATAATGAACGATGTGGTTTGGCTAAACAGGTTAAACTGGTGAAAGGCCAGCGTTATGGTGAAATAAAAGACCGCTAAACCGCCACCTGCCAATACCGAGCTGAAGGCTTTATAGCTGTTACGCAGCCAGTGAGCAATACCTATTAATATAGCACCGCAGGCAATACCAATACCAACCCGACCAGCCGGGCCAACCCAGCCGCTATCAATAGCGAATTTTACAAAATAACCTATGGCAAGCACCAGTATAGCGATACCGATTTTATTGATGAGGTTTTCGCCAATGAATTTTTCCAGATCCGGGTGGCTTTCAAAAAACGACGGCGACGGCTCTTTTGCTTTTGGGGGATAAATATCTGTGGTTTTAACCGGGCGGCGAATGGTTGATAAACTATCGCCAATAACTTCGGGCTGTTTTTCAACTTCAATGTGTTTAAAAATTTCTGGCTGTGGCTTTACCTCCGGCGGGGCTGGTGGCCGCGGCGGGGAAACGTGCTCTGCCGGTGGTTTTACCTGCGGAATTTCTTTTATAACAGGCTTGGGTGCCTCCTCGCGTTTGGGCGCTTCCTCTGTTGGTCGCGATACCCTTAAATGTTCTATCATGCGCTTTAACTCCAATATCTGGAGTTCCAGTGCTTCAATATGACGGTTAACGCTGCCTTTGTTGTTTATTACTAATACAACAATCAGCAAACACAGAAATACGGTAAAAACATCCATAACATTAGGTTTAGCAAAAACTAAAGATAGCGGATTTATGAAATAATAAGCATTTATTAATAATTATGGGGGCAAGCCACATCATTTTAACTTTAATTGTAATTTAGCGGATAAGCCGTTTTAACCAATAATAAACCCATCTTTTTAATGAAAGCAATTTTAAAGCTCATGCTGTTGATCGTATTTATATCAGCGGCATTTATTAGCTATGCCCAGTCTCCCTATCCAAAACTTTTAAAAGGGCCATGGAAGGCGTTTTGGGTTACAGTACCCACAGAGTCGACAAAAGATTATGGTGTTTATTATTTCAGAAAGAATATCGATTTAAAAGACAAGCCCAATTCGTTCATCATTCATGTATCTGCCGATAACCGGTATAAACTATATGTTAACCAAACGCTGGTGTCATTAGGGCCCGCCCGCGGCGATACCTATTACTGGAATTACGAAACTGTTGACCTTGCCCCCTACCTTAAAGCAGGCAACAACAACATATCCGCCGTGGTTTGGAACGATGGTGACTACCGCCCCGAAGCACAGATCTCCATCCAAACAGGCTTTATTATGCAGGGCGATACGGAAGCCGAAGCTTTGATCAATACGGATAAAAGCTGGAAATGTATCCGCGATAAAGCCTATAAGCCCATTGTGGGTGTGGGTTACGGCACCTACTATGTAGCCGGACCGGGCGAGCGGGTAGATATGAATTTGAGCATCGATAACTGGAACGCCGTTAATTTTGATGACAGCAGCTGGAAAAATGCGGTTAAGATTGATAACGGTAACCCCAAGGGAACGGTAAACGCTTTCGGCTGGATGCTGGTGCCATCATCTATACCGCCAATGGAATTAAAAACCCAGCGCATTGCCGTATTGCGTAAGGCCGAGGGTATAAAAGTTCCGCAAACTTTCCCGGTAGCAAAGACGGCGCTAACCATCCCGGCCAATACAACCGTTACCCTATTGCTTGATCAAACTTTTTTAACCAATGCTTTTATATCACTTAACTTTAGCAAGGGCAAAAACGCGGGTATCGGTTTGAGTTATGCTGAAGCCCTGTTCACCAATTTGAAAGGCCCGCAGGGGCTGGTAAAAAGTAATCGGGATGATGTGGAGGGGAAAATATTCTCGGGCCGCAGGGATAGTATTGTTTCAAACGGCTCAGCCAATCAATCATTCAATAGCCTTACCTGGCGTACCTACCGTTACATACAGCTAAAAATTAAAACCGGGGATGAGCCTTTGGTTATTGATGATATCTACGGCACATTCACCGGTTACCCTTTTGAATTAAATGCCAAACTACAGGGTACGCCCGAAATGCAAAAGATGCTTGAAATTGGCTGGCGAACGGCCCGCCTTTGCGCCGGTGAAACTTATACAGATTGCCCCTACTATGAGCAATTGCAATATGTGGGCGATAGCAGGATACAAGCCCTTGTATCGTTTTACAACAGTGGCGACGACCGCCTGGTGCGCAATGCCATTAACCAGATGGATCACTCGCGTGTGGCCGAGGGTTTAACCCTGAGCCGGCATCCGTCGTTCTCGCCTCAAATTATTTCAACATTTTCTTTATGGTATATAGGTATGCTGCATGATTACTGGATGTACCGGCCCGATAGCGCTTTTGTTAAAGATAAATTGCAGGGTGTGCAGGATGTGCTGGCATTTTTTGGAAAATACCAACAGGCCGATGGCTCACTAAAGGATACCCCCTATTGGACATTTGCCGATTGGGTGAACAGTAAAGGATGGGATTTTGGCATGGCCCCCAAAAGTGCCAACGGAAGCTCGGCCCTGTTAGATCTGCAGTTGATGTGGGCATACCAGCAGGCAGCAGCAATGGAAGCCAAAATGGGTGTGCTTTTTTTTGCTGATATGTATGCCAAAAAAGCGGCCCAGCTAAAAGCGACCATCCAAAAAAAGTATTGGATAGCCGATAAGCAACTATATTCAGATACTGAGGATCAGCAGCTGTTTTCGCAGCACACCAATTCGCTGGCCGTGTTAACGGGAATGGTATCCGGTGACGATGAAACAGCGTTGAGTAAAAAGCTCATGGCCGATAGTTCGCTTACCCAGTGCACCATCTACTTTAAATATTACCTGCACCAGGCTTTAATAAAGGGCGGCTTCGGTAATGATTATTTAAAATGGCTGGATATATGGCGCAAGAACATCAAAATGGGGCTCACTACCTGGGCCGAGATCTCTGACCTTGAGCATAACCGATCAGACTGCCACGCTTGGGGAGCCAGCCCAAACATTGAATTTTACCGTACCATTTTAGGGATAGATAGCTACGCGCCCGGTTTTAGCAAAATAAAAATAGAGCCGCATTTGGGCGAGCTTAAAAATATCGGCGGAGAAATACCGCATCCAAATGGAAAAGTAACGGTAAAATATAAGCTTGAAAAGGGTAAATGGAATATAGAGATTACCCTGCCCCAAGGCACATCTGGAGTTTTTATATGGAAAGGCCAAAATTATACGATTAATTCAGGTAAAAACAAGGTAATTGTATAAAAACAACTTAAAAAGCATGGTGTAAATCATATTTTATCGGGAAAATCCTAACAAAAAGCACATTTTGTATCATTTTTGCCATTTTTGAGTAAAAAAACTTTGGTTTTCTGTTTGAAAAGTAAAAAGCAACACTAACTTTACCCCTGTAATGTTGATTGCTTATTGTATTAGTTACACTTGCGCTAATTGAATATTTAACAATCTGATATTATTAAAAATGTGATATTTACGCGCTACAATTATTAAACCACCCTGCTCAGCCGCAGGTTTGCCAGCTCGCTAAAATCAATATTTATGAAAAAAACTACATCACAGGTAAAAATTCTTTCAATCGATATCGGTGGCTCACACATTAAAGCCACTATCTTAAATAAAAAGGGTGAGCTGAAAATGGATTATGATAAGGTCCCGACCCCGGCCCCGGCAAGTCCTGATAATTTGATCAAGGCCATAAAAACATTGGTGAAGAACTTCCCGGCCTACGATAAAATTTCGGTTGGTTTCCCCGGCTATGTAAAAAATGGCGTTATAAAAACAGCCCCTAATCTAAATACCAAACTATGGGCCGATGTTGACCTTACCAAAAAAATAAGTGATGCATTAGGTAAGCCAACCCAGGTAGTAAATGATGCAGATATGCAGGGCCTGGGCGTAGTAAACGGCAAGGGCCTGGAGATGGTAGTTACACTGGGCACTGGTTTTGGTACCGCCTTATTAATGAATGGTCACTTGTTACCTCACTTTGAGCTGGCCCACCTGCCCGTTAAAACCGATAAAACCTATGATCAATATATAGGTGAAAAGGCATTGGAAAAATATGGCAAAGAAAGATGGAACAAGCGGATGCAGAAAGTTTTTGAAATATTAAAAACAGTATTTAATTACGATACTTTATACATTGGAGGCGGCAACTCTGATCTGCTTACTTTTAAGCTTGATAAAAACATGAAGATAGTAACCAACGCCGATGGCATCAAGGGCGGTGCAAGGTTATGGATCGATGATGAAGAAAGCAAAACCAAACGCGTAATATCAACACCAACAGAGTAATATACAATACCCACAATACAATGGAAAACACACAGGACATAGAAAAATTAGCAATAGATACCGTAAGGATCTTATCGGCAGATGCAGTTCAAAAGGCAAACTCGGGTCACCCTGGTACAGCGATGGCGCTTGCTCCTATGGGCCACGTTTTATGGTCGAAGTTTTTAAATTACAATCCTAAAAACCCTGATTGGGCAAACCGCGACAGGTTCATCCTTTCGGCCGGGCACGCTTGTATCCTGCAATACAGCTTTTTGTATTTAACAGGCTATGATTTGAGTTTAGATGATATGAAGCAATTCCGCCAGTTGCACAGCAAAACCGCCGGTCACCCGGAGTACGGTTTGGCTCCTGGTATTGATGTTACTACAGGTCCTTTGGGTCAGGGTTTTGCAAATGGTGTAGGTTTTGCCATTGCACAGAAACATTTGGCAGCACGTTATAACAAGCCAGGCTTCGAACTTTTCAATTATAATATTTACGCAATTACCAGCGATGGTGATATGATGGAAGGCGTTACGTCTGAAGCGGCTTCATTAGCTGGTCATTTACAATTGGGTAACTTAATTTACCTGTATGATGATAACCATATCTCAATTGAAGGCAGTACAGATATTGCATTTAACGAAGATGTAAGCGCCCGTTTCCGCTCATACGGCTGGCAGGTACAGGAAGTAGCCGATGTGAACGATACTCACGCTTTGGAGCTTGCTTTAATTAACGCCAGGGCCGAAACACAAAAACCATCATTAATCCGCGTACGGTCGTTGATCGCTTATGGCAGCCCAAATAAATCAGGTACAGCAGGATCTCACGGTTCGCCGCTTGGCCCTGATGAAATTAAGCTGGTTAAAAAATTCTTCGGCTTTGATCCTGATAAATCATTCAACGTACCAGATGAGGTATTGGAATACTATCATGCAAAAGGCGCGAAAGGTGCCGGTAGCGAAGAAAAATGGAATAAACTATTTGCAGATTATAAAGTTAAATTCCCTGAATTAGCTGCAGAATACGAATTAGCCAGCAGTGGCGAATTGCCAGCCGGCTGGAAAGATAAATTGCCTGTATTTAAAGGCTCTGATCCTAAAATGGCTACCCGCCAGGCATCTGGTAAGGTATTGAACGCTGTTGCGGCAAGCCTGCCAAACCTGATAGGTGGCGCGGCAGATCTTTCGCCGTCAACAGAAACTAATTTGAAGGAATTTGATTCTTTCACCTCCGAGAACAGGGCTGGCCGTAACTTCCACTTTGGTATCCGTGAGCATGCCATGGGTTCGGCAATGAATGGTATGGCGTTAACAAAGGGAGTTATTCCTTTTGGTGCTACCTTTTTAATGTTCTCTGAATACATGCGCCCTCCTATCCGTTTAGCGGCCATCATGAAGATAAGCCCCATATTTGTTTACACCCATGATAGTATTGGTTTAGGCGAGGATGGTACAACCCACCAGCCTATTGAACAATTGGCGTCATTACGCTCAATCCCTAATATTACGGTTATCCGCCCGGCTGATGCCAACGAAACCGCGCATGCATGGCGCGTTGCACTTGAGCACAAAGGTGGCCCGGTTGTATTGGTGTTTACCCGCCAGGGCTTACCTATCCTTGATCAGGATAAATACGGTAAAGCATCTGATTTGGAAAAAGGCGCTTACATACTATCAGAAGCAAGCAAGAACCCTGATTTGATATTAATGGCAACAGGATCTGAAGTTGCATTGATTATGGATGCCCAGGCTAAATTAGAGGCTGATGGAATTTCAACCCGCGTGGTAAGTATGCCATCATGGGAGTTGTTTGAGAAACAGGATGCCGCTTACAAAGAGAAAGTATTCCCTAAAGCAAACAGAAAACGTTTGGCTGTTGAAATGGCATCTCCAATGGGCTGGCATAAATACACTACAGACGAAGGCGATATGTTAGGCATGACCACCTTTGGCGAATCTGCCCCGGCAGAAGACCTGTATAAGTTTTTTGGCTTTACAGTGGATAATGTAGTTAACAAAGCAAAAGCGTTATTATAGGTTAGTATCAAGTAGCGGGTATCAGGTAGCAAGACATCGTTTGCATATTTGATACTCGCACTTATCTAAGCGTATCAAATCTTGATACTTGATACTAACTACTTGATACTGAAAAAATGATTTGGGAAAGTAGTTTAATAAAAAACCTTAGTTGGTCATCAGAGATCATTAATGCCAGTGGCAAGCAAAAGGTAGCGCAGCAAATTGCCGGTATGGTAAAAGATGGCGATGTACTTGGCGTGGGTTCCGGCTCAACGGTTTATATGGCTTTACTGGCCATTGCCGAAAGGATCAGGGCAGAGAAACTGAATGTGCTGGCGATCCCTACTTCGCTGGAGATCTCTATGTTTTGCAGCAAGCTGGGCATTCCGCTTACCAGTTTATTTGAAAACAAACCCGACTGGCTGTTTGATGGTGCCGATGAGGTTGACCCCAATAACAGCCTGATTAAAGGCCGCGGCGGCGCCATGTTTAAAGAAAAGCTATTGATCAGCTCCAGTCCCGTTAATTACATTATTGTAGATGACTCAAAAATAGTGGATAAGATAGGTACTAACTTTCCTATCCCTATTGAAGTGTTTCCGCAGGCTTTATTGCATGTAGAGGCGGAGTTAAAAAAGCTGGGAGCCAATAGTATAGTTATACGGCCAGCCAAGGGTAAAGACGGGCCCATTATTTCGGAAAATAACAACCTGGTTTTGGATTGTCGTTTTGATGAAGTGCCTAACAGCCTGGAAAGGGACATTAAAGCTATTACCGGGGTAATAGAAAGCGGACTTTTTATAGGGTACGATTTGAAAATACTGGTAGCTTCAAACAGCTAAATTGTTTTATGCCGCCAGAGCAGAACGATGATATTATACTTACAAAACATAGAATATTAATTAAGAACTTTACATAGTCATTCAAACGAATACCTTTACACAAATTATTCCACTTAGCATACGGACTTTGTAGGCTGCTAAGTTTAACTACTGAACAAATATTAAAAATTGAAATTTTAAAACGACCAATATGGCAACTAATAATGTAAAACAGATACATGATTTCGGACAGAGTATCTGGCTTGATTTTATCGACCGCGAAATTATCGCATCCGGAAAGCTGAAAAAATTAATAGAAGAAGATGGTGTTAGAGGAGTAACCTCAAACCCTGCAATTTTTGAGAAAGCCATAACCAGCAGCGCTGATTACGATAAAGACATTAAGGAACTTGCAAAAACAGCAGCAAACAACGAAGAGTTATTCTTTGGTTTAGCTATAAGTGATATTCAACAGGCAACTGCCCTGTTTAAAGGTGTTTACGATGAGTCTAACGCCGAAGATGGTTATGTTAGCCTTGAAGTATCTCCATTTTTAGCATTAGATACGGAAGGTACTGCCAAACAAGCAGAAGAGCTTTGGAAAAAAGTTGACCGCGAAAACGTAATGATTAAAATCCCTGGTACAAAACCGGGTTTGGCGGCTATTCAGCAATCAATTGCAAAAGGTATCAATATCAATGTAACCTTGCTTTTTGGCCTTGATCGCTATGAAGAAGTAACCGAAGCTTATATTTCTGGTTTAGAGGAGCATTTAGCCGCCGGCCATAAAGTTGGCCATATAGCATCAGTAGCAAGCTTCTTTTTAAGCCGTATTGATGTTATTGTTGACCCGCTATTGGAAGCAAAAGGCGAAACCGCTTTAGTTGGCGAGGTTGCTATTGCATCTGCTAAAAAAGCTTACGAAATTTATAAAAGAGTTTTCAGCACCGAAAGATGGCAAAAACTGGCTGCTCAAGGCGCAAAACCACAGCGTTTGCTATGGGCAAGCACAGGCAGCAAGAACCCTGCATTTAAGGATACCAAATACGTTGAGGCCCTGATTGGTCCGGATACTGTTGATACCGTTCCTTTAGAAACGGTTGACGCTTTCCGCGATCATGGTATTGCTGCAAACACTTTAGAGGGTGGTTTAGAAGAAGCAACCGCTACTTTGGCAAAACTGAAAGATTTAGGTATTGATTTAGATGCTATTACCCAACAACTGGAAGATGAAGGCATCGAAAAATTCAATAAACCATTCGAGAAGCTTTTGAACGCTATTGAAGATCAGAAAAACAAATAAAACTTAACCTATGGAAGTTGCAGATCTGAAGATACTCTTTTTCGATATAGGTGGCATTTTGCTATCGAACGGTTGGGGGCATGAAGCCCGTGAAGAAGCGGCCAAAAGGTTTAACCTTGATTGTGATGAAGTAAACTCCCTGCACAATTTTATATTTAATGTATATGAAATTGGCAGCATCTCGCTTGATGAATACCTGGATACGGTGGTGTTTAATCACCCGAGGGATTTTGTTCGTGAGGATTTTAAGGATTTTATTTACTCTACCTCGGTTGAGTTGCCCAATATGCTGCAATGGCTAAAGGAGTGGAAAAAGGACTGTGGCTTCCGTATTATTTCTGTAAATAACGAAGGTAAGGAGCTTAACGATTACCGGGTGCGCAAATTTAAACTGCATGAGTGTTTTGATGCCTTTGTATCATCATGCGAAGTGAAGATGCGCAAGCCCGATCCGGGCATCTGGCAGCTGGCTATGGGTATTGCCCAGGTATCGGCGCAGCAATGCGTGTATTTTGATGATAGAATGATGTTTGTTACCACAGCGCAAAAACTGGGTATCCGCTCATTTCAGCATACCAGCTTTGAAAATACCAAAAAAATATTAGAAGGTCTAAAAAAAGAAAACCTCAAAACAACATGAGCGCAACAACAGATAAATATGCTTTTGGCATGATAGGCTTAGGCGTTATGGGCCGTAGCTTACTACTCAATATGGCCGATCACGGTTTTGCCGTAGCCGGGCATGATAAAGATGCCGCTAAGGTATCATCATTAAATGATGAGGCCGGCGATAGAGCCGCTAAAGGCTTTGGCGATGTAAAGGAATTTATTCAAAGCTTAACCACGCCACGCGCCATCATGATGCTGGTACCTGCCGGTAAAATTGTGGATGCTGTAATTGAGGAGCTTACTCCTTTATTGGAGAAAGGCGATATTTTAATTGATGGCGGTAACTCTCACTTTACTGATACCAATCGCCGTGTTGAAGAGCTGGAAGCTATTGGCCTGCATTTCTTCGGTATGGGTGTTTCTGGTGGTGAGGAAGGCGCTCGTCGTGGTCCAAGCATGATGCCGGGTGGCGATAAACAAGCTTACAACGTAATGAAGCCAATATTTGAGGCCATTGCCGCTAAGGTTGATGGAGCGCCATGTGTAACTTACATTGGCCCTGGTGCATCTGGTCACTTTGTTAAAATGGTACACAACGGTATTGAGTACGGTATTATGCAGGTAATTGCCGAAACCTATGAGATACTTAGAAAAGGCTTAAAGCTGGATAACGACGCCATTCAAAAAATATTTGCGCAGTGGAACGCTGGTCGTTTACAGTCATTCCTGTTGGATATTACTAAAGATATTTTTGCTTACAAAGTACCGGGAACGGATCACCTGTTGCTGGATGATATTAAGGATGAGGCAAAAGCCAAAGGTACCGGTAAATGGACATCACAAGTGGCTATGGACCTGGTTACCCCTATCCCAACCATCGATACTTCTGTATCCATGCGCGATCTGTCAAAATACAAACAACTACGCGAAAAAGCTTCCACTTTATACGGGGGCGATATTGAATTAGCCGGTGATAAAGAAGAATTGTTAGTTGCTCTTGAACAGGCATTCTACTTTACTTCTATCATTACTTATGCACAGGGCATGCACCTGCTGTCAAAAGCATCTGAAGAATACAAATACGATCTGCATTTAGGAGAAATTGCCAAAATCTGGAGAGGTGGCTGTATCATCAGGTCGGAGTTTTTGAATGATATTTATAACGCATACAATAAGGATGCTCAATTGCCGCATTTATTACTGGATAGCGATGTGCAGAAACTGGTAAGCGAAACGTTGCCGGGTATCAGAAAAATACTATCGGGTACTATTGCCGCGGGTGTTGCAGCTCCGGGATACGCATCTGCTTTAAGCTACTTTGATGCCTTCCGCAGCGAAAAAATGCCATCGAACCTTACACAGGCCCAGCGCGATTATTTTGGCGCACATACTTACGAGTTGATAGGCAAAGAAGGGACTTTCCATACACAGTGGACCAAAGCCGAAGACTAACTATAAACTATTAAAGCTGATAACAATGAGCTCAAGCACAAAATCAGATCCTACTATATTCATTATTTTTGGCGGCACAGGAGATTTAAACTCCCGTAAAATTGCCCCCGCACTCTATAATCTTTTTTTAGATGGATGGATGCCTAAGCAGTTTTCTATAATTGGTACCGGTCGTACAAAATTAACCGATGAGCAGTTCAGGGAAAACCTGCATAACGATATCAACCAGTTTTCGCGCACCGGTAAAGCCGATGATAAAAAGTGGGCCGAGTTTGTAAATAATATCTATTACCAGGTATCAGATGCTAACGACTTTGAAACCTATAAGGAATTTGGCAAACGTATTGAAAAACACAATGCCGAGTGGAAAACTAAAGCCAACGTATTGTTTTACCTGGCGGTAGCACCAAACTTTTTCCCTATCATCGCATCTAACATATCAAAAGCTAAACTGGCCGAAGATAAAAAACGCGTTAGGATCATCATCGAAAAACCATTTGGTCATGACCTGGAAACTGCAAAAGAACTTAATCAGTTATTGAAGAGTATTTTTGACGAGTGCCAGATTTATCGCATTGACCATTATCTGGGTAAAGAAACCGTTCAGAATATAATGGCATTCCGCTTTGCCAACTCCATTATGGAGCCGCTGTGGAACCGTAATTATATTGAGCACGTACAAATCTCGGTTACCGAGCAATTGGGTGTTGAAGAACGCGGGGATTATTACGATGGATCAGGCGCGATGAGGGACATGATCCAAAACCACCTGTTGCAATTGCTTTGCCACATAGCTATGGAACCACCGGTTAGCTTTAGCGCCGATGAAGTACGCGACCGCAAGGTTGATGTATTAAAAGCCATGCGTAAATTTACACCAGAAGATGTACGTAATTCGGCCGTTAGGGGTCAGTACGGCAGCGGATGGATGAGGGGTAAAGAAGTTTCCGGTTACCGTGAGGAGCCAAAAGTTAATCCTGAATCAAACACCGAAACTTTTGCCGCTATAAAATTCTTTATTGATAACTGGCGCTGGCAGGGTGTTCCTTTCTATTTACGTACAGGTAAAAGAATGCACCAGTCTTCATCAGTTATTACCATTCAGTTTAAAGATGTTCCGCATTTAATATTCCCTACAGAGGCCGCCGAAAGCTGGCAGCAAAACAGGCTCATTATCAGCATTCAGCCAGAAATGAGCATCCGTTTGCAGGTACAGGCCAAACGCCCCGGAATTGATATGGTATTAAATGCTGTTGACATGGTATTTGATTATAAAGGCACCTATACCAACCAGGCACCCGAAGCTTATGAAACCCTGATATTGGATACCATGATGGGCGATCAAACACTGTTTATGCGTGGCGACCAGGTAGAAGTTGCGTGGGAACTGGTTATGCCGATTTTAAGTACCTGGCAAAATAAAAAGAGTCTGAATTTTCCTAACTATTCTGCCGATTCATGGGGCCCTGAAGCCGCTGAAGCATTGATTGCACGCGACGGCTTTAATTGGTTTACGTTACCCGTAGCCGGTAAAAAGCAATAAATTATGAATTTAAATATCTTTAACACTGCCGATGAGGTGCTTACAGCATTAGCAGATTATTTTGTTAAAATAGCCGATGCGTCAATTGCAGCAAGAGGCAAGTTTACGGTAGCATTATCAGGAGGGAGTTCTCCTAAAAAGCTGTATGAGCTATTGGCTTCAACGAGCTATGCCGACCAGATTGATTGGGAAAAGGTTTATTTCTTTTTTGGAGATGAGCGCAATGTACCGCAGAATCATAAGGATAGTAATTACCTGATGGCAAAAACGGCCATGTTTGATCCTTTGATGATAAGCCCGGCCAATGTATTCGCTGTTGATACTACATTTGAGCCCGCAGAGGCTGCCGCAAGATACTGGGAAATGATCTCCACCTTTTTTGATGAGGATGAGCTGAGTTTTGATCTTGTATTGCTAGGCCTGGGTGATAACTCACACACAGCATCGTTGTTTCCACATACGCCGGTTTTACATGATACAACACCAGGTGTAAAGGAAGTTTGGTTGGAAGATCAGCAGGTATGGCGGATTACGCTTAACGCGCCATTAATCAATGATGCCCGTTACATAGCGTTCCTGGTTTATGGCGAAGGAAAAGCTATTGCCGTACACCATGTGCTGGAAGATGAAGAAAACATTGAAGAATATCCTGCCCAACTGATAGATTCTATTGTTGGCGAAACGGAGTGGTTTTTAGATGAACCCGCCGCCGCGAACCTGGAAGGGGAATAATGAAAACCATTCTTTGGTTTAAGAATCTCAAGTAACAAAAAAATCCCTTCGTTGTAATAACGAAGGGATTTTTTGTTGTGAAATATTGTGATAAAGTTTAGGTTCCGGTTATTGCGCCGGCGGCATATCTGCCGAGCCCCAGCTGGTATTGGCCTTTGGCCCCATTTCTAAAACAAGCTTACCGCCCTTTAGTAGCTCGGAAGCCGGGAACCAGAAGGAATTTAACTCCCTGCCGCTTAATGTAGCCCGTTGAACGTATTTATTGTTGCGGGATGAATTTACAGCTTCAATGATAAAGCTTTGGCCACGACCGTACTGCCCGTCCAGATGAATAGTCACTTTAGGGAATATAGGGCTGCCTATTTCATATATAGGGTGCGAGCCTGTACCGCCATCTATCTGGAACAAGCCCAGGGCGTTCATGATAAACCATGAGCTCATTTGCCCCTGGTCTTCATCACCTAAATATGCGTTTGATACCCCAAAACCGTAAAAACGATCAACAATGGAGCGGCTCCAGCGCTGGGTTAACCAGGGCCTTTTAACCCAGTTGAACAGGAAGGCAAAATGCATGCTTTGCTGGTTTCCTTGTATCACGGGGTAATCCCAGTATTGATCACCAGGGGCGTTAAAGCGAAGCTTGTAGCTTTCTGCAAAACCCCATGATAAACGGTCAATAAATTTATCGGTGCCTATAGCGCTGGCCAGTCCCGGTACATCCTGAGGTACAAAATAGGTGAGCTGCCATGAATTACCTTCTACATAATGTTCATTAGCCCCGGATTTAAAGGGATCAAAATTAGGGAACCACGCCCCATCTGATTTTTTTAGTCGCGCATAGCCGGTTTCCTTATCTATAATGTTTTTCCAATAGCCAGACCGGTCTTTAAACTCATCATACTCCTTTTGTTTCCCCAGTGATTTAGCAAATTGCGATACCGTATAATCGTCATAAGCATATTCAAGCGTATTGGAGAAACGGCCGATATCATAAGGCACATATTTATATTTAAGGTACGCCTGCAGATCTTCGTTGCCAGCAAACCCCGCTGCGCCTACTTTTTGTGCCGGTGTGGTTTGCATTTTATATACGGCTTCAAAAGCTTTTTGTGCATCAAAATCGCGGATACCCATTTGGTATGCGCCAACTATGAGTGGTATTTCATGCTCGGCAACCATTACGGGCACGTAGTTCATGCCGGCAGGGCCTTTGGCCAGCCAGCCATTGGCATCATACATGGCCAGTTGCGAATGCACCCATTTTGACGACCACTCTGGTGTAACCAAATTCCAAAATTGGTTAAGGTTCCAAAAGGTGTTCCAAAAAGCATCGCAGCCCATAGCTAGTGAATTAGGGTCTTTAAATTGCTGTTTGCGTTTGCTTGCATCTATCCACTCGCCATTTACATCGCTCCAGGTGTTGCGGCTGGCCAGCGCGCGGTACATATTGGTATAAAAACGCATTTTTTCGCGGGAGTCATTGCTGCCTATCTCCAGGCGGTTAAACAGCTTGTTCCAGGTATCCCGCTGCGCATTGCGTACTTTACTAAAGCTCCAGCCAAAAGGGGCGCTAATTTCTGTGGCCAGGTTTTGCGCGGCGTTATCAATACTTACCAATGATATGCCCGTGCGTACCTGTATAACCTGGTTGCTGTTGGTATCAAACTCAACAAAAGCACCCGCTTTGCCAGGGTCTATGCTGCTTAAAATATCTTTATCGGCTACAGTATTATTTACCCAGGTACCAAACTTTTTGAACGGACGATCAAACTCGATTACAAAATGGATGGTATAATCCTGGTTTACACCGCCAGACCATACATTTTTGCTGAATTGCTTGCTTGAACCTTCTATTCTGGTATCGCTTATCTTTTTTAATGTTACATCCTTCAAATTATAACCGTACTCGGCGGGTATTTTCAGGTCTATCATCACCCGGGCATTGGTAGCCTTAGGGTAAGTATAGCGCATAAAACTACAGCGTGTAGTAGCGGTAAGTTCTGCCTTAATGTTATAATCCGTAAGCTGCACTTTGTAATAGCCTATCGGGGCTTCTTCACTAGCTTTATCTATTTTTGATCTATATCCATCGCCGGGTTTGGTTTCATCACCAACACTGGTTTTTAATGGGCCGCTTGTTGGAAACATGCCCAGGCCAGCCATTGTCCACTCATGTATATGGCTAAATGTGCCAATGCTTTCGTAGATAGGATCATAACCGGCAGACCATCCCCCATTTTGATTATCTGGACTTAACTTTACCATACTAAATGGCATCCATGGTCCGGGCGCTATCATCCAGCGGGAATGCGCGGTACCAATCCGGGTATCGCCATAATCTGCCGGGGTAATAACCGTCCGTGGCGAACGTTGTACGATGCCGGCTCCAATAGCTTCGCCATCGCTGTAAATTTGGTAGCGGCTTTTTGTTGATACAGCAACAGCAGGCATGGGCACCTCTAACTGGTAACGTGCCGAATCAAGCTTTTGTGTAAACACGGGCTCTCCATCAAGCTTAACCTTTATCGTGGGGTTGCCTTTCAGGTGCTGAACATCAACCAGCAATGGCTGGTAGCGTTTGCCATCGGTTTTCAACTCATAAGAGGCTGCTTTTACCTCGCGTAAAAAAACATCTTTAGGGTTGATGAGCTTTAATGTTTGCGGGCCATCTAACCTTACCTGGTCAAAAACCAGCCATGAGCCATCAAGCGTGGTTAATTGTACCTCGTTGCCGCCTTCATGTAACAAGCCTGGCTTTACGGCAATACTTATTTTATAGGGATTGGCATTAGTAAAATCTCCGTTAATGGTATTGTCGGTATTTGAAGATACGGGCAGCTGATATTTGAAAGGTTTGCCATTAATAAGCACCTTAAACAATGGTGGTAATTGGTTTTGATAGCCGGCAATATTAATCACCAGGCGGCAGTCGGCGTTTTTAGGTAAGCTGGCAATGCCAAAGAGAATATTGAGAACATTTGTACGTGTGCCCGATGTTGACCCCGTACCACCCCAGCCATCTTTGGGGCCAGGCAAAGCATATGGCCAGTCTTTTTCGGTTTTAGAAAAGCCGACCAAAAAATATTGGTCTTCCCAGCCAAAATCGTCATTCAAAAAATTAGCGTATTTGGCCGGGGCCAGTGCCATACCCTGGCTGTTACCATCAGCTTTCCCTATTTCCCATATGGTTTTTTGCTGGGCCGATAGAGGGATTAGTTTTGCGCACAAGAGAATACTTAGTATTACTTTTTTCATGATCATGCTTCTATTAGCTACATGTTATAACGTACTATAACATATGCCTGTAATGTAAAATATTGCGCAAGATAATTAGCGAAAACTACAATTCCAATTAATGTATATACAATAAACTTATTTGTATGGACATTTAACTGTTTTCAGGCCTGAAAGATGTTGATTTATATTTCTTGCTTATTATGAACAAGCTTAACCCGAACGAAAAACAGCAATGTGTACAGATTAAAAAAGCCTGTGTTTTGGGCATTTTTGGTAGCGTAAATAGTAAAATTGAGGACTTTTTTTTAAAAATAACCCGGTTTCCATGAAAAAGCACACTTTTTTGATAAAAAAGTGCTTTTTTTTATCAAAAAATTAGTCTACCAATTCTATAGTGCATATATTTGTATTAATTGTTATTATCGATCTAACCAATTAGTTCTTTATGGTAAATAATGAGGTCAGTCAACTAAAAAAAAGAGGCAGCCATTGGCTTTCTCTTTTTTCTTTTAATGGCATTATTTTTTTGGATAAAACACATTGTTTAACATTTAGTATTGTTAAAATAAGCGCCACATCATGAAACAAGCCCCCTCGGGGATAAAAACTAAAGGGGTAATTAAGGCAATTGCTATCTGTGTTTTCTGTTTTTAAGTCGTTTTATATAAATACCACCCATTTCCTATTTCTCTGATCATTATAAAATGAGAGGGATTCATTTTAGGAACATCTTTTTTATTCTTTATATACAAGTAACCTACTGAGTTGTCAGTTATACCGCCAACAAGGAAATTCAAATTGTTTTTTGAACTTTCCAAATCGGGGAAGGCATTATCAATAAATAACAACGCTAAACGGTTTTTGTAAGTTTCGGCACCCTTCATTTCTTTTAGTCCCTGTGATTTGGTCATTACACCATGTTTAACAAGCGAGTTTTTCAGATCTTCAAATGCCCGTTTATTCTTGTTAAAATGAGAAATTAATTCACTATCGAGGGATAATACTAAGCTTGTATTTCCTAATAAATACCGGTATTCCTCTTTTGATTTAAATAACCTATGGTCCTTGGCCTTGGTGTACGGCGAAGCTATAACACTATCAATTTGTTTTGCGGTAAGGGCAGATAGATCATCATTTACTTTTGCAATAATTCCCGTCATTGCTAATGCTCTAAAAGCACATAGTTTCCATATAGTGTCCTTTTTGAAATGCAGATAAGTGTCAAGCCCTTTACCTAAAGAATCTGTTATGGTCATGGCAACTACAGCAGTTAAGGTATTTTGGTCCAACAAAACAAACTTTGTTTTTATCTTATTAGATAGGTCCCGGCCGTTGGGATGGCCTTCGTATTCGTCAATTGAATAGCGTTTGATCTCTGGAAAAGTATCCCTGGAAAATATTTTTTTGCTTAGATCCAGTGGCTCATAGCTTTGAGCATTACAACTAAAAGCAAAACATGTAAATAATATAAAAAGGAACAATTGTTTCATTGCAGATAAGGATTATGTCTAAAGGTAATTATTCCGTGCACAATTGTCGGTTAATAACTCCTAAGATAACACCTCCTCCAGCACATCTCCCGAACGGATATTACCAAAGCCTTCAATATGCATGGCATAATATTCCATCAATTTATGGATCAGGTATCGCCTTTCATCATTACTCAATTTTAATTGGTCCATATTCTCAAAGCTGCATTGCAGCACCTGGCTAAAGTTTTGGGTATGCGGGGGCGATAGGTACTGCAGGCTATCGGGCTTATACTTGCTGAATGTTCCATTTTTCAGATCGAAGTAATCGGCATGGCCAATTAAAGATCTATCTGGATAAAAACCCAGGTAGCGGGTAAGCTGGGTTAAAAACAGCAGGTGAAAGTTGGATACGTTTCCGGTTTGGTGATCAAGCCATTCAATAGCGTTAAACACAAAATCAAAAATGTCTTCTTCTGCCGATTGCTGCTTTATCGCTTTATACAGCACTTCGTTCAAAAACATGGCGATACAACTTTTTATAACATCGTAAGGGATAGTTTGCAGCACCGGCGCGTTTTTAAGTTCGGTAATGCGCTGTACACTGCCCGTGTTTTTATGGTAAACCACCAGATCAAGCAGGTGCAGGGGCTGCAGCATGTTGCGGCCTATTTTGGCCCGGGGCTTTTTGGCGCCGTTGATGATGTATGACTGCAGGCCAAATTTTTCGGTAAAGATTTGTACAATCACGCTGCTTTCACCGTAGTCTGTTGCTTTAAATACAATACCCCTGGTTTTATGCAGCATGCGTAATCAATAAAATTAGTTTTGGTAAAAAAATAACTATGCCGGTGATGAGCGCAAATAACGCGGCTATCACCACCGATGCGGCGCACACATCTTTCACGTGACCAGCCTTTTCATGGTATCCCGGTGATACAAGATCGGTAAGGGTTTCTATGCCGGTATTAATAAGCTCGGTTACCAGCACAATAGCGATGCTCAGCATAATCCATTGCCACTCGGCAAAAGAAATCTGTAGCAAAGCCCCCAAAACAACTGCAATAAAGGCCAAT
Organism: Mucilaginibacter sp. P1_A3; assembly: GCF_056406855.1. Lineage (NCBI taxonomy): Bacteria > Pseudomonadati > Bacteroidota > Sphingobacteriia > Sphingobacteriales > Sphingobacteriaceae > Mucilaginibacter > Mucilaginibacter sp. P1_A3. The sequence continues at coordinate 226,515 of NZ_JBFTZJ010000008.1, forward strand.
ACCAGGTGAACTCTGAAATTGGGTTGGGTTAACGTAGCATATCTTAGGCCTTTAAACGCAAAGCCAAAACTGCGTAACAGTCTTTTCATGCATCAAAAATACGTGTAATTGGCTTATTTATTTTATGCTGATTTATCTGGTTAAGGCCGCGAAATTGCTTATTATCACAAAGTCAATAAGTTCAATCGGCAGATAGATCAATTTTCGTAGTTTTGCGGCGCTCTTAACTACTACAATAATGTTCTGGAAAAATACGGCTTCATTCATTCTTAAAAATAGGCTCTTTGTATTAATAGGCGTTGTGGCGCTGAGTATTTTTATGGGATATCAGGCATCCAAAGTAAAAATAACCTTTAACGGTGGCAAAGTACTACCCATTACCGATTCGGCCTATATCCGTTATAACCAATTTAAAAAGATGTTTGGCCAGGATGCTTCGTCGATGGTTATTGGTATAAAATCTGACAAGATATTTGATAAGGATGTATTTAATGACTGGTACCAGATAGGCGACAGTCTTAAGCATGTAAAAGGAGTTAAAGCAGTAATATCCGTTGCCAATGTTTACAACCTGCAAAAAGATACTACCCAGCATCGTTTTGTTATAAAGCCCCTGGTTACAGCGCCATTGGCAACTACACAGGCGGTTGATAGTGTAAAGCAACAAATAGCAAATCTTCCGTTTTACAAGGGGCTGGTTTTAAGTAACGATGGTAAATCAACGTTGATGGCCATTACGTTTGATGATAAAATCATCAATACGGCATTCCGGGTGCCTATCATCAATAAAATAAAAAAACTGGGCGCGGCTTTTGAGCAGAAGCATGGCATAGTGGTACATTACTCGGGCCTGCCGCTTATCCGCACCGTGGTTGGCGATTTGGTAGCGCATGAATTTACCATGTTTCTTAGCCTGTCGATATTAATCACGGCCTTGATATTATTGCTCTTTTTCCGCTCCTTCTTCCCGGTTATTTTCCCGGTGATCATTGTTGTGCTGGGGGTAGTATGGAGCCTGGGTACATTGGTGCTCATGCACTATGAAATGACCATACTTACCGGTATCATCCCTCCCCTTGTGGTAGTTATCGGCATTCCCAATACTATATTTATCCTTAATAAGTATTATCATGAATTTGCGTTGTGCGGTAATAAGATGCGCGCGCTGAATGTAGCTATCGAAAAAGCGGGTATAACTACCTTTATTGCCAATGTAACCACCGCAATTGGCTTTGGTGTATTGTGTTTTACCAACAGCGAATTGCTAACCCAGTTTGGTTTGGTGGCATCCATAAGCATTATGGCAACCTTTGCATTGAGCCTTATCCTGGTGCCCATTATTTTTAGCTATTTGCCATCGCCTAAATCGAAAACTGCAGGGATTAAGGATAGTAAAGCAATGAATAAGCTGCTTATCGGTTTAGATCACCTGGTACACAATAAAAGGCGAACGGTTTACATAACCACCCTGGTGCTTATTGTAATATCGGCCATCGGTATCTTCAAAATAAACATTAACGGCTATGTGGTTGATGATTTGCCGAGGCACAATAATACATTGGAAGATTTGCGGTTTTTTGAATCGAATTTTAACGGTGTGCTGCCTTTGGAGGTAAGTATTGATACCAAACGTAAAAATGGAGTAATGAACCAGGCTGTTATTCGTAAGGTTGAAAGGCTGGAAAAATTGATATCATCATACCCGGAGTTTAGTCGCTCTATCTCCCTTATACAGGTTTTAAAGTTTAGCACCCAGGCCTTTTATGGCGGCAACCCCGAATACTACCGCCTGCCCGATGGGCTGGAGCAAAATTTTATCCTGAACTATGCAGGCAACTCGGGCAAGAGCTCCAATGCGCTTAACACCTATTTGGATAGCACCCGGCAGGTAACCCGGGTAACGTTTGAAATGGTTGATGCCGGATCAAAAAAAATGAATGTAGTGCTCGCTAAACTGCAGCCACGGATCGATTCTATATTTAACCCGAAGAAATTTCATGTGGAGCTTACCGGCAGCAGTATCATATTTATAAAAGGCACAAACTACCTGCTCACCAACCTGTACGAGAGCCTTGCCTGGGCAATTTTGTTAATTGCCGTGGTGATGTGGATTTTGTTCCGTGGGATAAAAATGATAGCTATATCTTTATTGCCCAACCTGGTGCCGTTAATAATTACAGCGGGCATCATGGGCTTTTTTGGTATTCCGCTTAAGCCATCAACCATCCTGATATTCAGCATAGCCATGGGGATCTCCAGCGATCAAACGATATACTTTATCACCCGCTATCGCCATGAGTTGCGCAACAGCAACAAAAGTATTTCAGAAATTGTATCTGATACCATCCGCGAAACCGGGATAAGTATGATATTTATAGCAACGGTGCTGTTTTTTGGTTTTGGTGTGTTTGTGGTATCTAAGTTTGGCGGCACGCAGGCTTTGGGCATCCTGTTATCAATTACCTTGCTGGTAGCGATGATCAGTAACCTTACCCTATTGCCGGCATTTTTATTAAGCCTTGAAAAAGGTACAAATCGCAATAAATTAAAGGGACCGGATATAGAGGAATAGCTTCACCCCGGCCCTCTCCTAAATATCGGAGTAAGAGGTATTGAAGCATAAAAAATAAAGCAACAAATTTGTTCATCAAACCCTCTCCCCCCGGAGAGGATTTTAGGGAGGCGCTCTTTATGGATTTTAAACTCAACAACAAAGTAGCCGTAGTGCTTGCAGCAAGTAAGGGACTGGGCAAGGCAATTGCCACCACGCTATCTGCGGAAGGTGCAAAAGTGATCATTGGCTCACGCGATGTGGCAGAGCTAACCAAAACTGCCAATGAGATAAAACAGCTTACCGGTAACGATGTGGTTGCCATACCTGTTGATGTTTCCAAGGCTGATGAGATTGATGCATTCATCGCCAAAGCTGCTGCAGCATTTGGGCAGATAGATATTTTGCTTAATAATGCCGGCGGCCCCCCGTTTGATAAATTTGAAAACTTTGACGACGAGCAGTGGCAAAAAGCTTTTGAGCTTAACCTGCTTAGTTTTGCGCGTTTAAGCAAACTGGTGCTGCCTCACCTGCAGAAAACCGGCAGCGGACGCATTATCAATATCATCAGTGGTTCGGTTAAAGCGGTATTGGGTAGTTCGGTGCTATCAACCAGTATGCGGATGGGCGTTGTTGGGATGGCTAAATTAATGGCCGATGAGTTTGGTCCTTACAATATCACCGTAAACAACGTGGCGCCGGGATTAATCCTTACAGACCGGATCAAACATACCATGCCCAAAGATGTGGACCCTGAACAGGCCATAAAAGACAAAGCTAAAAGCATTCCTCTTGGCAGGATAGGTAAACCCGAAGAGCTGGCGGCATTGGTTGCTTTCCTGGCATCTGAGCAGGCGGCCTATATCAGCGGAACTACTATCCAGGTTGATGGCGGGGCTAACAGGAGCATTTTTTAATTTCTGAACCGGGATTAAGCAGATTTATTCGATTTTTGGGATTTGATTTGCGTGTTTATCATGCCTCGTCCTTGAAGTAAGTTTATTAAAAAAATCGTGGCGTTCCCTTAATCTGATAAATCCCGGTTCAGACAAAAAAACACCTACTCTTTACTTTCTTTCATATAATCTATCAACAGGGTTATAATACTCACTATGCCTGCCATGGTTAAGCCAGTAGCGCCACCCTGCATAAACACCTTCCACTTTGAGTCCTGCAACACGGGGATAGCCATTGATGCCGAAAACAGGATCACAGCTACCAGTAACATTAATATGGTACGCTTTACTTTATTATTTTTCACCCCTCTAAATTAAAAAAATCATTTATAAATTCTGTATTTTTGCAACCTCTTAAAAAAGAGGTGATAAACGGTAGAATATATACATGTACAAAGAATATAAGCAGTTAAACTTATCGCAGACAGGCAAAGAGATACTTGAGTTTTGGAAACAGAACAACATCTTTGAGAAAAGTATCAGCAGTCGCCCGGCAAATAACCCTTACACTTTTTACGAAGGGCCGCCGAGCGCAAATGGTATGCCCGGTATTCACCACGTAATGGCGCGCTCCATCAAGGATATTTTTTGCCGTTATAAAACACTTAAAGGTTACCAGGTTAAACGCAAAGGCGGCTGGGATACGCATGGTCTGCCTATTGAGCTGGCTGTTGAAAAAGCTTTGGGTATAACCAAAGATGATATTGGTAAAAAGATAACTGTTAAAGAATACAACGATGCCTGCCGCAAGGAGGTAATGCGCTATACCGATGTATGGAACGACCTGACCGAAAAAATGGGTTATTGGGTTGATTTGAATGATCCATACATCACTTATAAAAACGAATACATTGAAAGCCTTTGGTGGATACTGAAACAGCTTTATGATAAAGACCTTTTGTACAAGGGATATACTGTGCAACCATATTCGCCAAAATCGGGTACCGGCTTAAGCTCGCATGAGCTAAACCAGCCGGGCACGTATAAAATGGTGAAGGATACTACCATTGTGGCCCAGTTCAAGGTAAAACGCGATCAGGATTCTGCCTTTTTATTTGAAGGTGTAACTGCCGATTTATTCATACTGGCCTGGACAACCACCCCATGGACTTTACCCTCAAACTGTGCTTTAGCCGTTGGAGAGAATATTACTTACGTTAAAGTAAACACCTTTAATCCTTATACTTTTGAGCCAATCTGCGTTGTTTTAGCAAAGGACCTGGTTAAAAAGTATTTTAAGGCCGAAGGCGAGAACGCATCTTTTGAAGATTACAAAGGCGGCGATAAAGTTATTCCGTGGACATTACTGGCCGAGTTTAAAGGCAGTCAGTTGTTGGGCATCCACTATGAGCAGTTAATGCCTTATGTAACCAATGCTGATCTTGAAAAAAACGCATTCCGTGTAATTCCTGCTGATTTTGTTACTACCGAAGATGGTACAGGTATAGTACACACCGCATCTGTTTTTGGTGCGGATGACTTTAGGGCCTGTAAAGAGAACAACGTACCATCGGTAATGGTGAAAGACGAAAACGGCAAGGAAGTTCCTTTGGTGAACAAGCAAGGCCGTTTTGTGGACGAGGTTACTGACTTTGCAGGATATTACGTTAAAGAAGAATATTATTCTGATGCCGAACGCGCGGAGAAGGATTTTAAACCTACCGACGTACTGATCTCTATCAAACTAAAAACAGAGAACAAAGCATTTGACGTTAAAAAATACGAACACAGCTACCCTCACTCCTGGCGGTCAGATGAGCCTATTTTATACTATCCCTTAGATAGCTGGTTTATCCGTACTACTGCGGTTAAAGATAAAATGGTGGCACTCAACAAAACCATCAACTGGAAACCAGAATCGACCGGAACCGGCCGCTTTGGTAACTGGCTGGAAAATTTGGTTGACTGGAACTTGTCGCGCTCACGCTACTGGGGTACACCGCTGCCTATCTGGCGCGAAGAAAATGGTGGCGAAGAAAAATGTATTGGTTCCATAGCAGAGTTAAACGCCGAAATTGACAAGGCGATAGCTGCCGGTTTTATGCCCGAAGGCTTCACGCTGGAAGATATGCACCGCCCTTATGTTGATGATGTGATATTAACTTCATCAACAGGTAATAAAATGTTCCGCGAGCCGGACCTGATTGACGTTTGGTTTGACAGTGGTGCTATGCCGTACGCACAATGGCATTTTCCGTTTGAAAATAAAGACGAATTTAAAAATGCTTACCCGGCAGATTTTATTGCCGAAGGTGTTGACCAAACCCGAGGCTGGTTTTTCACCCTGCATGCAATAGCCGTAATGTTAAGCGAGTGCAGCGATGAGGTAAAAGCTGTGAACGAAGCGGTTGGTAATGGCGGAGTTGCCTTTAAAAACGTGATCTCGAACGGTTTGGTGTTGGATAAAAACGGAAATAAAATGTCTAAACGCTTAGGCAATGGTGTTGATCCGTTTGAAACTATTGAACAATTTGGTGCCGATGCTCCGCGTTGGTACATGATCAGCAATGCATCGCCATGGGATAACCTGAAGTTTAATACCGAGGGGATAGATGAAGTGAGGCGCAAATTTTTTGGAACGCTTTACAATACCTATTCGTTTTTTGTGCTTTACGCCAATATTGATAAATTTAGCTACAGCGAAGCCGAAATTGAAATAAGCAAACGCCCGGAGATTGACCGTTGGATAATATCGTTACTAAACACCCTTACCCTGGAGGTTGATGGTTTTTATGCCGATTTTGAACCAACCAAAGCTGCCCGTGCTATACAGGAATTTGTGGATGCGCATTTCAGCAATTGGTTTATCCGCTTAAGTCGCCGCCGTTTCTGGAGGTCTGATAACTCGGATGATAAGTTATCGGCTTATCAAACGTTATATACATGTTTAATTACCATTAGCAAATTAATGTCGCCTATAGCGCCCTTCTTTGCCGATCGATTATATAATGACCTTAACGGCGTTACCGGTAAAGAAGAATTTGAATCAGTTCACCTGGCTTATTTCCCAACCTACCATAAGGAGCTTGTTGATACTGACCTGGAAGAACGTATGAAACTGGCCCAGGATGTATCATCCCTGGTGTTATCATTACGTAAAAAAATAGGTATCAATGTGCGCCAGCCATTAAGTAAAATACTTTTACCTATATTGGATAAAGATTTTAAGGTGCATGTAGAGCAGGTAAAAGAACTGATATTATCTGAAACAAACATCAAAGATATTGAGTACATTACCGACACGGCAGGCTTCATTAAAAAGAAGATAAAACCTAATTTTAAGGCCCTGGGACAAAAAGTAGGTAAGGACATGAAAGCCGTTGCAGAAGCCATCAGCAACTTTACGCAGGAGGATATTGCTGAGTTAGATGCAAATGGAAGCATTGGAGTACTTGATAATAAATATTTAATCGTTGATACTGATGTAGATATCATTGCGGAGGATGTACCAGGATGGCAAGTTGCAAATATGGGCAAACTAACCGTGGCTTTAGATGTTACCATAACCAACGAATTAAAACAGGAGGGTATAGCACGAGAGTTAATTAACCGGATTCAAAACTTACGTAAAGAAAAAGGATTAGAAGTAACCGATAAGATAAATGTAAGCATTAGCGATCACCCTTATATTGGCGAAGCGGTGAAAAACAATTTATCCTATATTTGCGCCGAAGTTTTGGCGGCGGGCATAGTGCTTGATAGTGAGTTAAATGAAGGTGATTTAGTCACCATTGATGGAAATGAAATTTTGATTGTTATTAGTAAAATATAAATGAAAGTAGAAAACGAAAAAACCAGATATTCTGAGTCAGACCTGCAGGAATTTAAAGCACTGATCCTGGATAAACTGCGTATTGCTAAAGAAGAATTGAACTCTCTTGCAACTTCATTAAGCTCGCCTAACGCGAACGGAACTGATGACACAGCAGGAACTTACAAAACGCTGGAAGATGGCTCGGCCACACTGGAAAAAGAACAAATTAACCAGTTAGCTGCCCGCCAGAAAAAATTCATTGATCAGCTGGAAGCTGCTTTGGTGCGTATTGAAAACAAAACTTACGGTATTTGCCGCGAAACCGGCAAGCTGATTCCGAAAGAACGTTTACGTGCCGTTCCGCATACCACCATGACTATGGAAGCAAAATTGAAGCAATAAATGAAGGCAGCTTACACTAAACCTTTTTTAACTGCTGCATTTATTATTCTTGCCGACCAGATCATTAAGACCTGGGTAAGAGCGCACATGTACATGGGCGAAGAGATTCGTTTTTTGGGTAACCGCGGCATGCTGCACTATACCGAAAACAATGGCATGGCCTTCGGAATGGAATGGGGTGGCGATGCAGGTAAGCTGGCTTTAACGTTGTTTCGTATTTTTGCAGTTTGCGGTATTGTTTACAGTCTTGTATATCTTATAAAACATAAATACCACCGTGGGCTCATCATGAACGTATCGCTCATTTTAGCCGGAGCGGTAGGCAATATTATCGACTCCACGTTTTACGGTATTATGTACAAGTACGCTCCCTTATTTCACGGGCGCGTGGTTGATATGTTTTACTTTCCATTGTTAAAAGGCACTTATCCATCCTGGTTCCCGTTTTGGGCAAATGAGCCCTTTGAGTTTTTCAGGCCGGTATTTAACCTTGCCGATTCGGCTATTTGTGTGGGAGTAATCATGATATTGCTATATCAGAAACGTTACTTTAAACACGAAGTGCCGGAGGTAAGCAGCCCGAATAGTGAAATGGTTGAAGAGTAAAAAAACTATATAATAACCAAAGAAGCCGCGTTAAGCGGCTTTTTTGGTTATATGGTGTTTCGGTGAAGTTGCAGCCTGTGGGGACACAGGTTGGGGCGATAATTGCTCTTTCCTTCTTCAATCGCGATCTGTGTCCACACAGATCGCGATTGAAGAAGGTCTCGTTATATCATCGAGGTTAGCTCTTTTTTTACCGATAGTTTGAAAGCTAAAACATCTAATTGTTTAAGAAGGCTATCTAATTGTACATGAAAGTCAAATAAGGGCACCTCCCCCTGTTCATAGTCTGCTATAAATTGTTTTAGGTTTTGCTCTATTTCATGTTTTATAGATACTATTTCTATCGGACTAAATAGACGACCTGTATTTGTATTATAATAATCCATAGAAACAAAAAGGTCTTCAAGTTCAGATTCTATTTGCCGTATTTTCAATAAAGCATGTCTGTATGAATATAAATAATCAAGCTCTGTTGACTCTGCTTTGATTGGGTAGTTTTTCTTTCTTTTTCCGATTAAAAAAAATGATAGGATCGACGAGGCAATTAAAATGACGACGAAATTCATATTAGTTTTATTTTTTTTATATTTTTTGTTTTGAGAAGAGAGATTTGGGGGAGGGCATGAACTGAAAATATTCCGTTCACCGCAAATTTACTGGCTAAATAAATTTCTTCTATAATTCATAGCTTAATCGTTAGTTGTAATCTTTTAGGAAATCTTATTACGGATGGATTTAATTTTGGTTGCTTAAAAAGCATTATTTATTATTGATTTAGTTTATATGTAATCGTTGTTGAAATAACCTGTTATTCTTAAACAAAAAAACCCGGCCAATCGCCGGGTTTTTTTGTATTTATCTAAAATCTGTACGTGTGGCAGCTTACTGTACCTGGAACATATTGTTAAAGTTTGTACCATCAGGATAGTAGCCGGATATAACCAGGTTACCATTACGCAGGTTGGTGATTACTTTATCAATATCGGCCACACTGTTGATAGGCGATTTATTGATGCTGGTAATAATGGAACCAACAGGAATTTCAAAGCTATCAAATACTCTTCCTTCGCGAACCTGGGTTACCTGAACTCCGGAGTTTACATGAAATTTAGCCTTTTGAGCCGGGGTTAAGGGTTGGAAACTCGCACCCAGTTTGTTAAACAATTCCTCTGCCGACTTGGAAACAGCCGCCGTACGAATAGTTGGACTTGCATCAGCTTTAAGCGTTACCGCGAAGTTCTTTTCTTTGCCATCGCGAAGCACAGTAAGGTTTATTTTATCTCCGGGTTGCATGCGGCCTACATGCTCCTGCAGGTCTGATGATTCATAAACAGGTGTGCCTTCTACTTTTTCAATGATGTCACCTTTTTGAATGCCCGCTTGCTGTGCGCCGCCACCATCAACCAGTTCATTAACATATAAGCCGGTTGTGTTGTTGATGTTTAGTTTTTGGGCTACATCGGCATTAAGCTCTGTAAAGCTTACACCAACAAATCCACGTTTTACCGAACCAAACTTTTTAATATCATTCAATACTTTTTTGGCAAGATTAACCGGGATAGCAAAGCCATAGCCTTCATATGAGCCGGTGTGCGAAGCGATAGCGGCATTGATGCCTATCAGTTCGCCTTTGGTATTTACAAGGGCACCACCGCTGTTGCCGGGGTTAATAGCGGCATCGGTTTGGATGAATGATTCAATAGCCTTGTTAAGCTTTGGTGCAGCAGACTGATTGCGGTTACGGCCAAACGGGCCGCTTTCGTCCTGGTTGTCCTCGCTGCCAATGATGCCAATATTGCGGCCCTTGGCGCTTATAATGCCCGCTGTAACGGTTGATGTAAGGTTAAAAGGGTTGCCAACTGCCAAAACCCATTCCCCTACGCGGGAATCGTCGGAGTTGCCTAATTTAACAATAGGCAAATTTGTAGCGCTGATTTTGATCAGGGCCAGGTCGGTACTTGGATCGGTACCTATCACTTTAGCCTGGAAGGTGCGGTGATCATTTGTTGCTACCGTAATTTTATCTGCTTTATCAACAACGTGATTGTTGGTTACAATGTAGCCATCTGTTGAGATGATAACACCGGAACCCGAGGCCATTTGCGGCCCTTGCGGACGCATACGCTGACCAAACATATCACCAAACATCTGCTCCAGCTGGTCCTTCTTGCTGTCACCTTCTGCCTGGCTGCTGTATGTTGTACGGATGTAAACCACCGCCGGGGTTACCGCCGCGGCTGCTTCCGTAAAATCAAGCGAACCGGTTGATGATACTACCGGGGCCGATGGATTACTGGTAAAGTAAACTTTTTGTTTGTCCTCAAAGCTTAGGTTATCCGCATATTTACTTTCGATAACTTTGTATGCACCTAAAGCCAGGGCTCCTCCTACAAAAGCGGTTAATAATGTTAAACCAATCTTTTTCATCTTTATATTTGCCTTTCTTTGTTTATGTGAATTAAATTTAACAGATCAAAATTAATACCATATAGACTACATAATCAATGATTAGTTATCAGGTTTTTTGTTAAAATTTGTTAAATTGTTTTTACTTAGCGGTATTGCTTGTCACAAAGGTTAGGATTAAGCTAAGTAGCTGATATTAAATGATGTTATTGTGAAGATACGATTTTTTAAATACCAGGGCGCAGGTAATGATTTTATATTGGTAGATAACCGCGAAAATGCGGTTGACCACAGCAATCCAAGGTTGATTGCGCGCCTTTGCGACAGGCGTTTTGGCGTTGGCGGGGATGGCATGATGTTCCTTCAGAATAAAGAGGGTTTTGATTTTGAAATGGTGTATTACAATGCCGATGGCCAGCCCAGCAGCATGTGCGGTAACGGCGGAAGGTGTATTGTGGCCTTTGCCAAATTTTTAGGCATCATTAAAAACGAAACGGAATTTTTGGCGGTAGATGGTCCGCATAATGCCAAAATTACAGACGAGGGCGACTGGGTGAGCCTGCAAATGATTGATGTAAAGGAGCTAAAGACTGATTTGGATGCCTATGTACTTGATACGGGATCTCCCCACTATGTAAAACTGGTTGAAGACCTGGAGCACCGGGATGTTTTTCACGAAGGCAAGGCTATCCGTAATAATGCTACCTACCGCAAAAAAGGAATCAACGTAAACTTTGTTGAACCGATTGACGACGGATACTTTGTGCGCACCTTTGAACGCGGTGTAGAAGACGAAACCTTTGCCTGCGGCACCGGGGTAACTGCGGTAGCTTTGGCCATGGCCAGCCATAACCAGCTCATCGGTCATATTGATACGCCGATAAAAGTATTAGGCGGCAACCTCAATATCCGTTTTAATTATGATGGCAAAGTATTTACCGATATATTTTTAGAAGGGCCCGCAGTGCAGGTGTTTGATGGGGTGGTGGAGATATAAGTGCAATTAAAAACACATCAATTTTTAATAATTATAAAAGGCCGTGCATTTGTCTGCACGGCCTTAATAGTAAATATTAACTGATATTATATAAAGAACGATACAAATCAATTAGGGTTTTTAATTGGCGCACTCCCCGCAGCGGGCGGATTGATAACATATTCATCTGCGGGTACATCCCAGTAATCAAGAAAGTTGTAATTAATTGTTGCATGGGTGCTCAAAACACCATCCGATCCAAGGACAACAGCATTATTACGTCCGCCGCCTTTGGTTACATCATCTATAATCCCCCATCGCCTTGCGTCATAAAAAGCAAGACCCCTAAATACTAATGCGACCCTTCGCTCTCTTCGCAATTCTTCTTTTGCATCAGTTAAGCTTAATGCCCCGCTTAAGGCAGCCAACCCGGCTCCCTGGTAAGTTCTAACATTATTTATACTCAATAAACCGGCAGGTATGCTACCTGTGTTTATTAAAGCTTCGGCTTTCATAAGCTCATTCTCTTCGTAGCTCCCAGCTATATATAACTCATAGTTACCTGGGGTTTTATCGCTGAGAACTGCTACGTCGCCTTTATTCACGCCATTGGCATCCAATAATTGCCACCTGGTACTAAAGGTAAATCCACCTACCTGGTTTGTGTACTGATTAACGGCGAAATTGGTTGCCAGCCTCTTATCTCCTGTTTTATATTCCTGAATTAATCGTTCACTTATTTTAAAAGAAGTTGATTTAGGTAAGCCGGTTGACATGGCTGCAACAGAGCCTCCGCTGGCCGAGAAAAATCCATTTGTGGCTGTTGTGCGGCCTGTGAAAACAAAATCATCTGACTTAATTCCTGCATTTACCAATGTTAAAACGGCGTTCCAATCGGTACTTGTCATTTGGCTTAATCTTTTGTTTGCGAGTAAATTACGCGCTTTCATGGTATTAATATTCCGAATCCACATAGCCGTAGTAAGCACACCGCCTTTACCTGTTTGCACAAAGCTTGGCAATAATTTACCTAAAACGGTACTATAGTCTGATGTACTGGTAATTGCACTTAATAAAGTGCTTGCCTGATCAAAGTTTTTATTTGCCTCTGCTATCATGGCTGCACTTGTAACATACGTTGATACCAAGGAAGATGTATTGCCAACACCAACAGTGTTATTAATGATGCCTGCATAATAAATTGATCCTATTTTTGAATATGCGAACCCTTTCCACCAATAAGCCCAGGCTTTTATGGTATTCTTTTTTGTTTCAGCATCACCGGTAAATTTTATCGCATCAACTAAAGCTAATACCTGGTTACAGGCATTGTTTAACGAATACATATAGGCCCACTCATAATAAAACATATTGGCGGGCTTTTTATCACGCGCGTTACTTATCCTTATTACACTTTTTGAAGGAGATGTATTCGTAATCTTACTCCCGTTATCAAGTATTACATAATCTGGCAGGTTAACCACATTGATGTTTTGATTGGATGCTTCGGCCGATATATTATCACCTAATAGTTCATGGAAGCCAATGCCTAATGAAAAGTAACTATCGCCTAACCAATTTTGGTTAGCAATGATGGAAGGGTTATTTCCATTAAAACCGTTTATGTAAACAGCCGCGGTTGATAGTGAAATAATTCCCGGTTCATCCTTTGCCTGCTCTATTGTTGGTGAATTGGGGTTTTTTACGTCAAGCTCCTTTTTGCAGGATGATACGCTTAGTAGGGTAACCGCTGCAAAATAAATTGATAAATATTTATATTTTTTCATGTTTTTAATTTAATAAGTCAATTAAAACCCAAGGCTTAATCCTAATTGATATGATTTATTATTAGGAGTTGAGTCATGGTCTACTCCCCTATCAAATGATGAATTTGAAGTACCCGAACTTATTTCAGGATCAAATCCGGTGTATTTGGTAAATGTTAAAATATTGCGGGCTGCAAACGTTAATACCACTCTTCTGAAGACTTTATTAGCTATTAACGAGGTAAAATCATACCCTACAGAAAGATTCCTTAATCTGACAAAAGAGGCGTCTTCATAAAAATAGTCTTTAGTTCCATTTCGGGCCGGGCCGTTTCTTGCTCCAAAATAATCGGCATATATGCTTCGGTAATATGCTGTATAGGCTGCTGTTTGGCCATTAATGGTTACCGGTTTATCATAATCACTGCTTATACCATCACGATACATCCATTCTTTGGTTTGGTTATACAAATGACTTCCATGAACCCAGTCGAATTGAAAATTGAATGAAAGATTTTTATAATTAAAGCTATTGATAAATGACATATTGAACTTAGGGTTTGGATCGCCTAATGCGTAAACCTCATTTGTAAATTGAATACCTTTGGTTGTTTTGTTTACTACTCTGCCGGCTACTATTTCATATTGGTTATAATCTGCCGGCTGGATATAAGCAATACCCTCCTGGTTTTTCTGGTCAAGGCTTGTTAGTGCTTTATATCCGTATATCTGGCCAATTTTTGCCCCGGCAATCAAAACCTCCTGGGTACTGCCAGCTGCGGATGTCAGGATAATTGGCGGGCCGTTTATTTTATCAATTTTTGATGTTTGGTGACTGAAATTGGTAGTTACATTCCAGTTAAAGTCTTTTGCTTTCAACACATTGATATTTATGGATGCCTGGATCCCATTTGATGACATATCAATGGCGTTGGTCTTTAATGTAAGAGGGCCTGTTGATGGTGCAACACTAACATCGTAAATTATATTGGTGCCTTTACGATTCCAATAAGTTACGCTTAAATTAATATCGCTTAGCCAATTCCCGTCAAAGCCTTTAATTCCAATATCGGTACCGGCTTCAAACTCCCGTGATACCTCAACATTCAAATTGGGGTTTTTTTGAGCATTTAGCAGAGCAAATGTTAACGCGTTGCCAACGTTTTTGGGATCTAATGTAGGATATCTGTCAAATGCGCCTGGCTGTATACCTGCTTTGCCATATGCCGCCCTTAATTTAAACTCCGGAATGCGATTGCCCAGGCTACTGTTTCTCCAGAAATCAAATGACGATGGTCTAAAATAGGCATTTGCATTTGGAAAGGTAAAGGGCTTTGAGCCCTGGCCAAATGCAGAAGAATAATCACTCCTGAAACCTCCACCGATGCCACCATATTCTCCAATATCAATTTTTTGGTTAACAACGTAGCCATAAGTTACAAAAGGCTCTGTGTAATCCTGGAGTACCTGCTGTGTTTGGGTTTGCTGGAAGTTGTATATCGGGTAACTTGGCAAACTATATCCGTAAGCAAGAAACTGATTAAGATGGTTTTTCCTATAGTCATACTGTAATAAAGTGCTGGTTGTTATAGGAATGTTTAAGTGGAAATCCTTCTCAAAGTCAGTTCTGATAGTGGCTGATCCGTTAAAGTTTTGAAAGGTTGTGTTATTACTTTGCTTATCAACCTCGCCGGTATTATCAGCATTATTGTTTAATGAAACCCAGCTTTCTGTATCATTAGAGTTAGCGTTTCCTGATTGGTTTTGATAAATATAATTTATATCCTGGTGTGTGTTGTTTATGCCATATTTTGCACTCAGTTCAATAAAGTTATTGATCTTGTAATCGGCCTGTATGTTTTCAATAATATCTATTCTGTTATCCTTTTTGCTTGCGTATTGTAAATTATAAAAAGGATTGCTTCCGTTAACGCTCACCGTGCCTGAATTTAATGAAAAAGGGTAATTTCCATCAGGTAATTTTTGATTGAAATCATAAAAAGGCGAGGAATTAAGAGCATTAAATATTGCGTTTCCACCAGAGCTAAATGAGGGGTTAAGTGTGTTTTTTGTATATATTAATTGTGTAATTGATCTGATTGTAAATCCTTTAAATAATTCGGTACCAATATTTGCTGTTAAATTGGTCCTGTCATTATATCCATTCCTGACAATATTACTTTCCTGGTGATTGTTGGATAGGGTTAGCGCGTAATCACTTTTTTCCGATCCGCCGGATACTGCTACACTATTGTTCCGTGTGTAGGCCGTGCGGAATAATTGTTTAAGGTGATCATAATACTTTAGGTTGGTGCCATACTGCTGATGTGCCGTATTTAATGGGTTCGACATTGCAGTAGGGTTTCCATTACCCGATGGATAGGCCCATGTAATACCGGGGTAAGTGCCGTCTTCATCCAGTTTAATAATGTTACCACTGCCATCTATAAAATTCCCGTTAGCATCAGTTTTAAAACTGCTTAGCTTAGCCTGGTGTACATTGCCGTTATTGATGTAACTACCTGCAGCAACACTGCTCGATAAATCAATCTTAACTTTTCCTAAAGCCCCCTTTTTGGTAAAGATCTGGATTACGCCATTTGCACCCTGGGCACCATAGATGGTTGATGCTGCAGCACCCTGTACAACTTCTATATGATCAACAGTTGATTGATCAAGTAAGCTGATATCGGTAGATCTGGATTCAATACCGTCTATCAAAATCATTGGTGAAGTACCGCCTTGTATAGTATTGATACCGCGAAGAACAATATTAGTACGGGCTCCTGGTGTACCATCTACAGACGAGATCTGCGCACCGGCAATTTTCCCCACGAGGGCTTGCTCAATGGAAGCTTGCGGGGAGGGGGGTAAGTTTTTTCCGGAGATGGCTTCAACAGCAATTCCCAGCCTGGCCTTGCTTGTTGCTACTCCCGATCCTGTCACTACCACTTCATTTAATTGTTTGTAGTCGTTGGCCAGGGCAATATTAACAACATTGCCGCTGCCAATAGGCACCTCTGTTTTTGCAAATCCAATAAAGGTGAAAACCAGTGTACTGCCTGTTGGGGGTACAGTTAAGGAAAACTTACCAACTCCGGATGTTTGTGTGCCTGTCCGTGTGCCTTTCACGGTAACACTTACCCCGGGTATGGGCAAGCCATCATCTTTACTTGTTACGGTACCTGTGATTGTTCGATTTTGGGCGTAGGCATATTGGCAAAATAATGCCAATAGGATTCCCATTAAGTTTTTGAGAAAACTTTTTTTCATACTTAAATCAGTTATTAGTTAATAATTTGTGCAATTACAAGATATATCGTAACACTCAAAATATTAACTAATAGCTGATTTTTAGTATTATAGCAAAAAGCCGCTTATATTGAAATTGATTTTGTAATTATTGTAATAATATGCCCGATATAATTTGAGAAATTTAATTATGTAATCGATTTAGCTAAAAAAAAGCTTAACTATTGAGACAATATTTAAAAAAAAATTACCAAAAAGAGATTTTTTAAACTTTTAGACGGTTTTTGTTAATGAAAATTTAATATTTATATAATTAATATAAAATTATTGTTATTTATTGTTTTTTTTAATGGCAGGAAATTGGTTTTATTTAAAATTATACATTTTTTATCTCTGTTTTTTTGACGTAAATGTAGTTCAAGCAAGTTTTTCATATGGAATTGAATGAAATTGATAGGGGTAATTTGCCTTTAAGTGTTTTTATCAACAATAAAGCTGCACCTGAGTTGGTTTGAGTATAGTTATCTGCTAAACTCATTTCGGCATTTTGCCTAACGGTTCATTGATGTAACTATAGTGGTGGGCATTAATACAAACAAAGCCCCTTAGAAATTATCTAAGAGGCTTTTGGTATTTGGAGTTGCGGCCGGTATTTTAGCAACCTGCTCCTTAAATTAATAGGGGTATTTTGTGGCAAAGGGTTAATAACCCGGATTTTGGTACATTTTTAATGGGTCAAGCTTAACTTCATCAAACGGTATAGGATAGTAGCGATCCTTGGTACTAAAGTTTGATAATAAAGCCGAGCCAAAGTTAGCCTGGGCTTTGCTTTTGAAATAGGTTACCAGCTCATCGGTGGTAAAAGCTCTCAGCAAATCAAACCAGCGGTGGTGCTCAAATGCCAGCTCAACACGGCGTTCATGCAAAATAGCCAGTTTAAGTGTTGGGAAGCTGGTGCTGTAGGCGCTATTGGTCATGGCTACAGCATAAGCAGGTACTCCTGCCCTTGCACGTACCATATCTAAAAACTGGATAGCTGTTGCATTGTCGCCAAGGTCATTATTAACTTCGGCCAGCATTAGTATAACATCTGCATATCTCATCAATACCCAATCGTTACCGCCGTAACCTAATTTGCCAGCTGCATCACTTGCATCCCTGAATTTAGTTACAAACCAGTCTTTAACTATAGGATCATTTGCATATTTAACCGAAAAGTCTTTCCGCGGATCGCCGGTTTCGTACTCGTTGATCAAATCATGTGTAACATTATATCCTGCTCCCGATGAGGCTTTTTGCGAATTGATAGTTTCGCCTTTGGCCTGGTTGTTAGCCGCTATTGATGAACTATAGCTGATATCGCCCTGTTTGTTTACAATCTGGAAGATTAGCTCCGGACAGGTTGATTTTTTAGTTACATCAAAAACATCAGTATAAGGAATGCTCTTTAGTTCGCCAAATGTGCGCATGTTGTAGGCATTCATCAGGTATGTTTTGGCATTGGTAAGGTTAGTTTGGCGGTTAGCCTGATCTAACGTAGTAGCCATTGTTAAGTACACCTGGCCCAGCAACACATTGGCTGCTGCTTTTGATACCCTACCAATATTGGCGCCACTTTGCAGGTTAGGCAGCGGGCTGTTGTTTATTACATCGGTTAAATCTTTTACAATCTGTGCATATACGGTAGCCTGTTTTTCGCGGAAAGTTGCTGCTGCAACTTCTGTAGATGCCAATTGTTTGGTTACCAATGGCACATCGCCCCAAAGGCGAACCAGGTGAAAATACATCATAGCGCGTAAAAATTTAGCTTCGGCGGTATACTGTAATTTCAAATTAGGATCTGTAAAAGATACGGCATCAATATGCGATAATACCACGTTGGCACGGGTAACAGTTGCATATAAAGATACCCAGTGGCTTTTTAAATAAGTGTTACTTGCAATCAGCGAGAAATTATTGAACTGGAACGGCTCGCCGGCGTTTGACTGGTTATCGTTTGTTCCGGTATCGTCAGAGCGCTGATCTGTCCACAGGTCGCTGCTTTCGCCTATATTATTACCACTGCGTAATGATTGGTAAATACCATTTACTGCTAATAATATATCATTGGGCGATTTAAAATTGTCATCGACGGTAACGGCATTTGGATTGTTTTGATCCAAAAAATCTTTTTTACATGCCGGGCTTATGGCTACAAATGCTGCAAGGCAAATGATGGCTATTAATTTTTTCTTCATCTCTATATTCTTGTTAAAAAAACCATTAGAAAGTAACATTTACACCTAAATTATATGACCTAACCAATGGGTAAGTACCATAATCAATTCCAGGAGCAAGGTTGGCTGGTTGTGTATTATTTGATGCCGCGCCAGAGTAGTTGTAATCAACCTCTGGGTTATAACCTTTGTATTTGGTAATAGTAAAGGCATTTACTACACTGGCAAATAAACGTGCTTTGCTAATACCCAGAGTATTTTGTAAAAAACCTGGAAGTGAGTAGCCAACGGTTAAATTGGTACAACGCAGGAACGAACCACTTTGCAGGTAAAATGTAGATAAACGGGTGCTGTTACTTTGCGTACCACCGCGTGATGCACGGTAAACTTTTCCGGCGCCAGGGTTTTCGGCATTTCTGTAACGATCGGCTACATCGGCATATTGGTTACCGGAGCCTTCCATGTTGTACAGGTAATAATCCTGGCCATCCAGTATTTTATTGCCTTGGGAGCCGTTAAAGGATGCACTGATATCAAACTTTTTGTAAGTACTGTTTAAGGCAAAACCATAAGTGAAATTGGCATAAGGAGAACCGATAACTGTTTTATCAGCATCAGTTATTTTGCCATCGCCATTGGTATCAACAAAATACAGGTCGCCTGGTTTAACCGGATTGGTTGATGAAGCGGATGGGGCAACTTTGCTGATATTTTCAGGAGTTACTATGCCGCCCACTTTAAAGCCATAAAACATACCCACTGGCTGGCCCTGTGTGGTGATGTTGGTTAAGTAGGAGCGTTCTGCACCGTTAATGATAATGGTATTGTTACCCGGTAGTTTCACTACTTTATTACGGTTAAGCGAAATGTTACCGCTTACATTAAAGGTGAAATCCTTTGACTTCACTATTCTGCCATCAAGCTGAAGATCAAATCCTGTATTGCGGATCTTTGAATCGTGCAGATTGGTAAGGATGGTGGTGTTACCTGAAATAGCCGAGATTGGCTGATTATATAACAGGTTATAAGAGTAGCTTAAATAATAGTTGGCGATGATAGACAGGCGGCCATTAAACAAGCCGATATCGGTACCAAAGTTATATTGTGAAGTTGACTCCCAGCTTAATTTCTGATCGCCTATAGGGCCTGCGTAAGTAGCCGTATTAACGGTGTTGTTGCCGAAAACCACACCTGTAGGGCTGGCAAGTGTTTGTTGATAACCATAGTTTGGAATGTTATAATTACCGCTTAAGCCCCAGCTTGCGCGGATTTTAACGGTTGACTGATCGCCAAGGAAGTTGTGATAAAACGGCTCTTCAGATACGTTCCATCCGGCAGCAACCGATGGGAAATAGCCATATTTGTTTAACGGGCCAAAACGTGATGAACCATCGGCACGGAAAGAGCCTGTTAAAAAGTATTTACCGGCGTAATTGTAGTTAACACGGCCAAGGTATGATAGCAAGGTATTAACAGATTTGCCGGTATTTGAGTTTAATGTAAACAGACTGGCATCGGCACCTTTTGATGTAATTTCCTGAATATTATCATTCTGGAACCCTTTGGCAGAAACACTGATCAAATCGCTGGTTGTTTTTTGCGCTGTATAACCAGCCAAGGCGTCAATGTGATGTTTACCAAACTGCTTGTTGTAATTTAAGGTAAACTCGGCCAGGCGATCTAGCTGTGTAATAGTTTGGGCTGTTGCCGTTGCAGCAGCTATTGATTGTGTTGATCCGGGAGGGAAAGCTCCGCTGCTTAGGTTGGTTGGCAGGTAGTAATCATATTTTTCATTGTAGGTTTGCGTACCTAAATTGGCTTTAGCATTAAAGCCGGGCAATATGTTGTAAACTACGTTTGCATTATAGGTACTACGATAGCCTTTGCGGGTTATTTTTGTACGCTCGGCCAGGGCAACCGGGTTTTCGATAGACTGGTAGCCGTATGCTGCCGCCTGTGAAGCTTCTGCATTGGTAGCCAATGAGCCATCAGGATTATAGGCTGGTAAATATGGCATATATATAAGGGCGCCAAGAACCGGTCCGTGGTCAAAACGACCTTCCTGAACTTCTTTATTGGTGTTTTGAGTGTAGGCAACATTGGCTCCAACGTGTAATTTTTTACTTATGTCACCTTCAATATTGGTGCGAAAGTTAACGCGCTGCTGCCCTGTGGTATGTATAATACCATCCTGGTTTTGATATGCTCCGCTCACATAGTAATTGAAGCCGTTTGAAGCGCCAGAAAATGCCAGGTTATGTTTTTGAAAAAAAGCGTTGTGGTACAATTCATCCTGCCAATCGGTATTCACGGTTTGGTGAATTAATGATTGGTCGGCAAAATTATATAACCCGTCGGGAATACTTACACTGCCGGCATTGCTTACATTGGCAATACGGGTAGCATTGTTGTCAGAATACATGGCATCATTCCAAATGTGGCCTGTATTAACCCACAGATCATGATAAGTGTTATTGCGGCCATCAATTACCAGTTGGGCAGCCTGGTCTGAGTTTAAAAGTTTTACCTTTTTTGCCAGCTGGTCCATACCCGTTTGCACGCTGTATTCAAATTTACCTTTACCTTCTTTGCCATGTTTGGTAGTTATTAAAACAACACCACCAGATGCGCGTGAACCATAAATGGCAGCCGAAGCAGCATCTTTCAAAATGTCGATACTTTCAACATCATCCGGATTGATGAAAATGTCATTACCTGCAGGGTAACCATCTATAACATATAAAGGATCGGAACTGGCACTGAATGAACCAACTCCCCTAACCCTTATTTTGGGGCTTGTGTATGGTGCGCCGCTTGTTTGCGATACCTGCACACCAGAAACCTTACCTACTAATGCCTGCCCAAGTGATGGAGCAGATAAGTTAAGATCGCTTGATTTAACGCTGGATATGGAGCCGGTAACATCGCTTTTGCGAATGGTTTGGTAGCCAATGGCAACTACTTCGTTAAGCATTTTTGCTTTGGGCATCAACTTAACGTTAATGGTTTCTGAGCTACCAACGGTAACTTCCTGCTGCGTATAGCCAATAAAGTTAAATATCAGTACTGTACCTTCATTTGCAGCTATGCTGTATTTACCTTTGGCATCGGTTGCTGTGCCTTTATCGCTGTTTTTTATCCTTACAGATACGCCCGGTAAAGGCTGGTTGGTTTCGTCGGTTACGGTACCAGATATTTGAATTGCCTGGTTAATCGCAATTTTAATGGGGGTTGCAGCGTTTGAGTTAAACGCAGGTGCCATGATCATGAGGCAGATAAAAGGTTTTAGCAAAAACCTTCCAAAAAGATCACGGGTAATCTTTTTATTCATATTTTTAAAAATTGATTGTTAGAAAACGATAATAAAGCTTTCGACCGCTTTTTAGTTATTTGACAATTATTTCCGGGACCGTTTGAATGTTAGCGCATTCAGCGGTTCTTAAATTTATCGCCGGTTCGATGTTAAGTTTAAATTAATGTTACATAGGCGTTTAAATTAAATATGCTGCAGTTTTAATATTATCATAATCGTTATTGCTTTATGATAAAATAATATTAATTAGATGTTATTAATATTGTGATGTTGGCAACAAAATTAAGCCAACTATCTTAAGCCGGAGATACTTAAAAGTTAAGTTTACGTTAACAAAAAATGCCGGGCGTTACGTCCGGCATTTCAGTTTTTTAAGAGTTTTGGGGGGCTGTTACCAGGTAGTTTTGGTAAAGTTTACGTTGTTTTTGCGCGATGATGTTACCGCGATGCCGTTTTCGTTATCGCCAATAAAAGAGAAGCCTTCCAGCTCATCGCCCCTGTCAATATGGTCAATTTGGTTGACCACTACTTGTTTACCGGTTTCAACAGATTTTTTAAGATCGATATAAGTAAAGCGCCATTGCCGCCCTTCAATTTTATTTTGGATAAGTACCAGCATGCCATTTTTGGCTATCCAATGCAGGTTTTGCACCCATGGGGTGCATGTAAACTTTTTGTAAAGTACTCCTTCAGTTTTTGAATTTGAAGTTTTGGCTAATTTTTCGGCGTCATATAATCTTACCTCATTACCGTGGTCGCCATAATCAGCAGTAGCTATATACCATTTATTATTATACTTAACATATTCGGGGCGGGTGCCTTGTATGCAGGCATCATCATCAATAGTATTTAATAAGTTGCCATCAAGCGTGCCCGTTTTTAACAGCCCTTTCCAATCTACACAATATATTACTGCTTTCCATTTTGTACCCTCGGCATTAAGGCGGATGGAATTGCCTATAAAGGTTGGCCCGGTTCCGTTATAGGCAATTCCTGTGGGGTGATTAATTACATCGTTGCCGTTCATGGTAAGCTTAATTTCTTTGTGCTGATATACCAGGCTATCGTTTTCCATTTTAAATTCGCGGATCATACCAACTTCGCGATCGCCATATAAAAAAATACGCCCTTTTTGATATGATATGCCCTGGCAGGCCCCTAAAGAATCAACCGTGATTGCACGTGTAAGCTGCTGATCAACGGTGGAGGTTACTAAAGAGCCAATACCTAAGGCTGCGGCTAATATGGTTAGTGTTAATTTTTGCATGTTTATGAATTTTAACGGGGATCAAGCGGTTCGTCGGCATCTATTTGTTTCGCTTCTTCCACCGGATAATACTCTACTTCTGTTTCTGAGTTGCGTTTATCTAATTTGTAAGGCACGTATTTTAGCTCCTTCTCGCATCTCTCGGCCATGTGCATTATAAAATCAGTTTGTGATTTATCGGTAACAACAATACCGGGTTTATTGGCCGGGATACCATATTTGTATATCAGCCTTGCACTGTTGCGCATATTGGTGGTGGTGTGCCTTGCGTGTGGTTCAATAATAATGGCGCTTTCGGGCACGTGCAGTACTTTCATAAGGTATACTTTCATTTCGGCCGCCTCGTTTAATTTTGTTTTATAGGGATGCACATTACCTCCCGAAACAATGATCAATGGCGCTTTGCCCAGCCTGTACTCCTGCTCTGCAAGCCTGCAACGCAGCATTCCCTCTCCGCTTAATGGCGATGTAAGGTTATCCGGGCCTGCTCCTGGCACAAGGATGTTTGAGTACGGGAAACTAGCCCATTTAATGGTCTTTATTTTATCAACCGCTGCTTTGTTAACGGTTAATTCCATTGGCTCGTAATGAGCGGGGTCCTGCCGTTCATTAATTTGCAGATAAAGCAATGCGGCCTGTAGTGAGGGCTCAAAAAACAATTTAGTGATTTTAACATCGCCTATTAAAGCGGCATTAAAATCATACATTAAAATATAGTATTGTTTTGCATGTACATTGTAGCTTATGGAATCTATTGCAGGGTAATTGGGTTTATCACCTTCGGCATAAACGCCTATGGTATAATTTATAGCTGTCGCATCCTGCTCCCAGGCTTTAACCAATAGTTGCGCTGGTGTCAGGTTTTTATAAAGGCTGTAAGCACCAGATGGTATTAACCGGATTTTAACCAACCTATCCAAAGCGTTACCGGGCTTATAGAGTAAAGTAAGTTGGCTGCTAACTGCGGCTATATCTTCGGCAGATAGTTTTACCTGGGCTATAAGGCATGCCGCATCCTTGCAATCGGTAAGTGAAGTGTTTAGCGTCTTGAGTTTGTTTTGGGTGATTTTTGTGAGTTCTGCATCATTTTTAAGCAGGGCGCTTACCTCTTTGTCCTCCTCAAATAAAGTAAGCAGGTAATAATTCTTGGTTTTTATGTAATCTGTGGGAGTACTTAAATTTTTGTTTGCGCCAGCTACCTGTGCATAACTACTGAACCCTGAAAGGCACGTCAGCACTATAAAAAAAAGTTTGTTCATATAAAATTTGTGTGTGTTGCAAATAACGCACTCCTAAATAAACTGCAGGTTAATAAATGGTTTCCTGTAATAGAAGATAGGTAGTGTTTGTGAGTTTTTGCATAGTGCGTCATCGCTTTTAGGTTTCTGGGCGGTTTGTGAGGTGCTGCGCTATGAATTAACTATTAATTCGTTATGATTTATTTCTTTATAGTTAAAAACAGCTGTGTTTATAACTATTGGTTACTGCAAGGAATATAAAAATATAAAAATTTGGTTATCAGTTTTCATAGTGCTAATTTTAAATGAAAAAGGTGTAGTGTGTAACTAAGTGCTTTAAAATAAGGTAATTAATTAAACAACTAATCATGGATATAATCGAAGAAAACACACCGGATGGATTCATCGGCGGTGGAGACACTGGAGATAATTCTCCAGACGAGAATGTAACTAATGATGCTCTTGATACAGGAACACCAATTGGTATTTCAGAAGAGCAGGATGTAAACGAAATTGCGCCAAGTTTGGCCATGGAAAGTAGCTTGAGGGATAAAAACACCCCTATTGGCCGAAGTTGATCCTATTGGTTGCATAATTTTACAGGCTTATCCGGAACCCGAAATGGAATTGGAATATGGGTATCCGCTAACTTATATCTTACAGAACAGGGAATTCTGGTTCTGATAAGAGATGGGAGAAGGCATTTTTGACCTGTTTTTATCTTGTTAACTGTGCTTTATGCAAATGCAATCCTATAGAAAAACCGCTTTTATTTGCCTACTGCTAAGTAGTGCAATCATTGCTTATGCGCAAGATAAAGGAAAGGCATTATTAAAATCACTGGTTGAAAATCCGGGCGATGATACCGCGCAAATTGCTGTACTTGTTAAAAAAAGCATGGAAGTGCAGTCCTTTAACCCAGATAGCGCCTTAATTTATGCGGAGCAAGCCCTTACCATTGCCCGTAATACAAAACATAAGGCCGGCGAGGCCAACAGCTTAAACAGGCTGGGTGTTGTATTGTGGAAAAATGGCAAATATGATCGTGCCCTAAAATTTTTACTTAGTGCCTTAAAGATAAGAGAAGAAAGTAACGACCGCCCCGGTGAGTTAGCCTGCCTCAATAATATCGGTATTATTTATTCAGATCAAAACGATAATACCAAGGCGTTATATTACCACTTTAAGGCGAAGGCCATTGCAGAGTCGCTTCATAATAAAAAATTCCTGAGCATTGTACTATCCAATATAGGCAACTGTTACATTAAACTCAATAAAGTAAATTTAGCCTTGGGTTATGAAATGCGCGCCTATGAGTTACAGCAAAGTATAGGTGCCCCGGAAATGTTGCCTAATACCCTATCCATTTTAGGCGATATTAATTATAAAATGAAACACCAGGCACTCGCGCTTGATTACTATAGATTGAGCATTGTTTATGCTAATAAGAATAATGACCAAAGCAGTCTTGCTGATACTTATAACAGTATCGCTGTGCTCTATAAAAACATTAATAAAATAGACTCCAGCGTGTATTACGCTAAAAATGCACTGGAGGCAGCAAAGAAAGCCAAGTATCCAATAGCTATTTATAGCGCAAGTAATTTGCTTACTCAAATATATCAGCAATCCAATGAGCATCTGGAGCTGTTATATCTAAAAACGGCAATGGCGGCAAAGGATAGTATGTTTAATGTGGAGAAAGTTAAGCAAATACAAACCCTTAGTTTTAATGAGGCAGCCCGGCAACAGGAAATAGCAGAAGAAAAGAAACGGGAGGCAGACGAAAGATTGGTGGATTTGCAGCTTATAGGTATTGCTATATTTATTCCCTTTTTCTTTTTGATATTGCTGGTACTTAGTAAAGGTCGAACTCACCGCAAGGTAATCGAGTATATGGGGATCCTTTCGTTGTTACTTGTTTTTGAATTTATTACGCTTTTTATTCATCCGTTTGTACAGCGTATCAGTAACCATTTGCCCATATTGGAGTTGTTTATCCTGGTTATCCTCGCTTCTATCCTTGCACCGCTACACCATAGGCTTGGAGGTTGGATGCGTAAAAAATTGGTTCATGCAGAAGTGCCCCATAAACCATCAGCGGCCGAAAACAAGCCTGTTGATACAAAGGCAGGCAGTGATTTGAAGAAGTGAAATTTGTAGGGCATTTAAGTGGATCTGTCTGATGGAAGTTAATCCCATTTATTGTTGCTGTATCGCTGGCTATGGAGGTAAAGTCCACAATACAACCTAAATAACTCATTTAATGATATCTCTTGGCAAGAGACGCGCATTTGTAATCCATTTGTAAGCATTGAAAATTAATTCGCTTACTTACATAGAAGTAAGTAGCATTGCGTCGTTAAAAAAATATATACTAGTAAATGGACTCCGCATTACATACCCGCGATAAGATTGTTGAATTAGGAAGGAATTATATTTTGACGATAGGCTATCATGCATTTAATTACAAGCAGATAGCTACAGCGTTAAATATTAAAAATGCAGCAATTCATCATTATTATCCTTTAAAAGAAGATTTGGGTTTGGCTGTTA
Source organism: Mucilaginibacter sp. P1_A3 (assembly GCF_056406855.1). Taxonomy (NCBI): domain Bacteria; kingdom Pseudomonadati; phylum Bacteroidota; class Sphingobacteriia; order Sphingobacteriales; family Sphingobacteriaceae; genus Mucilaginibacter; species Mucilaginibacter sp. P1_A3. Next base: position 253,774 of record NZ_JBFTZJ010000008.1, read on the forward strand.
TTGAAAAGGACAGGCAGGAGTTTGTAAATATGATAAGGCTTACAGCCAACGGCGATCCATTGCTGGGGCTTGAGGCCTTACTTGATTGTTATGACAGGTATTTTAAAGATGGGCATAAACTATGCCTGGTAGGTACTTTTTGCTCAGCCTATCATGATGTGTCTGAAAAATTGCAAATTGCCTCGGCCCAGTATCTAAACGTTATATACACCTGGCTTACAGAAGTAATGCAGGCCGGATTAGAATCCGGGAGGTTTAATTTTGAGATTACAGCCCTGGAAATGGCCAACAATTGGGCTGCAATACTGCCGGGATCATTACAGATAGGGCGTGTACAGGGCGAAGAATACTTTTACCAGGTGATGGATAGCCTGCGAAAGTCGTTAAAAACGAAATAAAAAAAATTTAATTGCAACACTTGCTTATATGTAAGTAAGTAATAATATCAATCACTAAACATAAAAAACAACAATATGAAAAAGATCATCCTAACAGGAAGCAGTAGCGGTTTCGGACTTCAGGCAGTAAAAACACTGGCCGCCAAAGGGCATACTGTATATGCCACCATGCGTAATATTGCGGGTTCAAACTCGGTGCCAGCCGGCGAATTAAAACAATGGGCTAAAGAAAATGGCGCAACAGTTGAGGTTATTGAGCTTGATGTAACCAATAATGACTCTGTTAAGAGAGCCATTGCCGAGATCAGTGAAAAATCGGGCGGAGTTATTGACGTATTAATCAATAACGCGGGCCTTTCCTACTTAGGACTTGGGGAAGCACTGTCAATTGAACAAACCGAACAGTTGTTTCAGGTTAACACCATTGGTCCCGAACGGATGATGAAAGCAGTATTGCCGTTTATGCACAAACAGAAGGATGGTTTAATAATCAACATCACCAGCGTTCAGTCAAGGCATTATATTCCTATTTTAACTACTTATAACGGCACTAAGGCGGCTTTGGATGCACTTTCTGTAGGTTATCATTATGAATTGAAATCCTCAGGTATTGATGTGGCTACTATTCAGCCGGGAGCTTATCAAACAACTGACATTACAACCAAATCATTACAGCCTAATAATATTGCTGTTGAGGCATCGTATGGTGAAGATATCCTCAATTATAAAAAGGGGGTAATTCAATACTTTGATCCAACACCGGAAAGCCGTGACCCACAGGAAGTGGCCGATGCTATGTTGGCATTAGTTGAATTGCCCCAGGGACAAAGGCCATTGTTTACCGTTGTTGGCGGCGGCCCGCAAACCGCAAATTTTGAAAAAGTAAATAGCCTGATTCAGGAAATAGTAGAAATAAGCATGGGTATCCGTAAAAATGGATAATCACCATTTTAGTGTAAAGCAGTATACTCAAATGCTGCTTTACACTAAATTTATAAGGCGCGAAAATGCGCTGTTGTCGGGGGAATTTTCTGCACGATAATTCATGCCTTGGGCGGTACTTACAGAAGCTGTGATTTTATAATATCTTTATTCCCCAAATGAAATTATCAGTATCTAACCAGAGCACGGGCGGCGATCTGTTGCTACTCAATAACGAAATAGATTTTGATCGCCTGTTTTATACACGTGATCAAGACAATAAATATTTCACTATAGCCTGGAACCGCGGCGAAAAACAAACCGTAAGCATTGATGGTTCGGCGTATGATTTTAAGCCGCAAACCATATTGCCGCTGATGTTCAATCAGTCATTTTATTTTGAACGCCCTGCTGATATTGTGGCCTGGCAGTTTAATCGCGAATTTTATTGTATTGTTGATCATGACTCGGAGGTGAGCTGCGTAGGCTTTTTATTTGGCATGAATGATAATGTGTTCATTGATTTGGATGAAGATACCCAACGGAAACTGCAGTTATTGCTGGATGTTTTTGTTGAAGAGTTGAATACGAATGATGGTATTCAAAACGATATGTTGCTGATGCTGTTAAAACGACTCATCATCATGGTCACCAGGCTTGCCAGGGCAGGCAGTTTCCCGGATGTAAAACTGAATGATGACCGCTTCCATATTTTGCGGAAATTTAATTTGCTGGTTGAAATGAACTTTCGCACACAACATAGTGTAAGCTATTATGCCGAACAGTTAAACAGATCACCAAAAACCTTATCAAACCTTTTTGCACTATATAATCACAAAACCCCCATCCAGATAATCCAGGAGAGAATCCTGATAGAAGCTAAAAGATTGCTGTTTTACACCGATAAATCGGCCAAGCAAATTACGTATGAACTGGGGTTTGATGACGCTGCCTATTTTAGCAACTATTTTAAAAAACATACTTCTTTTTCGCCGTCAGAGTTCAGGAGCAGTAAAAAAATGGCATCCATAGGGAAATAATTACAAGTCATCGGGAAGTATGCCCATTCCGCCGCTGCAGGAGTTAGCGCACCTTTGTATCGTTGATTCGAACATTAAAAATCAACATACAAAAACATGAAAACTCAATCACTGAAAAACAAATTAAAAAGCGGCCTATTTGCCTCAGCTATCATCCTATCAACCATTATTGGCTCAGCTACAACAGCAGCAGCACAAACCGTAAAAAATGTTGTACTGGTACATGGCGCCTTTGCCGATGGCTCTGGCTTTAAAGGATTATATAATATACTTACAAAAAAAGGGTACAATGTTACCGTTGTTCAAAACCCCTTAACATCGCTTAAAGATGATGTTGACGCCACCAACCGGGCAATTGACAAACAAGACGGACCGGTAATATTGGTAGGTCACTCCTGGGGAGGCACTGTAATTACAGAGGCCGGCGTAAACCCAAAAGTAGTTGGCCTGGTTTATATAGCTGCCTTTGCGCCTGATAAAGGTGAAACAACCCTGCAATGGGCTCAGTTATTGCCAACATCTGTAAACGGCATATTGCCCCCTGATGATAAAGGCGTAATTTACTTTGCAAAAGATCAATTTCACGCTGGTTTTGCTGCCGATTTAAGCAAGGAGGAAGCCGACTTTATGTATGCTTCACAAGGCCCTATCTTTGTACAGGCTTTTGTAGCGCCGGTTGCTGAAGCAGCCTGGAAAACAAAACCGAGCTTTGCTGTAGTAGCTACTGAAGATAAAGCCATCAACCCGGATACAGAACGCAAGATGTACAAACGTGCCGGCGCCAAAGTAACAGAAATAAAAGGCAGTCACGTGGTATTTATTTCGCAACCAGATGCTGTTGCTAAAGTTATCATTGAAGCAGCCACTAAAGTTGGTGCGGTAAAATAAACTGTAGGATATATTTATTAAAAAGCCCCCTATACCGTTCAAGGTATAAGGGGCTTTTTAATTTTCAGAAATTTAATAACCGGGGTCCTGAACAAGTTTATTATTTATTGCATTTCTCTGGAATGGAATTGCACAAATCAGCCTGTTCTGCTTTATCTTGCGGCAAATACTTAACAAAATTTCAGTTTTGTTTTCTGATTACATCTTTTATAAAAAGCGCAATTTCATGATCCGGCGAGTTTTAATATCCTTTTTTGTTCTTCTGCAACTTTTTCAGGGGGCAGGCTTTTCTTATCCCAAAAGATACGATGCCATAAAGCATGATTTTAAGGCTAAAACGATTACGATCGCCGTTCCGGATAAAAATCTGTCTATCCTGATTGATTACTCATCGGGCTGTGTAATTAAACAATTAAATATAAAAGGCATTAACACATTATCTCCCCTGGGGATATATACCGGCATCGAAACGAAAAACAGCTCTTTTTCTTCTGATAATCACCTGAGCGATGTAAAAGTAACGGAAACGGGGAATAAAATTAGTTTAACGGGGATAAGCTATGGCGATGACAATATTGCTGTAAAAGAAGAGTGGGATTTTGAATTACACGGTGATAAAATACGGTGGGACATTACCCGGGAGTACGATAAGGCTGCCGGTTTAGAAGATATGGCCTTCCCTAAATGGAACTTTGCCAATCTTTCTATTTGGAAGGGGGGCATCATAGATAACGGGGGGATGGTTTGGTGTAAATACCTTCGCAAAAAAGATGATACCTACGGCGTTCATACAGGCGGGGTAACTTTCTGGAACGCGAAATCGGGGGATGCATTGTGTATAAACGCCATACCCGGTAAAGGAAAGGTAATCGCTTCCAAGTACTCGCACGGGGCGAAAGATGAATTTTCTCTTACGCAATTAGTAACGGGTGCCCCCTTACAACAGCGGTACAACTTAAGCAGGTTTGTGGCGCAGCGGTACAATGTATTTGCTCCTTTTAAAATAGAAAAAGGAAAAGTAGCCGTACATTATGAACTGCAATATGTTGACTATTTTAAAAAACACTCACGGGGCAAGCTTCCGGGTGTTGATGCTGTAGCGGTACGGGAGCTGCTGAACACCACCGCGCGATATGGCGTTGTAGATAATAATATTGTAGGTGGCAACGGCTGGCTTACCAACTGGAAATGTTTGCATGAACCTTTTTTTGCGCAGATAGGCATGGCAATTGACGATAAAAATTACACCGCCAATATATCGGCAACGCTTGATCAGGAACGTGACCAGGCCATACTTGCCGATGGCAGGGTGTTATCCCGCTGGCACAATGAGCCCGGCGATGAAATACCCGGTACATACAATGCCCAAACGGGTTATTATGAAGCGATGTGGGGTTATACGGTTGACTCACAAACCGGTTATGTGATCAACACAAGTGAACAGTTTGATATTAGCGGCAACATAACATGGCTCAAAACTCACCAGGCAAGTTGTGAAAAAGCGCTGGACTGGCTGATTAAACGAGACTCGGATAACAACGGCATCTTTGAAATGGTAAACAATAACATAGCCGAACAAAAGGCCAGCGACTGGCTGGATATTGTTTATGCAGGTTATGAAAACGCCTTTGTAAATGCACAGCTGTATGAGGCATTAAATTTATGGGCCAATTGCGAAAAAGTAATGGGTAACCAACAAAAATCCGGTTACTACTCGGCTGTAGCGCAGCGCCTCAAAAGGGCCTTTAACAAACCTGTTGAAGAAGGAGGGTTTTGGTTGCCCGCCAAAAAGCAATATGTGTACTGGCGGGATAAAGATGGTTCTGTACACGGCGATAACCTGGTTACCCCGGTAAATTTCGCGGCAATCGCGTTTGGATTATGCGATGATCCGGATCGGATATCTCTTATCCTTAATCAAATAGAGCAACGGACCCAGGCCGAAAATTTGTTCCACTGGCCATTGTGTTTCGATTCATTTAAAAGGGCCGAAGTACAGCAAGGAAACTGGCCGTTCCCTAAATATGAAAACGGGGATATATTCCCTACCTGGGGTTATCTTGGCATAAGGGCCTATGCCAAATACAACAAAACCATTGCTCTAAAATATATCACCAACATTTTGGAACAGTACAAAAAGGATGGCCTTTCGTCTCAGCGATATAGCAGGGTAACCCAGTTGGGTCAGGGCGACGATATTTTAGCAGGTATTTGCACCTCTATCACAGCCCTGTACCGGGATATTTACGGCATAAGGCCCATGTGGAACAGGATGGGCCTGGAGCCCCATATGATTAAAATACTGGACGGAACGCAGTTTTCTTATACCGTTCGCGATACCGCGTATCAAATTAAACTCAGCGTTAATGACTATGAAATGAGCGGCAAAGCATTTTCAGTTCGCAGCAATGAAAGCTTTGGCGCGTCGATGACTGGAGGCAAACTAACGTATTTTCATCACAACCGCGACAGCTCGCTGCTGCAGGTAGCGGGCAGATCAGGTCGTATTGATATGAAAATTAATTCCTGGGAAACGAAGAAAATCGCCTGGACCGTGACATCAAAAGGCAAATACATGTTTACAATTACAGGGCTTAAACCCGGACAGGGCTACCATGTAAGGATAAATAATGCCAATCAACGCGTGGAAGCGAAAAATGATGGCAGCCTTTTTTTCGATAAAACCTGTAGTTCAAATACTCAGTTTATTATTAGTACCGATGAATAGTGGGTTATTGAAAGAGAGTCGTTAAAAAAAACGCGAAGTTAAGTCTAAGATCTGGCAGGCGGGAATAGTGGGTAATGTCACGAGAAGCCTTTACGCTTTTGGCCGAGTCGTCATTCTCGCGCCAAGGGGGGCAACGTTACTATATTTAACAAAAAATTTAGCAAATAAACGCCGCTACAACGGGAATCCCCTAAGCGTCTATATATACGATAACCACCACCAATTGTGTGTTTGCTTATACCGCCCATACCAGCGGCAGGGGTAATACATCAGCGCAATAACGGCTATCCAGCACAGGTACACTGCCCACAGCGGAATACCGAAACCCGGCGCGGCCCATACGGGAGAAGGTTTTTGAAAATCCAGGGGAATACCCACCAGTACAACTCCGGCTACATTGATGACGCGCAGCAGCGCCAAATGCGTGATGAAATAAAAATAGGGCACATTGCCGTATACGATGCAAAACCTGGTGATGCGATTGCTGATACCCTCGATAAACGACAGCAACAATAATATAGGCCCAAGCGTCATCGACATAAACAGCAGAGAGGGCGTTTGCTTACGCGCGTTCAGGAAGGATAGTAGGGAATGCGCCGCATTCCGCTGAACGGCCCATGGTACAGGGTCGCCGTAATTATTGATGAGCCGCAGGGTAATAAACAAGACTATTAACGAGCAGCCTGATAGCATTAATATTTTTCGCCGCTTTGCAGCATCATAACCCTTTTTGTAAAGCTGGCCGAAAACATAGCCCAGCAATAAAGCCCCGGTCCACGGAATGGCAGCATAAATAGCAAAGATAAACCGGTTAGCGCCGATAGGGATCAACGCCCCTACTCCGTTCAATAATAGGGTGATTAGATTGCCCGGGGTGCCGTTTTTAGGCAGATCAACGTTATCCAATAAGTTATGGCCGGCAATGATCAGGACAGCGACAGCAATTATGACTTGTTTAGGTGCGCGGATCAATAAGGCTAAAACAATCATCCCAAAGCCGGTGGCCCATAAAACCTCGAGCACCGGGAAATGGTACCGTACATCAAAGCTGAAGATAAGGCTAATAATTGCCAGGTCGGAAAATATGAGCCAGGCGCCCCTTTTTAGTAAGAAGGAGGTCATCTCGCCGGTTGTTCTGCGCTGCTCGGCCAGGCATGCCGATACGCCGCTCAAAAAAACAAAGGTTGGCGCGCAAAAATGCGTTATCCAGCGTGTAAAAAACAGGATCACCGTGGTGCGCTGCACATCAAGCGGCGGCGGCCCTGCCAGGTGCAAAAAATCGCGGGTGTGGTCCAGCGTCATGATGATCATGATCAGTCCGCGAACCATGTCTATCGACTGTATACGTTCTTTCATCGAATTAAAGATAGAATAAAACGTTAACTATCTCAATAGCTGTGATTTCTGGGCGGCGCTAAAAGTCTTTTTGTTTTGCCTAAGTCTTCATCCTCGCGCCAGGCCAGGGCTGCATCCTCGCGCCAGTTGAAGTGATAAACTTCTGTCAGCAAAGACAGCACATGTAAACAACTACATTCACCCTATTGCAATAATTGTTTTTATTTCTATTTTTATCAGTTCACAATTATAATTAATTACAATGAAACCTATCCTTGCGTTTATAATCGCTATTTTATTTTGTTCGTCTGCTTTTGCTCAAAACATAGACGAAAAACTTTGGTCAATTGCAAAAAGTCAATACCCTAACGATGCCAGCATGCAGCAGTATGTATATGACCAGCAGAAAAAAGGATATAATTACATGGCCCGCGTAACTGATGCAGAGCTTAAACTTTTTGCCGAAAATCAATATCCTGATGATTACAGTATGCAGAATTATGTGTATGATAAGCAAAAGATAGATAAAGCCTATATGAAAATTGTGGTTGATATGGAGTTAAAACGTTTTGCAATCAAACAATATTCCGACGATTATTCGATGCAAAAATATGTGTATGACCAGCAATCTATTGCTAAAGATTATATGCAACGTGCCACAAATGTTTCTGCCAAACAAAAAGCGCGTAAGGAATATCCTGATGATTATAATATGCAAAAATATATTTATGACAATGCTGTCAATTAATTAACTCTTGATCTGGGCGAGCAACCGCAAACATCTCTCGTTTCGGGCAGCCTTTAATTGGCGCGAGTATGCAGCGAAGGCCTAAAAGGAGGCGTACTCGTGACCAAACGCTTGCCTGTTGAAGCATCAGCGCAGCCTGTAAGATGTTAATTAAACAGGCTCCGCAAGTCACGAGGCACCCCATCGTAAAGCCTGGTCCGGCATACTCGCGCCAATTAGGGGGGGATTAGAGTGTTCTAATATAACTTACATATTCCCAAACAATCCCGTGGGCTTCATTTATTGTTTTTTCGAATGCTACATCATAACCATAAAGCACACCGTCCTCTTTAAATGGAAGAGTGACGTACACTTTAATTTCATTTTTTTCAGCTAAGACTGATACATCTAAAAATCCTATGCTTTTCTTTGCTTTGTTAACTATTTCTTCTTGACTATGCATTGTCCCTTTATTTTCAGGTTAATAAAATTGTTGCTTAGAACTACCTATTTGGACAAAATTTTCTCCTCAACTTCTTTAATACCGATTGGAGATAAATGAATATAATTTAACTCCCTATCAAACTCTATCAATCCAACTTTATGAAGGGGCATTAAAACCGAACTTTTGAACATGGATAAATTACTGTGTTCAGTCCAGCTAAACATATCTTCAAGCGCAACTCCGTTGTCGATATCGGTGTAGGTTAATAAAAGAACCTTTTCTTTGTATTCTAAGCCCCTCTTTAATATTCTTTTTTTTCCATTGATTTCCCAAACATCGGGAATGCTTTTAGAATTGATAGAGTTAACTAATGATTGTGCTTCCTCCAACGATAGCTTGTGATAAATTCTAATTAATTCAATTATTATCCAATCAGCATTTTTTACGATTGTAGTCAAATCTATTTCGTTTGCTTCAACATCTCCACCGACATGTCCGATACCTCTTTTATTTCGCAGCGTATAAATTAGCGATAAAGCCCTTGGGATAATAACTCTTAACGATTCATTTCCAATCGCTTTTGGAATTAGCTCAAATTTTGCAAGTTCCGCAGTCATATTATTAATGTGTTTGTTAAACGGCGTATATGCGCCAGCCCTTAATTCAAATTCCAAAAATCTAAATATGGTCTCACAAAATTTGCCGGAACTAAGGCCTGCAGCGTCATACTCATTATTATGGACAGACTTATTAATTCTGTGTTTTAACTCTAAATAAAGCGTGATTACTTTTTCTCTAAATCTTTTGTCAATATTCCCTAAAGCTAAATTCAGGATATCCGAGTTATTTGTAGTACTCATATTGACCATCGGAATTTTTTTCTCTATTAATCTTACTGCCTTTTATAAGGCGACCGAAAACCGTCGAAAGTGATGATGTCGAAATCACTGTCGCTTTATTATCCTTCAAATATTGAGCTACTTCATTAATCTTTCGTTTTTTTGAAAAGTAATTGTCTTTGATTAACTCTTCAACACTTTGTAACGGTGAGTTTTTCGAATTACTTTTTTTAGAAAGATCACTTTCATTTGCTTCTTCGCCGGTTTTCTTCTTTTTTCTTTTCTTTGATTTAGAACCACTAAATTCTGTTTTTCCCTTATCTATTCCAGGGTCATTAAATTCCAGAAGTATATTTTTAGCTGCAGTAATTCCCGGCAAACTTAACTCAATGATTTCCCCGTTCTCTAACTTGGAAATCTCATCGCAGTTGGCCATCCAAACACGGTAATTTCCGTCATAAACTTTTGCGTGATTGAGTATTTCATTTAAAAGGGCTCTCGCTATTTGTGCTTTTCCAAAAACAGAATAGGCGTATAACGTCAATAAAGAAAGTCTAATTGCGTGATCTAATTTGCCGCTTTGTTTAACTCTTGTATTTATTAAAACAATCTTGTCCCTATCAAAACGAAATATTTTTGTTAGGGACTGATTTAGCTCATCATCACCAATATCGATGACTACGGCATCTTCAAAAGAATCTTTTTTTACAGTCGCATGTTGAGGTACGTGAAGGTTTTTATTTGTGCTAAAAGGGTTGTTGGTTGATTTAATATTTGCCCCTAAAAACAATCCGCTTAAGGTACTCACAAGCCCTTCTCCTATGTGGTCTGTAAAGTTTGCAACAAACTTTTTCTTCTCACCATTCTGTTCAAATTCAATATTATTAACTGCGTTGCTAGTAGACTTGACTTCACTGATTGAAGTCCCGCAATTTGAACAGCCTATGGCATCTTTTTCAAGGTTTTCAGAACACGCCTTACATTTAACTTGCGTAAGACATTTTGAACAAAAAAAATAGTTTTCTTTATTGGGTATTTCTTTGGAACAATTAAAACATATTGATATTTCTTCCATGATATTGGTTTTTAGGCGTTTGCTAAAGTAATATTATTATTTTATTAAAGTTAATATTGGAGCCTTTTAATCCTCCGGCCTCTCCCTCGCATCCGCCATCCGCACAATCCTTGGTTCAAACTTAGCCAACACCTCTACCAGGTTCTCCTGCGCGGCCATTACGGCGTGGATATCTTTATAGGCCATTGGTGCTTCGTCCATATCGCTACCCATCAGGGTGATGCGTTTATCAACCAGGTTAGCCGCGATAGCTGCTTTATTCAATGTTTTAAAAGCCGCGCTACGGCTCATTAACCGGCCCGCGCCGTGGCTGGCAGAGTTGATGGAATATTCATCGCCCCTACCGCGCACCACAAAACCGGGTGTACTCATACTGCCGGGAATGATACCTAATACGCCCTTACCGGCCGGGGTGGCTCCCTTGCGGTGTACCATCACTTCGGTGCCGTTGGCCAGTTGCTCTTTCCATGCAAAATTGTGGTGGTTTTCAATCATCATCAATGGTGTGTGGTTAAGTGCACGTGCAATTTTATTATGGATCTCGTGGTGGTTGGCGCTGGCATATTCGCCGGCCAGGTTCATGGCAATCCAGTACTCCTGCCCTTCGTCCTTATCCAGATCTAACCAGGCCAGATGTTTGGCTTCGGCAGGTAGTTTGGTTTTGGTCATGGCAATTTTTGAGTAATGATCGGCCACGCTACCCCCAAAACCACGTGAGCCGGAGTGAGATAAAAGGGCCAGGTATCTGCCGGCAGGTATACCATCTAAAACATGGTCCGCAATGGTTAATTCTCCCCATTCCACAAAGTGATTGCCTGTGCCGCTGGTACCCAATTGCGCATAAGCTTTATCTTTCAACGAGCGGATCACCTTGGTTTCGTTCCATGTTTTGCTATCAAATAATGAACTGTCAAAATATGATTTGGTAGTGCATCCTATACCAAAATAGGTATGGTTTTCCAGCATGTTTTTCAGCTTGTCGGTTTCGGTATCTATGGTTTCGGCAGGCAGGTCGAAAATGCTTAAACACATACGGCAGGCAATATCCACGCCCACAGCAAAGGGGATAATGGTATTGGCTGTAGTGGCCAGAACGCCGCCAATTGGCAGGCCATAACCCTGGTGCGCATCGGGCATCAGGGCGCCCGCCACAGTAATAGGTAATTGTATCGCAGTCCGCATTTGTGCCAGGGCGCCTACTTCAATATGTTCCAGTCCCCACACCGGGAAATCGGCAATCTCTTCTTTCAGTTTAAAGTTGCTGCGTTCCTGTTTAACAAATTTGCCTTCCTTACGCAGGGCAATCACGTCTTCGGCGAGGTTTTTAAACTTACCGCCTTTTTTTAAGGCGTAGGGCATCGGGTCGTCAATCAGCGCTTCCATATTGGCCAGTATTTCGGGCTTGCTCATAACGTTATGCTTCAGCAAACCATTAGCCACCCTACTAAAGTTTACCAATACTTCCACATCGTTAATACCCAAAGCTTTTAATTCGTTATTGCTGACCTTTTCTTTTTGCCCCGCGGCCCCCTGAGGGGCGAAGTTATCAGCATTTAATTCCCTTTTCATGATACAAAGAAATAGCGCATGTGCGCAGTGTATTTGCGCAGTGAAAAATAATTTGAAAATATATACTATTGTAACATGGAGTTTCTTTATTCTTCAAAATAAATATTAGCTAATAAAATGCTGTTAAGTTATAATGGATGCAGAATTATTATAGAAGATGCCCTGATTAAATGCAGTTATGCCGGACATTTTGATACAGAGCGTTGGCAAATAATTTTGGGTGATACGCATATTTGCTATAAAGCTGACGGAAAAAAAGAACTTTGCTTCAAGGCTGACGAGATTCTGGAGCTTCAATTTGAAATGGGAAATGGTGGAGTTAGACATCAGGATATTCCCGCAGCCATTGCATATGTAATTTTAAAAGCTGATCCCGATCCCCAAAATTTATTTTATTTTTCAATTAGTGAAGAATATGTACTGCTAAACCAAACCAAAGCCCACGATTTTTGCAGTAAGGTATTAAATCATATTGGGGAACGATATCGCATTCCTGTGGCCTATAAATTATCAATAGATACTAAAAAGAAGCAAAATGCAATAGCTATGGTTCCGCTGTTATTAGTTATTATTTTCTTTATAATATGGCTACGACTCAAGTTTTTAAATTAGAATTCGTCACAAATGCGCCTTACGTTTTTTACCAAACCGCTGCACCATACCTAAAAGTTATTGAGCGAATATGAAACGGGTAAGATCTTCAGCATCCGGGTGATCCTCAATTTTGAACGGGAACGCGAACTGCTGGGATTCGGCTCCAAGCTAAAAGTATTGGCCCCAGGAATTTTGGTAAAGCAAATTAAGGGTCAGTTGCAGAAAACATTGGATAAATATGAGGTTGTGAAAGCAAATGAAGAGGAGTTATAACTGCTAAATGCATCAAATAATTAAAATCGGATATGTAGATTTACCTTGATTTTAAGTGTTAAATTGCACAATAAGCCCTTAATGATGCCCCTTCAAGGGTTCGGATAAAATTTAATAACCTAAAAAACAGCTGTTTAATATAAAGTTTAAAATATTTTTTGAAGAATAGATCAAAGCTTCTATATTTGCAGACCCAAAACAAGGAACGTTATTGTTGAAAGACAAATAACAAACAAAAGGGAGTTTAGCTCAGCTGGTTCAGAGCATCTGCCTTACAAGCAGAGGGTCACTGGTTCGAACCCAGTAACTCCCACTTAATAATCAAGCACTTACGGCATAAAAACCATGAGTGCTTTTTTATTTGCATACAATTTGCATATTACGGGGTGCCTAAAGTTAATTTAGATTTAGCCCGCCTGTTTAAAATTAATCCTACCAGTGATATTTAAATCCGCAAATGGATAAATTTATTTAATGGTAGGTGTTTTATCCTGTTACTCAGTCGGGCGCATCCCAAATTAATGAACTCATAGATAAAGAGTTACTTTTTGAAAAGATTATAGATAGTCAGGCAAAGACTAATGAACCCGCTAATGGCGCCGATAATTACCCCAACCCGAACAAATTTAGTTTTAAAAACCTTTTCAGAATATTCTGATTCGAAATACCCATTACTGAGTGCAATTTCTCCTTCTTTCCTGGTAATGTAATATATGTCTTCTGGATTACCCCACTTTCCAGTGCCGTCAGCTGGTATCCAGTGACCTGTTTCGGGGTCCTGGATTGCTTCTTTATGTCCAAACTCATCTAAATAACCCTCTTTTAGCAACTGGGCGATAACTGCTTTATTGTAAATTTTATAGTTGCTGTATCTATGGGTCAGCCTCTTAATGCTTTGTCGTTCAAGAAAAGATTTATGGGGCTTATTTTGAAGTAGTACTAGTCGGCAACGGTCATTAAACTCGGGTATATCGCTTTTCATATTATCATTTAGGCACCCAATGTAGTGAAAAAATAAACCGATTTCTACTAATGCAGATTAGTAAGTGCAGGCATTTGGCAGCGCATAGGCAGGGCGGTATCTTCTTGCAGGAATTGATAAAAAGATTTTCTTAAAAAAAATATTTTTGCCTGGTGATGAAAAGATAGCGAATGCGGGGATATGTTGATATTTCCCTCATATATATATGAAAAGGGTCCTCCCTAGGGGGTGCCCCCATGCGGGGCACTAGACCCCCAGTATTTAGTTAGGTGCAAACTTTTTTTTGGTTCGCGGCAACGTCGATCAATGTAATTTTATTTGCGCAAATATTTCATCCTAAATAAGTTAGGTTAAAATAAAGGGTCGCGACCCTAATAAAGCTTTATTGTAAGCTATTAAATTGCAAAAACGTGGCCTCGCCGTGTATTAATATGGAAGTAGTGTTTATAATAATAAATATGTATTTTGAAGGCGGATTCACCGACAACCCCTAAACCGACCTAAAATGAGCTTAGAAAACGAAAAATGGCTTGCTAAAAAAAGGCATACAGAACAACTTGCAGTTCAACACGACAAAGATAGCAAGGCAGCAGGCCGAAAAGCATGTTTCACGCTTTTGATAGTAATTGTAGTGGTTGGTTTTCTTTGTTATCTGTTTTCGGACGGTGACACTGGCAGTTCAGGGACCGGAATCGCAACGAATCTGCCAGCAGAGCACTTTGAAAGTCAAGCGGTTGATTCTGTTGCAATAAAGAAAAAAGCCCGTACAGATTCGTTGAATAATGGTTTCGATCACACGGACGGGTCTAATATAGGATTAGTGAAATATGTTAAGGATAACTTAAACGATGCCAATAGTTTTGAGCACGTATCGACAAAGTATTGGGATGATGGATCATATTTAAGAATAAACATGAAGTACAGAGCCAAAAATGGCTATGGCGCATATATGCTGTCTTTCATAAAGGCAGATGTTGATTTAGCCGGGAATGTTATAAAAGTGGTCCAGGTAGATTAAACGCAAAAAACGCCGTACATGCAATGTAGAGCGTTTCCTATTGTATTAAGCTGTGTGCAATACCGATACCGGCCCCTTTCTAATTGCGGCCTTTATGGGCGAAGGGCGCGATCATTGTCGTGCCTGGGCTCATGAATTGCGTAGCCGGGACGTTGACTATACCGGTTTTAACCCTTGAAAACCCCGACAGTACATAAACATCGATTTATAGGGGAACGATTTATAAAGATTATTTTTTTGGGTTTGTCATATTCGCAAATTTTTTCGCGGCATTTTTCGCGTATTTGTTCATGAGTCGTTCTGATAACATGATAGCGCGTTCCTGGCGTGTGGGTGGTTTATAGCGCGGTATTGGAATGGATTTCGGTTCTGGGCCGTCGGATTGTCTGTGGATTATTTGCATGACTCTAAGTTTTAATTCTTTTATGTAGGATTAATTCGATTAAAAACGCCTCACATTGCATGTACGGCGTTTAGTATTATTGATTTTTACTAAGTCAATAGTTTACGGGTTTATAAGTTGTTTTCGCTTTTTAACGCTACGCGCATGGCGGCGAGCGTAATCAGCGTTAAGTTGTTCCGCGATAATTATAGCCCTCTCAGTTAGAGAGGGTTTTTTGTATTTTATAACCGGCTCCGGTTTTTTATCCGGCGCATCGGATTGTCTGTGGATAATTTGCATGGGGTTCAGTTTTAATTTTTTATGTAATGTTAATTGGTCGCTATCAATATCGTTTTTTATTAGTGTTTGCTAAATACTATTTAAGGCTATATAAAAACTTGCCCGGCTTCGTAGTTAAAATCTATGCGGCTTAATTCGCGGTAAATATCATAAGCGTCAGTTTGCCCGGATACCATTAAAACGCGCTTTGCTAAATCCATTGATATTAAATAATCGTGCTTTTTTGCTGTATTTTTAATGTAGTCGTCCGTTTTAATTGTTAAAGGATTGTTGATAATGGTTTTCTTAAACCACTTTTCAAACTTGACGCCTGAGTGGTTAATAATTGAAAATACACTTTGGGCGGATAACATTAATTGGTCGCCCTGCCTGTTTATTTCCAGCCCCCCAATGTTTTCAAATGATTGTATGGCTCCTACCGTTGCACTGATAATAGAACTTTTGCTTGTGGGTGTTAATTGTTTGTTTGGCATTTAGTTTATCTTATAAATTATCCGCGCCGGTCGCCAAACAGTCAGGTGGTATACTGACACCTGGATTTAACCAGGACGGCGCGGATAATTTCTTTTTTTTTAAATTCAGGTTATTACCTTACTGTTTGGCAATACAAACATGAAGGTTTTTATTAACAAAAAAAAGCCCTGTGTATTGAAAATCAACAAGTTGTATATTTCTGTTGAAGTGGGCAGATGTACTCATTCTGAGTAATCGCATCGTGGATTTTTGTATAAAGCTGTAGAGTGAAACAAGGCCCCTCACTATTATTAATGACAATTAAATGACATTTTATAGATGGGATATTTATTAGAAAGGACCAGTTTTTTTAGTTTAAATATATTTGGTAAAACCTAAACCAAAAGGCAATGACATTTAGATTAGAAGACGCGCTGTAGCTAATACAGCGCGTCAAAAGAACGTTAACTTATTGGGGCGTATATTTCCCTCATAGGTGAAAACGGATCTATAAACTGCCGCATTATCGATAAAACACGCCCTTTGTATTTCGCTGCGGCTTCCGATAATTCAATTTCCATCAATTGCTTGCTTGTCAGTTCGCGAAGCTGATCGGACCAGGTGCCGTTGAAAAAATATCTCTGGCCGGGCAGGGGCTCAATCTCTGTTGCCCCTGCCGGGATTAAAAACCTTCCGGGCTCTAACGGATTTTCGTCCGCGTCGGAACAGCCGATAAATAATCCTAAATAATTATAATTGTAAATCTTCATATTCGTAAGTATTAGTATTTGATAATGAATAATGCAGCGTTGTTTTTGGGTGTGGTTTCGGTACCGCCAGTGTATGATATACTTGTGCTATTTGTTTCCACTCCCCCCGTCCCGGCGTTCGAAGTAGCTACGTATCCCGTGCCGCCTAAATTATCATTACTGGCTTCCATCGTCCAGATATGAGTGTGTGCCGCGAACTGATCAGCTTGGTATATTCCCAACGATCTACTTGGGTCTAATCCTCTGCCTTCGTCCAACCCCCTAACAAACACACCCCTATGATCTGGAATATTAAACGTTGTCGTACCGTCACCTACACCCCAATTCGTGCCAATCGCGGCAAATAAGTCCGCGTATGCTGTCCTGGAAATTGCGGCGCCGTTACATTTTAAATAACCGTTTGGAGCTGTGCCGCCGCTAAACGAAAACGTAGCGCCTGCGGGTATTCTGCCGTGGGTTTCATTTTGCGAATTGCCGGATATAAACCACTGGGAACCGTTTGCCTGGATAACCAGGCGCTGGCCGGTTCTGATTTTATAGGTAGATACCCCGGCCGCGTTTGATCCGTCGAAAAATTTGTCCGTCCCGTTGGGCGTTAAAACAGCGCCTGCGTTTGTAGTCTGGTCTGCCGCCATAATTGTAAATGGTTGTAACTGCGGAAAACCTGCAGCACTTGGGAATGTTACCCCCGCGTTAGCCATGTCTGAGATATAAATCAGTTTAGACACGTCCGCCGCTGTGATTAAGTAAGGGGCGATAGTTGAAACGATTGCGTCCACCCTCACCGATGTGTTCACCTTTGATTTTAACCAATTAGTTCTATTTGCCAACCCCTTTGCCGGGGTGTTTATAATTCCAGTTGCGCCGCCCTGTGCCGGATCGGTTACTTCCAGCTGATAGATACCGGCGTCGTAGGTTGTTGTTTCTGCTAAATTTGCCATTATGTTGTTTAAATTTTAATTAATATTTATTGAGATTAAAGAAATGATTGTTTACATATAATTACTGTTAATTAGCCGAAACCCATTTCCCGCAGTTTCTTACCACAGGTTTTTATATTTCCTCCGCATTCCAGTTCATTAAACACAGCCACGTGGTTATAGCCCTTTTGCGCCGCCGGCAACCCTGTTAAGGGATCGGTACTGAATACATAAAAAATCTTCCTTTCGCGGCAATAATCCCCAGATACGCCATTGGTTTTACCGGGGCGGCTATACCTGGTTCTTGTGCCCTTAGATAATTGTGGCTGCGGCGTCCAGCCATGATGAACTAACAAGGGCTCGAAATCGTCAAAGCTGTTAAATGCGTCGAAGGGGTTTAAGTCGTTTGTATTTCCCAGGGGTCGCTGATAGGGCTTCTTATTCAATTTAGGGGGCTCAAATACCAAATCGAATATTTGTGCGTGATGATTGAAATATGCCGCCTCGTCGTAGCTGTATCCCCTGAGGCTGGCAACATTAGACGGCGCTGTATCTATATCAATCCCTATGGCTTTAAAACTGGATTGCATAGCGGCAAAATGCTCTTTATGTTTTCCAATATTGCTTATTGCCATAATACCCCAATACCCCCGACCCCTGGCAGATTTTGCGCAATAAGCCACCTGCGGGATTGACTTTAAAAGCTCAAAGGTTTGATTCATTTCTGTTACATGATCGATATCAAAGGAGATTAAACCGGAATGACATATTAAACCGGCTTCGCCCCTGGCGGCAAATGTTCCCGATATGGTCACTGCAGGTAGCAGGGCTTTTAATCGCTTTTGTTCATCTACGCTATCAATGGATCTGATTTTTGCTATCTGGTCCTTGTGGGAAAAGTCTGTTAAATATGAAATTAAATTAATGGGCCTGGGGCTTATATCGCTATAGGAACTAAGTAACGATACCGTTTTATTTAAAACTGAATTTTGCATGTTTTTATTTTATAACTGGACTGACTTGCCCAAGTCAGTAGAAGGGTTTTAGTTCAGTTAAACTGGACTGGGGTGCCCCCTATATATATAGGGGCACTCAAGTCAGTTCAGTTGCTTTTGGGTCATGTTAGTTAACGGAATATTTTGCGGCTACGGTGCCAGCTTTGCCCTCGAGTTTTATAAACTTCAAGAATAGCCAATGTCTAATATATGTTTCCGCTTTGCCTTCCCCTATTGATACAGAAAAATGCCGGGCTGCGTGATATTGAACCGACTTCTTGAGCTCGGACCAGGACTGTTTGGGCTGATCCCTATTAAATGCGTCGTTTATAATTGCAAGATGAACAGCGTTGTCAATGTCTTGAGGTAGGCCTGCGCTAACTTTCTTAACCTGAGACCCACTACTTGAAGACCAGTTTTCAATAAATGACGGAATACCATCTTCATCAATCTTGAACGCAATAGGTGCCCATTCTTTGCCACGGCAATATTCTGGCTGAATAATCGAAACGCCTTTTTCATGGATAGACTTACTTACTGACAAGACCGTTTCTGATTTATTAGTGAGCTCGGTTCCCAGGTGCCCCCTGGCGTTCTGGTCCCCTTTGTTCATGTGTAAAACAGTAATTAAATGAAAGTTCTTTTCTTCGGTCCACTTCAAAAGTTTAGAGCAAATCATTGTGCTTTCGGCTTCGTCATTGATGGATGTTACCAAGTCCCTAATCCCGTCAATTACAACCAAGCCGACACCCTCGGTATTCTCAATTTCCCATTCTATCATGCCAAGCCTCTGAGCGGGATTGTATTTCCTGAGGGATCGGACAATAAGGTTGTTCTTATGCGAACCGCCAGCGATGACGCGAATCCGCTTTAGTACTTTTTGAGTGTGGTATTTACTCTGTTCGGTATCAAATACCAAAATGGTATTTTTAGACTTTGGAAGTAACACCCTTAGGGGGCTCTGTGTATCATCGCCAGCTACAGCGGCACCAACGGCCAGGGAAATTGTAAAGGTCTTGCCCTGCTTCGCTTTGGCAATAACAGTGGATATATTTCCAAGCGTTCCAACAGCCGCCATATCCCCGTCGTTGCCTATTTCAATACAAACAGGGGGAGTATCAATAACATCAGTTTCCAAAACTACACTATCCGCTAACATTTGCTTATAATCTGGTTCCTGAACGAATCCCGACAAAGGATCGCCGAATCGAAAATTGCTAGAGCTATCTACCATTGTTTAAGCTCCAATTTTAAAGCAAGTGGATGAATTTTTGTTTTATCGGTTTCTACATACCAGGGCTTGAAACCAGATGATAGACAGGCCGCTTTACAGCATCCCAATAGAAAATTAAAAGTACTAAGGGATAAATTTAATTCGCTGGCTGCATTGGCCGGTGAAATATTGGGATGGATATTTAAAAAGTTAAAAACATTTAACAATTGTTGTGATTCTATTTCCGAGTATTGGGCTTTATTGTTATCTTCGTCTTGCAAACAAGAAGATAAACAAGGGGTTATAAGTTTCATAGACTTTTAGCTCCTTTTTTTTTGTTAACAAGAAACGATCCCGCATTATTTGATATTTCTGCCGCTGTCTTCTTTCGGCCCGTCTTAATCCATTCCGTTAAATCCATTTTAGAAAAGTATAATCGCTTGCCCTGTTTCGATACGGGCACCGTTGCGCTTTGTACTAATCGGTAAATAGTTGGAACAGATAAACTTAAAAATTCCGCCGCTTGCTTTATGGTAAAAACCTGATCGGGCGGTGGTCCTGTGGGTATGTTTGATAATGCGAATCTTCTAAACGCTTCGGAAACGGAATTATTTATAAATTCTTGAATCGCGTCCGGGGTACTAATGATTTGAACTTGTTCTAATGCCATAACTATCTGATTATTGTATGGCAGTAAAGTTGAGGCGGCTTCGGGTTAGGTTTTGGGTTAGCGCCCAGGTGAAAAAACGCGCAATTTCAAGGGTATGGAGATGTTTTTTAGAATAATTGGTTAGTATTGGTTAGTAACCAATGGATTATTAGTCGTTTTCTATAGGCTTCGATAAAATACCTCTAATTTTATGCTTTATGGCCGTATGCTTTACCGATATTTTTTTAAGTCGAGTTTTTGCACCGTCGTATTCTTCAATCCCAAAGTTTTCAAAAGCGGTTTTCTCATTTACTTCGGTGATTAGGGATAGTGTAAAAACAAATAATGCTTTGTGCGATATGGTCGGGTATTTATTCGGCTTGATACCAAAATAAAAGCACTTGATAAAATCCGAAATATCTATCTCTTTAATTATAGGATACTTAATGAGTAATTCGAAAAGGTCAACTATTTGCCCATTGCTAAGCCCCCCGCCTATTTTGTGCTCACTATCGGCAATTTGTGTTAATGGGTTTATATTTTCTATTTTCCTTATTTCGTTTAATTTGCGGACAATATCAGTGCCGTTAGCTTGTCCGCCCCAAAATAACAATCCGGCTTTATAAATCCCTTGACAAAAACTACTTTCTTTAAATCTGTTAATAAAGTCGTTATGATTATTAACTATATAATACCATGCCTTGTACTTTTCCCCCGTCGCAAAGCCGCTATCAAATAATAGCTCTGTAGTGATGTAATCGTAATGTTTATCCTGGACGGTTTTGATTAAATAATGTTCAAACCCTGTTATATGGGTTAGTGTTTTTGAAAACAGTATATTAAAAAGATTTTCCCGGTCGTTTTCAAAAAGCGCGGTCTTGTGTTTCGCGAGCGCATCGAACTGCTCATATCCGGCGTGGAAACCCTTACTAAATGATTTGTAATAAAAGGGCAAATCACCTGCTTTTATAATTTGTAAATCTTCGTTATAAATTTCGCCATGTTCAATCCTATCAATAAATAGCTTGAACGTTAAATTTTCCGCAAAAAAATTATAGCCCGGTCCTTGCACGTTTACAAACATACCCCGTATGCCAATATCGATATTTGAAAATTTATAGACATATTGTATAGCAAACGGCAGTAAATCTATATCAGATTTTTCTATTGGATGGAAGTTACTCATTATATCGGCACACGGTTTTGGACGAAAATAAATAAAAGCGGATGTTATTAATCATTCGATTATTAACAAAGTAGATCGCATACAGTGATTTTAAAAATTCATTAAACTTTCCATCAATTCTTTTTTGTTAGTGTCTTCAAAGCCTGCAAAATAACCCTGGGTTGTTTTCATGCTGCTATGAGTAAAGGCTTCGCTTACAAATTCCATACTTAGTCCGCTTCTTATGGCATTTGTTGCGAAGCTATGCCTCGCCCAGTAAGTTGATATTTCAGAAGTTATATTGTTGGCCTTCGCTAACTTTTTGAGATTTTGATTTATAAAACGGGTAAAGTTTTTAATTCCCTTGAATTTGTCGATTTCACTTTGTTCTTTATTCAATATGACAAAGATTAACTCTTTCGGTCCTTTATTCGCATTGCCATACTTTTCAATAATAGATTTTGCGTAATCGGTTAGATGTACAACAACCGGGCGCAGATCCGCTTTAGCTGTATTTATTGTTTTAGCTCTGTAGAAAATAATTTTACCCTGCTGTAAATCTTCATATTTAAGTAAAGCAATGTCTTTTATATTCATGCCGTTACAGATATAACTAAAAAACCAAAAATCCCTTGCTTTGATTTGTTCCGGGGTTTTCGCCTCGGCTTCCATTAGCATCTTTAACTCTGCTTTTGTTAATGACTTTTTTACACTTTTTACCGCCGGCACTTGATATTTGCGTTTGCCAAAAGGATAATTTTTAGCATCAATTTCTTTATCAGCTATAGCCGTATTAAACACCGTCCTTAAGGCCCTTAAATAAATCGATACAGTGGTCCTGCTTCGGCTTTTTACGTTAATCATGTAGTTTTCATACTTATTAAGCCAGGTCGTTGTAATTTCACTAAACAACAGCCTTTTGAGACTTGCCAAAGATTTTTCGACTTCATCTTTTGTCATATCGTCGGTTATTGCCTTGCCCTTTACATAAAGGATGAACAGCTTTAAAGATTTTAAACTGAGCTCATAATTGCTTGCTGTTCCTAATTGGCTGTTGTCTGTAAGCTTCTTGATTATTAATCCATATTGGTAAAAAACATTTTCGCCCTCACCTTTGCCCCTGTAAAGTTTCTTTTCAAATTGCTCAAAAACAAACGGGCTTATTTCCTCTGCTGTTTCAATTGCCAAAGTTTCAACCGCTTGTAAGTCCCTGCGAGTTTCTTTATGTTCATTACGGGGCTTAGAAGTTTCCCAAATGCTTTCAAAGTCTTTTTGGCTAAACTCAAATCTTGTTGGATAAAGTTTTTGCTTGCGTGGGCTGGGGGTAAATACCCTTATTTTAACCGGGTATAAGCCATTTGATTTGATCCTTCGAGTATCCAGGTAAAGCGAAATAAAAACATCTTTTTCCATTGCTGTAATTGTCTGTATGCAAATATAATAAATTGCATACAATTTGCATACAGTAATGATTGATAAACAAATAAAAACAATATAGTAATGATTGTTAAATTAGCTGTAAAACAATATATTTGTGCCTATTCAAATAGAAAACAGTCACTATTAAATATACATTGTTTCTGCCTTACAAGCAGAGGGTCACTGGTTCGAACCCAGTAACTCCCACTTAAAGCCTGATAGAAATATCAGGCTTTTTCTATTTAAAGTCTTTTTATGCATTTTGTGTATATTCTTTAAACCACAAACGCTGTTTTTAAAACTTCGGTAGGCGGAGTTTCATTGAAGAAAACGGTGGGACTGCTGTCGGTAAATTCTCTAAATTCTTTGTTAAAATGGACCTGGTCATAATAGCCGCATTGAAAAGCAATTTCGCCCCATTGCTTTTGTGGATTACGCTGTTTAAGATTCATGGCTTTGTTAAATCGCATCAGGCGGCAAAATAGTTTAGGAGGCACCCCGATTTGTGCCAGGAACTGACGTTCGAGGTTGCGAAGGCCCATGCCCGCCTGAGATGCTAATTTTTCGATTGTTTTTATCTCCGGGCATTTATATAAAATATCGGCGACGCGGGTTAATCCGTTTATTTGCAGATTTTTTTTGGTAAGGTACTTCATCAAAAAGTTATCTGTAGCCCCTGCCATATTTTTAAAAGTGGCTACATTTTGCAAATGATTGATTAGGGCTGCGGTACCATGGGCAAACAAATCATCTGCAGAGATAATCTGGTTAATAAAATATTCGGGAGGATGGCCAAACAATCGATGGAAGCCATTCGGTTGAAATTGGATCATAAAGCACGAATAGTCGCCTTTAAATGTCATCAACCCATTGAACCGGGTCGAATTGCCAACCACCCCTATTTGATGGGAACCGGCTACATAATGTCCTGTTTTGTTATTCTTTAAGGCTAACGATTTATCTTTTAAAAAAAATACGAGGCAGAATTGACACGAAGCGCGCCATGGATGGGTTAAAATTTCACGCCCTGTATTAAACTCCGCTAACAGATACTCATTGACAAAGGGAAAGAGAGCCGGATGGGGTTTAAGACTGGTGAGTTTAACCATATATCTTAATTTTTATTAAAACTACCGAGCATTTTACTTGCAAAAAATGGCTATTACTAACCATTTTTTGCTTTAGGGGCAAACTTGTCGTTTTCGTACTAACAGAAGAGAGAGTCTCTTTATAAATTTATGCTGCTTATTGTTACTGATGGTCTGATATTCACTTTTAACCGTTTGAGTTGATGTAAAGTCATTTGGTAACAAGCATCTCATTTAAACCATTTTTTAAAAAATTAAGCTTATGGTACCAGTTCAAGGCGATGCAAACACTTTAATTAATGAGGGTGTGTTAGGAACAAATGCAGTTCCCAGTGGAACGGGCGCGGGTGTTCACGGCGTGAGTAAAAATGCGGGCCCGGGAGTTTTGGGCGAATCTACCCTTGGAAGAGGCGTTCAGGGGATGAGCGTAGAAAATTATGGTGTTCGGGCTCACAGTGATAAAATTGCCGGTATCAGGGCATCATCTGCATTGGCGCCAGCCATTGAAGGCTGGGGAGCCAAAGGTGACGGAGTGCTTGGCTTAAGCGATGAAGGTGCAGGCGTGCATGGGCTAAGCAAACCTACCAGCAAGCAGCCAGGCGTTTTAGGCGAGTCGACTCTTGGAAGAGGGGTTGAAGGCAGGAGTGTAGAAAATTATGGTGTTCGGGCTCACAGCGATAAAATTGCCGGTATCAGGGCATCATCTGCATTAGCGCCTGCTGTTGAAGGCTGGGGAGTTAAAGGTGACGGAGTGATTGGTTTAAGTGATGAAGGTGCAGGCGTGCATGGAATAAGCAAACCTACCAGCAAACAGCCGGGCGTTTTAGGCGAGTCGACCCTTGGAAGAGGGGTTGAGGGCAAGAGCGTTGAAAATTATGGTGTTCGGGCGCATAGCGATAAAATCGCGGGTATTAGGGCGTCATCTGGACTGGCATCTGCTGTAGAAGGCTGGGGCGTTAAAGGCGACGGCGTACTTGGCTTAAGCGATGAAGGTGCAGGTGTGCATGGTGTAAGCAAACTCGGAATTGGCGTATATGGCAAAGGTGGCCGACTTGCCGGGCGATTTGAAGGAAACGTAGAGGTGACCGGAGATATAACACTGGTGAATGCAGATTTTGCTGAAGATTTTGATGTGATTGAAGAAACCCAACCGGGCGAAGTGATGGTTCTGACAGAGTCTGGCGCTTTAATACGGAGTTCGAAAGCTTATGATAAAAAAGTAGTCGGCGTTATTTCAGGAGCAGGGAGTTACAAGCCTGCTATCATTCTTGATAAAAAAAGCGATAATAAAAATAGGAAACCCGTTGCCATGATGGGAAAGGTGTATTGTAAAGTTGATGCAGATATTGCCCCAATTGAAACGGGTGATATGCTTACCTCTTCAAACATTCCCGGTTATGCCATGAAGGCGATTGATCCCTTCCAGGCGTTTGGCGCGGTAATAGGAAAAGCGCTTGCGTCATTAAAAGAAGGTAAGGGGTTGATCCCGATTTTAGTTGTGTTACAATAGGCAGATTTATTGACGTTTAAATAAGCAAGATGCTAAGTTTACGGGATACAGGAAGATTTAACGGGGCTAACATCAGCGTGATAGATGTTGCCGCTGCGTGTGGTTTGAATGTTCCATTTTCTATTTCAAACTTTATTCGCAGTAATTGTTCGGAAGATGAAAAGAAATTAAGGTTATGCGTTGTACTTTTTAGCTGGGGGCCGCTTAACACTGCAGAACCTCCTTTTACAAAAAAAAGTAAAAGCTTTTATGAGAACTTCTTTTTGAACTGGGAAAACCAGAATGGAATAGCCCGTTTTTGGTATAAGGAAAGTTTTGGCAAACTTAAAATAGAAGGAAAAGTTCTTGACTGGACCTTTGTACCAAAAGACCCTGCAACCGTGCTGGATAAAGATAAAAATGGCAATCTCGTCAATACCATTAATCGTAATACGGCAATAGGTATTGCGAAAGATACTGCAAGCAGTCAAGGCGAATCAACTGATAACTATGATGGTTTTATTGCTATCATGGGGGTAGATACATCTAAATATATTGTGAATGGAGATAATAGCGGCCCGGATTCTACTTTCGCTATTGGGACTAACCACAACCACACCTGTCATGAAGTAGGGCATATTATAGGCAATATCAACAAACTTTTTACTCATTCTTTCGGGTTAGAAACAACGGGGTATCCAGGTGGTGTATACGGATATCCGTATTGTATAATGAGCGCGGAAACCTATGGAGGGGCCTATGCCTATTTTACGCCCAAAACGGCATCTACGCCCGAGGAGGGCAACAGAGGCCCCGGTTTTTGCGGCGGAACAAGGGCGATTCTTGGATGGGCAAACAGTATTGAGTTCGATCTTGAAAATGAAAACGAGGCCGAATTTGAAATTCAAAGTTTGGGGTCAAACCAACGTAATCTCCAGGTGGTATTTATTAAAAAAGGAGACCGGAAATTTTTTGTGGAGTACCGCTCTTCTAAAGATGAAAATGACGCGGCAATAGCGCTGTTGGGCTTTGATGCCATGGTTGTGGTAGGGATAGTATCCGGCGGTATAGCCGCAGGTGAAAAAGATGGCCGTCATACTACAAACGGCACATTTATAGGGCAAATACCGGTAAAATTTTCTTCACCGGCTAATAATACGATTGTCAATTTTGAACCCAACATGGGAATTAAGATTCTTGAAATAAGAGGCGATTCAAAGATTGTTATTAAAATAGTTAAGAATTTTGCATTTAGCCTGAAAACCTACCGGCGTACGCATGATATCGCCCTTTCTGACGGAAGCAGTTCCTTCCAGATTGATGGATCGCCCGACTATAGTGTTAAATGTGCACTGTATAACAAATTAAGGGAATGGCGAATAAGCGAGCAACCGGTAAAAAGCATTCGGGATCTTGTAAATACATGATTAAGGTTGCAAAATATAGTAAATTAGTTTGTTACAGCTTTTTTCGCAGACATCAAATCCAACCAAAGTTTCTCCATGTTTAGGGTACCAATGTGAGTGCCAGATTTTAGTTTGTGCTTTTATGTGACTAAAACCCGGTATAAAAACACACATCGCATAGGTCTGTTTACAGTTTTTGTGTCATTATAATTGGGGTTTAATTGTTGAAAGTTAGATGTATATTTACAATCAACAATTTAATTCTTATCACACCATAAATCTCCACAGCCTCACTTATCTGTTTTAAACAGATATTTAAAATTACGTCACCCCAAACCTTAGTCTTTTCACAATTTTATGTATAAACTATTTTTACCTGCGTTTATTGTCAGTCTGTTTTTTTCTGCAAAACTTAGCGCTCAGAAACCCAATATCGCATATCCAAACATTCCATCAACTTATCTTGGCAAAAGCATAACCCCCATCAAGGTAAGTAATACAGGCGGTGCTGTTCCAAACGCTATTTTTCCTAAAGTGAGTAGTTTTGTCAAATCGTCTGCTGCGGTTACGAGTTTTGTAATATTACCATCGAAAGATATATACGGAATATTATATGGTTCTGTAGTGCATGTGAAACCAGATGGGTCATTTTCAACATTTGCCGGGAGTAGTACTTATGGTTATGCCGATGGAATGGGGGGCGCTGCAGCTTTTGGAGAAATTGGTGGCATCACCTATGATGCAGTCGGTAATATATACGTAACTGATAATAATTACCGTGATGGGCAAAATTCCAGGGTCAGAAAAATTACGCCCGATGGTTTGGTTACCACTTATGCACAGGGCCTGCAGGGACCACGTGGAATTGCAATTGATGCAAATGGTATACTTTACGTAGCAGAGAGCGCCGGAAGGATCATGAAAGTGGCCAAAGATGGCACCACATCGTTATTGGCCGGAGCGATTGGCAATGGCGCAAAAGACGGGTTGGGCGCAAGTGCCTCTTTTAATAATCCTGCCGGAATTACTATCGATAAAGCCGGCAATTTATACGTGGCCGATTATGCTAATAACATGATCAGGAAAGTAACACCGGCTGGACTGGTAACAACAGTTGCTGGCTCAATAAAAAATGGCAGTGATGACGGGATTGGTGTAGCTGCCACATTTAACTATCCGGAATCAATAAAAATTGATTCCAAAGGCTATATTATTGTTGGAGACCTTGATGGCTTGTTGCGCAAGATTAGCCCTGCGGGCGAGGTAAATTCAATCCCCGGGCCTTATTATGATGATAACAACCAGGTTCTTTATCAAACATTTTTTAATAAAGTTGGTATTGATGAAAACGATGATATTATCATTTACTCGGGGAACGGTTTTTATGGTGATGGTTTTTACAGGGTAAGTACAACGGGTTATAATGTTTCGCCAACTTTACCCGCTGGTTTGGTTTTAGGTGGTGACGGCACTATAAGCGGAACTCCAACCGCTCTTTCTGCCGCCGGCAAATATAAAATTACAGCATCTAACTTATCCGGAATGTCATCAGCCGTTATAAGCCTGGCGGTGGTATTATCCTCAGATCCACCAGTCATCAACGCGTTTACCCCTGCGGCAGGTTATCCGGGTACCGTTATGAATATTACGGGTAATTTTTTCACCGGCACAACCGGGGTTACAATTGGTGGTAAACCGGCCGGCTTTTACGAAGCTTCGCCAACCAGTATAACTGCATATGTAGCAACCGGTGCCACCTCGGGCGATGTTAGTGTTACTACCCCAAGAGGAACGGCCAGCGTTGCTGGTTTTACACTTATTCCGCCACCTGTAATAACATCTGTTTCGCCTGTATCCGGTTGGAAAGGTAATACCATAACAATTACAGGAACAAATTTTTCCAATATTAATCAGGTTACATTTGGCGGATACTACTCATCATTCAAGGTTATTTCGCCCACGCAGATAGAAGCAGTGTTAACCGACGGTTCATCAGGCGATGTTGATGTATCTGCCCCCAGCGGTGATGCCAGATTTCCGGGGTTTACTTATATTAATGCTCCGGCTATAACTTCTGTATCGCCTTCAAGCGGCAGCGCTGGTGCAACTATAACTATAAACGGGCGCGATTTTAACAACGCAACTTTGGTAAAGTTTGGCAATGTTGCTGCATCTTCTTATACAGTTGTTTCGCCAACAAAAATTACTGCTGCCGTGGCTGCCGGTTCTTCAAACGGCATTACTGTAAGCACACCTGCCGGTTCAGCAAATTATAATGACTTTAGCTTTATTTCGCCACCAGTCATAACCCAGGCATACCCAATGAAGGGAGGCTATAATTCTCCTATTTCAATTTCCGGTTCCAACCTTAGCGGGGCCCAGGTAAGCATTGGCGGTGCGCCGGCTTCCGTGCTTTATAATTACAGCAATCAAATATATGCCACTGTTGGCTTTGGAGCTTCATCTGGTGATATTACAGTTGTAACTGCCGGAGGTACAGTAACATTTCCGGGCTTTATATTAGTGCCCGCTCCGCATATTACCTCATTTACACCACAAACCGCTGCCGCTGGTGATAAGGTAACTATTACAGGTACTGATTTGGCCGAGGTTGATAATGTATCGGTTGGTGGTATAAGCTCAGTATTCACTGTTTTATCGCCAACTACTATAGAAGCAACTGTGGGATATGGGGCAAGTGGTGCTATCGCGGTGTTTTCTGAAGGCGGTTCTGCAAGTATCCCGGGATTTGTGCATAAAGGGCCTGTAATCACATCCTTTATACCGGTTCATGCCGGTATAGGTGAAACAGTAACCGTTAAGGGGAGTAATTTCACAGGTGCTACAGAAGTTGATTTTGGTGGTGTGCCTGCAACTTCTTTTACGGTTAACTCTTCTTCAGAAATCAGCGCAGTTGTGGGCGCCGGAAAATCCGGAAGTGTAACTGTAATAACCCCATTGGGCAAAGCTTCACTTGCTGGCTTTGATCATCCAGGCCCTTTTATAACCTTTTTTAGTCCTTGTTATGCCGGGGCTTTCTCAACGGGTCTGATAACTATCTCAGGCAATAATTTTACAGGAGCCACTGCTGTTAGCTTTGGTGGAGTGCCGGCGGCTTCCTTTACTGTTGTTTCTGCAACAACCATCACTGCAATGCCGGGCACAAGTATATCAGGTGATGTAGTGGTAACAACTCCTCAGGGTACTGATAAAAAACCAGGTTTTACATGGGTGCAAACTCCTGTTATTACTTCGTTTTCGCCCTCCTCACAAAAGAACGGCGGGGCTGTTACTATTACCGGGACAAATCTTATTGGTGTTACTGGTGTGAAATTCGGAGGGGTACCAGCTTTATATTATTATACATCTTCGCCAACTTCTATATATGCGACAGTAGGTAGCGGTGCAAGCGGCGATGTTGTTGTTTCTACAGTTGGTGGTACCGCCACAATAAGCGGTTTTAGCTATACTTCTCCCACTATTACATCTATCAGTCCGGTACTGGCGGCAACTGGTCAAACTGTTAGGATAAGTGGGACAAACCTGGATGCTGTACAATCTGTAAAATTTGGAGATACCAATGCGGCATCTTTTTCAATTGTTTCTTCCAAAGAAATTGATGCAGTAGTGGCAACAGGTACGAGTGGTTACGTAAGCGTCACCAGTCCGGCAGGAACTGCTTCAGTCCCAGGTTTTACCTATTTGGGGCCCCCTTTTATTTACTCGTTTACGCCGACTTCCGGTGGGGCAGGTACAACAATGACGATCAATGGTGCAAATCTGACCAACACCCCCGAGATAAAAGTTGGCGGTGTACCGGCAACCATTATCAGTGTTGGAAATAATTTTGTTACAGCAAAAGTGGGTGCAGGTGCTACAGGCAAAATTTCGGTCAAAACCATAGCTGGTATTTCAGAATCTGACGGTTTTACCTGGTACCCGGCCCCAACTATAACTTCTGCCGCACCAATGAAAGCCAATGCTCAAACAACGGTTACCATTAATGGCACAAACTTTACAGGTGTAGAGCAGGTATATTTTGGCTCTTCGTTTGCCATTTTTACTATAGTCTCGCCAACGCAAATTACAGCGCAGCCAGCTAACGGAGAATCGGGTGATATTACTGTTATAAGCCCGGGAGGAACAGCTGTATTACCCGGGTTTACTTTTATACCGGCACCGGTAATTGATTCTTTTACAAAAAGCGGCGACGCAGCTAACGCGGTTGTAACTATTACCGGCAGTAATTTTACCGATGTTGCCGAAGTGAAATTCGGTGGAGTTTCTGCGGCATCATACACTGTACTGTCATCGACCAGCATTTCGGCTAAGCCGGGCTCCGGAGCCACTGGGGCAATTACGGTAAAAGCATCCGGCGGAACGGGTGCCAAGCTTGGCTATTTATATGATAGTCCGCCTTTAATATCATCTTTTGCGCCGGCTTTTGGCTCTATCGGCACAACATTGGTTATCAAAGGAGATAATTTCAATACTACGGCCGAAAAGAACGTTGTATATTTTGGTCCGGTTAAAGGTAAGGTTACAAGTGCTACCAAAACACAACTGGAGGTTACCGTTCCTGCAGGTGCAAGTGGTTTGATAACGATTGCTAATACGGCTAAAAAATTATCGGTAAGTTCAAATTTACCTTTTATTGTTTCAAGCACCGGCGGAGTTGCTGCTTATTCAAATAAAATAAACATACAAGGGGGCGTAGGATTGTCTGCTATCAGAGATTTTGACGAAGATGGCAATCCCGACTTATTGATAAGAACTAATGATTCATTGTATATTCTTAAACATGGCCAGGATAAATCAATATCAAAATCATCTTTTTTACAAAAAGTTGTGCTGGAAACCGGAAGACAGGCGGAGAGTTTGGTTGTTGGCGATGTTGATGGTGATGGAAAATTGGATATTTTGTACAGTGCCAATCCAAGCATTGTTTTATTACGGAACACCTCATCTAACGGAAATATCTCGTTTGAAACTAAAGTATTTGAAAACTTAAACGGCTCATCAGACGGAATGTGGCTTAGGGATATGAATATGGATGGACAACCCGATCTGATACTATACGGGCCATTCGCCAGTTATTTTTATCCAAATACAACAACCGGATCAACCGTGTCGTTTGGGCCGCTGATGTTCCTTCAAAATGTTTATTCAAGCGGAACTCTTTCTTTAACCATTACAGATGTTGACGGCGACAATAAGCCCGATCCGATTGGCCCAAGCTCATATGGTGGTATAACTATATTTAAAAATAATTCCGTTCCCGGCGATCTTTCGTCTTCAGATTTCCCAACTACCTATACTGGCGGAACCCAGGTAGACGGCATCATCACCGCCGATTTTGATGGTGATGGTAAGATCGATCTTATCGAAAAAAAACTTTCAACCAACCAGTTATTGGCCTCCAGGAACACCGCTAAAAAAGGAGTAGTTGATGCATCCTCTTTTGAAACGGCTAAAGTTATTGCCGACGCTGCAAGTTATTATGATCTGAATGTTGCAGATATGGACGGAGATGGTAAAATTGACCTGGTGGAGAGTGCTGGCGGGGCTGTCAATTATTCCCGGAATCAATCGGCCGCCGGGAGCATAGCGCTGGCAGGTATTGTGCCACTCCTTACGCAGTCACAATACACCAATACAAATGCTTTTTGGGTAAATGACATGGATGGTGATGGGAAAATGGATTTGCTGATTCCCAATCTGAGTACCGGCGTGCTCTCCATTTTTTATACAGGCCCTGTTGTTGTGCCGCAAATAACAGCTGTTACGCCTTTAATAGCAAAAGCCGGTGCCTCAGTAACCGTTACCGGAAAGCATTTTGACGGAACAACCGTAGTGAAATTTGGCAGCAAGGCGGCAAAATCGTTCACCGTCGATTCATCTCAAAGTATAGTAGCAACCGTAGGCGAAGGTGAAACGGGCGCTATTTCAATTCAAACCCCCAACGGGCCTGCTTCGTTCCCCGGATTTGTATTTGTGGCGGCACCCACAATAACCTCGGCTATACCGGCTGCTGATGGTAGCGGAACACTCGTGATTAATGGGAGTTATTTTACAAAGGCTACAAGTGTAACTATTGCTGGTGTTCCTGCTTTGTCGTTCACTGTAAACTCCGATACTAAAATTACCGCCACCTTTTCAGGCATTAGCGGAGACTTGTCTGTAACTACAGCGGGGGGCATTGCAACACTGGCTGCTGTAACTATTAAAGTCAACCTGGTTGTCAATTTTCCGGCGTTTGCGGATCATACTTATGGCGATGCTGACTTTATCTTGCCCGCTACCAGTAATAATCCCGATATTCCTATAACTTACAGTGTTGATAAAGCTGATGTGGCAATTATAAAAGATGGCAAGCTGCATATTATAAAAGCCGGCACAGCTACTGTTACGGCCTCACAAGCCGGTAATGCCTTGAGTAATGCGGCAACCGATGTTAAGCAGAGGCTAACAATCAATAAAAAAGCACTGGAGGTAAAAGCAAATGACCAAAGCCGTGCATACGGAAAAGCTAACCCGAATTTAACAATTGAATATAACGGTTTTGTAAATGGTGATGATGAAAGTAAGCTCTCCGTATTACCGGTGGTCAATACTGTAGCCACCACACAATCGCC
Source organism: Mucilaginibacter sp. P1_A3 (assembly GCF_056406855.1). Lineage (NCBI taxonomy): Bacteria > Pseudomonadati > Bacteroidota > Sphingobacteriia > Sphingobacteriales > Sphingobacteriaceae > Mucilaginibacter > Mucilaginibacter sp. P1_A3. Next base: position 287,490 of record NZ_JBFTZJ010000008.1, read on the forward strand.
GGCCGGTACTTATGATATTACAGTTAAGGAGGGAGTTTCTGATAATTATAATTTCAATTATATTAATGGCAAGCTAACTATTACTCCTGCAGTAACTAATTTAAAATTAGCCGCCAACAGTGTAACCTGTAAAGGGCAAAATAACGGATCAATCAGTATCACAGCTACACAATCTGCTAATTATACCGCTATAATTACAGGTAATGGTTTAAATAAGAGCTATAGCTTTAGCACCAACACAAGCATCGATAATTTATCGCCGGGTACCTATAATGTGTGTATTACAGACGCGGCTTTAACAAATAATAAACAATGTTTTGATCTTGTTATTACTGAACCTAAAGATCTTTCAGTATATGCCGCTGTAAACAAAATTACCAATACGGTAAATATAACTTTGGGTGGAGGTTTATCTTATGATATAAAACTTAACGGAGTCAGTTATAAAACAACGGATAATTCAATTACATTACCACTAAACAAGGGTAGTAACAACTTATCGGTAAGCACTGATAAGCTGTGCCAGGGAATAGTAGAACAGACCATTAATATCCCTGGCAATACAATTCCATACCCTAATCCTTTCCAAAATACATTATACATTAACATAGGAGAGAGCATAGCTAAAAAGGTGAACGTTAAGATTTACAGCCTAAATAGTGGGGTGCTTAAAATGGCAAAAGATTATAATAATCAATCAGGGGTGATCAGCCTGGATGTTTCCAATTTAGACAGGGGCGTTTATTCGCTTAATTTAATGATCGACACAAAACAATCAGTTTATAAAATTATAAAATAATGAGACAGGTAATATTCATTTTATTGAGCATGGTTATTTTAACAGGGTGTGGTGGGCACAAAGGTGATACACCTGTGCCTCCGCCTGGCAAACCCATCCTGCTGGCTCCTGCTCAGAATGAGGTTTGTACACAGGGAATCGTTGTTTCGGCTACCCAAAGCACTATTAGCTTAAAATGGACCGCTCCTACCAGCGCAGGTAATTACGAAGTAAATATTAAAAACCTGGAAGACGGTACAATTATCACCCAAACAACTGTTAACACTCAACTTGATGTTGCCCTGAAAAGGAATACCCCTTATTCATGGTCAATTACATCAAAATCAACCGATAATAATACTGCAACCAAAAGTGATATTTGGAAGTTTTATAATTCCGGGCCGGCCATTGTGAATTATGCTCCTTTCCCGGCCGAAATTGTGGCTCCGGAAATGAATCAGGCGGTAGCCGTTTTAAATGGGAAAATTACATTATCCTGGAACGGCAGTGATGTGGACAACGATACTGTTAACTATGATGTTTATCTAAGTGATTTACCATCGCCGGCTTTATTACAGAGTAAAGTTCTGGAAAATACGTTGAAGGATGTTGCCGTTTCTGCCGGGAAAACCTATTACTGGAAAATAATAACCAGGGATTCGAAAGGAAATACATCGGATTCCGGTATATATCAATTTAGCACGAAGTAGGCATTCATAAAATGTTTCGAAAAACAGATGTAAGAATTATAGGAATTAAATGTTACAGGTAGTAGCAATACCATACCCGCAAGCCGATTATCACATCGCTATATCTTTACCCATGCGAGGGTCTTCGGGGAGGATTTCCATTTCGGGATCATCTATATAATCGGCATACCATTGTATAGCCTCTACCAGGTCAAGAGCATCATCGGCCGCAATATTTATAGTTTCAAAGGCATATAGTTTGCTATTGGCATACCCATATAGCTGGATCTCGTTAGCATTCGGGCTATACCTTTCTTCATCAAGGCAAAATACCCTAACCTTTAAAGGCGTATCTCTCGAATGAATGATATCCCGGCAAGCGTTTTTAGGGTCGGTTGCCAATAAATAAACATTGTGATCCATATAATCAATAACAATATTTGTAGTGTATGGTTTCTGGAATGTTTATTTATGTTAACAAAACTTTAAACCACGATTTATATATGTTTTAATTGCGGATATGGGGCTATAAACCAGTCTATTGTGTATTTTATCCCCATTGGCCGGGGAAGAGTTTCCACAAATAAATTGGGGAAAATATTGGAAAAGGCCTTTTGGCGCGTTTTAACTTATATTTAATAATTGGCATTGCGTTTGAATATGTATTAATACCCTTCTCAAAGGGTTGTTTTTCATAGGTAGATGTAGGGTCGGAATACTGCGAGAGTCTTCCGACCTTTTTTTATTTATTAAATTTCCGGTCGCTTTTTTTTGCTGTGCCTCCCTCCTTCCGGGCTTTTGAAATCTTTCTTTTCCTGTTAAATGATTGCAAAATTTAACCAAATAGAAAATTACTCTATTTCAGAGTAAACTAATTGTCAACATTTTACAAACCGATGAGTTTTTATAAGCGTATGTCCATTTATAAACGAAACTAATCGAATCATTAAAACACTACTTCTATGAAAACAGAATCACAAGAAAGCATATCTGGTGCAAATATGGCCCGCAGGTCGTTTTTGCGCTATGCAGGTGTGGGGGTTGCATCGGCAGGTCTTTTGGCTACCGCGGCATGCCACAAAGATCACAAAATAATTACCTCCAAAGGTATTGATATCGGTGCAACCGGCGATCTGGCCATTCTTAATTATGCTTACGCATTAGAGCAGCTGGAGGCCGCGTTTTATACACAGGTGATATTAACCCCTTACTCCGGAATTTCATCAAACGAAAAAGAGTTGTTAACCAGCATCCGCGATCACGAAATTTTGCACCGCGAGTTTTTTAAAGCGGCATTAGGCGGTAACGCTATTCCTGGTTTAACGGTTGATTTTAGCAGCATTGATTTTACTAACCGTGCTAAAGTTCTTGGTGCAGCCAAAGCATTTGAAGATACGGGCGTTACAGCTTACGATGGCGCTGGGTATCTTATTAAAGATGCGGCTTACCTCACGTTGGCCGGTAAAATTGTATCTGTTGAGGCAAGGCATGCCGCTTTAATAAGCAACCTGATAACCAGGGGCTCATTTGCAGCTACCGATCAGGTGGATGGTAATGGCTTAAACAAATCAGCAACCATTGCCCAGGTATTGGCCATTGCCAATACATACCTTAAAACAAAAGTGAGTGCATCAAATTACAGTTACGTAGCAGCTTAACCCCAACGCCATGAATTTATTTAACATAATAGAGGAAATAGAAAAAATTGATCCGGAATTCAACGATAGGTTGAACCCACGCAGGGCCGCGATCAAAAACATAACCAGCTTTGGTTCAAAAGTGGCCCTGGCTGCCATGCCCTTTGCTTTAGGTACTATGATAAAAAGAGCGTATGCTGATACTATGGCACCATCGGTGGTTGAGGTATTAAATTATGCGCTTACCTTGGAATACCTTGAATCATCGTTTTATAACGCCGGCGTGGCAGCGTCAGGCTTAATCCCTGCTTCTGATACGGCTTATATAGCAGATATACAGGATGATGAAAACAAGCATGTTACATTTTTAAGCTCGGCTATTACCGCTTCGGGCGGTACGCCCGTGGCCAAGCCAACATTTGACTTTACAGCGGGCGGCGGTACCGGTAATGGTCCGTTTAAAGGAGTTTTTACCGCCGGTAACTACACCAGTATTTTCCTGAAAGTAGCGCTTGCATTTGAAGATACCGGGGTGCGTGCATACAAAGGCCAGGCGCCTAATTTGCTGGGGAATAAAGATATTTTAACAGCAGCTTTATCAATTCATGCTGTTGAGGCGCGCCACGCGTCAGCAATTCGGTCCTTATTGGGCGTTACGCCATGGATAACCAGCACAGCATCAAAAGGAAATGATACCGGTGTATCATTGGTTGATGGTAATTATGATGGTGAACAAAATGTGAGCCAGGGCGGTGTAGATGTAACTACTTTAAAAAACGCCAGCGGAGGATCAACATCCGTTGCTGTTGCCACGGCTGCATTTGATGAGCCATTAAGTATGACACAGGTTTTGGCCTTATTATCGGGTACCTTTATCGTGAAGTAACGAACTTTCAATTTTTAATTTTTTTTAAACCGGGCGGCATAGCTTCCCGGTTTTTTTGTGCCGTTTTTATTTGTTTAGGGCCTTAACCCCAAATTTTATCAGATCATCCGGCCTGATAAAGCCAACGGTTCCGTAAACGGCTTTTCCCTTTGAATTAAAAATAATCATGGTAGGATAAGCCTGCAGGCCCCACTGGGCTGCCAGCTGCGGACCGTCGCCTTTTTCCATATCAATAGCCACATTTACAAAATTGTTGTTGTAAAACTCGGCTACTTTATTGTTTTTAAAGGTGGTTGCCTTCAACATTTTACACGGACCGCACCAGGTGGCGTAAGCGTCAACAAAAATATATTTGTTTTTAGCAGCAGCCTGTTTTAAAGCTTCGCCCCAGGAGTTTTCAATAAAATTGATCTGGCCTGATGTTTTTACAGCCTGGGCTTTACCCTTTAATGGATAAAGAAACATAGTTAAAAGTATACAAAGTGTAAGGCCGCGCGCAGGGTTCAAGTATCTCATAATTATTAAGCTGGTATAAAGCAACAATAAAAATAGCACATATAAACCAATAAATCCGGGTTTATATGTGCTATTGATTATAATTTAAAACTGAGCCTTAATTGGCTGGTCTGCGCTCACGTTGCTGTTGCTCCTGTTGTTGTTTTTGCTGAGCCTGTTGTTGCCTCTGGGCTTGTTGTTGTTGAGCGGCCTGTTGTTGGCGTTGAGCCTGCTGCTGTTGAGCCTGCTGCTGCTGAGCCTGCTGTTGTTGGCGTTGCTGAGCTTGCTGCTGCTGCCTTTGAGCATCCTGCTGTTGTTGGCGTTGTTGATTAGCCTGCTGCTGCTGGGCTTGTTGTTGCTGCCTTTGTTGAGCTTGCTGCTGTTGTCTTTGCGCATCCTGCTGTTGCTGGCGTTGTTGATTAGCCTGTTGCTGCTGAGCCTGCTGTTGCTGTCTTTGTTGAGCTTGCTGCTGTTGTCTTTGCGCATCCTGCTGTTGCTGTCTTTGCTGATTAGCCTGTTGCTGCTGCGCCTGCTGTTGCTGCCTTTGTTGGGCTTGCTGTTGCTGTCTTTGAACATCAAGCTGTTGTTGGCGTTGCTGATTAACCTGTTGCCTTTGGGCATCCTGTTGTTGTTTAGCTTGTTGCTGACGTTGAACAGCCTGGTTTTGCTGCTGATCTTGCTGTTGCTTAACCTGCTGCTGCCTTTGGGCATCCTGCTGTTGCTTAGCCTGTTGCTGGCGTTCCTGAACGGCCTGGTTTTGTTGCTGATCCCGCTGTTGCTTAACCTGCTGCTGCTGCCTTTGGGCATCCTGCTGCTGTTTTACCTGTTGCTGACGTTGAGCGGCCTGGTTTTGCTGCTGATCCTGCTGTTGCTTAACCTGCTCCTGCCTTTGGGCATCCTGCTGTTGTTTAGCCTGTTGCTGACGTTGAACAGGCTGGTTTTGCTGCTGATCCTGCTGTTGCTTAACCTGTTGCTGACGCTGCTGAACGGCTTGGTTTTGCTGCTGATCACGCTGTTGCCTGGCTTGATTTTGTTGCTGATCACGCTGTTGTTTAGCTTGCTCAGTTGTTGGTTGGTTATCTGGCCTGGCATTTGGTTGTCCGGGTTGGCCCCCAGCTCTTGCGTTTGGTTGTCCCTGACGATTTTGCTGTTGTGCCGGCCTGTTATTATTAACCTTTACAAATTTAGCATCGTTGCTTTTAGCAACATCTGCTAATCGCGCTGCGTTATTCCGGTTTACAGTTGCTTGTCCGCCTGCACGGTTAGCTATTCCCTGGTTGGGGTTAGCATTCCGGTATTCGGCCGCGTTTATAACCCTTGCAGGCCTTGCATCCTGCGATTTCCTGATCTCCGGGCGATAAATATTTACGGTATTATTTACAATTCTGCCGCCGCCATTGGGCCTGCTATCGTTGCCAATTCTATAAACCGGCACATTATTATTGTGCGTAACATTCCTGATTTCGGCAACCCGCGGACCGGTTACATAGGTGCGGTTATTATAAACATACGTATTGTTGATAACTGTTGTTTGGTTTATAATATTCACTACCCTGGTATGCGGTGCATAGTAGTTATAAACATTAGGACTGTTAATATAAGCCTGTGGCGCGCATACCCAATAAGAATCGGGCACCCTATAGCTGTTACCAAATGATAGGCTGATGCTTATACCCGGTGTTAATGGTGCCCAACCGTAGTAGCCACCACCCCTGCGCCAGCTAACCCAGGCTGGTGCCCATTCATGTCCCGGTATCCATTCCCATCCGTAATAATCATCATAGCGCCAGCGGCCATAGTGAAAAGTAGCCCATCCCCAGGGGTAATCAGATACCCAGGTATTACCATAATCGGTAACTACCCAGTGCCCGCGCGATGCATAGGGCCTAAAGCCATCTTCAACATCTGGTACCCAAACATTACCATACTGAGGGTCATCAACCCAGGTACCATAAGGTGCGAGGTTATCATAAAACTCCTGGTCAGATACATAGCCCCCATCCTGGGCTTTACTTTTATTGGGCGCGGCAAGCATTATTAAAAATGCTATTAAACCTAAGCCGCATATTTTATTTATATATTTCATTTTTCTTTAGGATTATATAGTCGATACTAAGTGTATGACGAGACAAAGTATAAAACGTTTAACTCAAAAATTGTTTTAAAGGGCCAATATTGTTTATGCTTGGTTTACAGGGGCTAAACAATTTTTTATTTATACTTTGTGCCTGCTATCTTAAAATTTAAATAATTTTACTTTTTATTATAAAGCTACAGTTATGAGCACAGTAAATATTCCACGTCTTGATCTTGATAATTACATAAACGGCAGTACTGCCGATCGTAAGCAGTTTTCTGACGATATTGGTAGAGCCTTTAATGAAACCGGTTTCGTTACCATAACCAATCATGGCTTAAGCAAACAATTGATAGATGAGCTTTATGAGCAGGTTAAAACCCTGTTTGCTTTGCCAGATGCTGTAAAGCAAAAATATGAGATCCCTGGCCTGGCTGGTCAGCGTGGCTATACCGGTAAAGGGAAAGAAACCGCGAAAGGCTTTAAAACACCCGATTTGAAGGAGTTTTGGCAAATAGGCCAAACCGTTACCGATGGTGACCCGATTAAAGATATTTACCCCGATAACGTGGCGGTTGATGAATTGCCATCATTTAACACTACCACGCTGGAGGTTTATAAAAAGCTGGAAACCGCGGGCAAACACCTGTTACAGGCCATCTCGGTTTATTTAAACCTGCCCGAAAATTATTTTGACGATAAGGTACACAACGGAAACTCTATCCTGCGTACGCTGCATTACTTCCCGATAACCGACCCTGATTCGGTACCTGATGACGCGGTACGTGCCGGTGCGCATGAGGATATCAACCTCATTACCCTGCTTATTGGCGCCAGTGCCGATGGTTTGGAGCTGCTTACCCGCGAAGGCGCATGGTTCCCGGTAAAGGCACATGGTGAAGATTTGGTAGTAAACGTTGGCGATATGCTGCAACGCTTAACCAATAACAAATTGAAATCGACCACGCATCGTGTGGTGAACCCACCGCGCGAGCTGATGAAATATTCCCGTTTTTCGGTACCGTTTTTCCTGCACCCAAAATCGGGAATGGATTTAACAAGCCTGGATTCATGTATTGACGAGCAGCACCCTAAGCTATATACCGATATTACCGCCGGCGAATATTTGGATGAGCGATTGAGAGAGATTGGTTTGAAAATGTAAAATAATAAAAGCCCTTTCCTTGACGGAGAGGGCTTTTTGATAAACCAATTTATTTCATGACAGACATATCTAATAATTCTGATAGAGGATCGTTTAATGAGGACTTTTGTTTGCACCTAGAATACCATTTGAGCCGCACCTTTGGAAATTCAACAGATCAAAGGCTGTATGGGTTTTGGTGCGACGGTGTTCAGATGCCATACAACGAATACCAACTATCCATCAGAAATATTAGCATCTTAAAAAAGATCGAAACAAAGGCATGGATAGGAGCTAACGGGCAAGACATTTATAATATGACTATAAAGTTCGGTCCGGAATCACGTGCAAAATATGCTGAAGGCCAAAGTATAAAAGACTGCCTGCCCAGCGAGCACCTGTTTGACTGGGTGACAATTGATATCGACGAAGCTATGATTGAATTGAAATTGCTATAAACAGTAATCTTAACCTAATGGCTTACTTAGCCAACACAGCCTTGCCGCTAACCCTATCTTCGGCCCCCTGCCTCCTCTTATACAAAACAAAAACACCTGTAGCCAGCAACCCAATTACGCCCTCAATAAAAACCGCTTGCCTTGGGCCGCGCTCATTGGCCAGCCAGCCTACTAAAAGACTGCCAACGGGTATCATTCCCTGGTAAGCCATTACATAATAGCTTATAGCCCTTGCGCGCATGGCCGGTATTGCATGTGTTTGTATATAGGTATTGATAGCCGAGGTTTGCGCCATCATCCCCACGCCGGTAAAACCCATAAATATTAAAGCAAAAGACAGTTTGCCTGCATAAGCCACCATTAACACGCTTGATCCAAAAATGAGGCTTGCGGTAATGATGATCTTTACCAGGTTTTTACCTGTTTTTAAATTGGCCAGGTAAACTGCGCTGATCACAGATCCTACACCGGCTGCGCTTTCAAACCAGCTGAAAGTTTTGGCATCGCCGTTAAAAATATCTTTTGCAAAAATGGGCATTAGGGTATTAAAGGGGATAACAAATAAGCTGCTTATGGTAAGCATCAGGATCAGGCTGCTCAGGTCACGGTCGCCGGATACATATTTAAAGCCATCCTGGAGTTCGGCCCAGATACCTTTTTGCGGTTTGCCTATCACGGTGGTATTCAACTTCATCATAAACAAGCAGGCCAGCACGGGTATGTAGCTTAAAAAGTTGCCGAAGAAACAAAAGTCCTCTCCAAAAGTGCTTAAAACAATACCTGCGACTGCGGGGCCTGCTATACGTGCAAAATTGGTCATGGTAGAGTTTAGCGCTATGGCATTGGGCAAATCAGCTTTATCTTCAACCATTTCTACCATGATAGATTGGCGGCAGGTTACATCAAAGGCGTTGATGATTCCCTGAACCAGGCTTAGGCCAATAATGGCGGGGATATTATAAAACTTAAATAATATTAAAAAGGCCAATGCCCCTGCCTGCAACATAGATACAACCTGGGTAATAACCAATATGCGGTAGCGGTTATGCCTGTCAACAATGCTACCTGCATATGGTGCCAGGATTAGTGAGGGGATTAAACTAACAAAGCTAACTATCCCCAGTAATACTGCCGAGCCGGTAAGCCTGTAAACCAGCCAGCTCACTGCTGTTTTCTGCATCCAGGTACCGATGAGTGATATAGACTGACCGTAAAAAAACAACTTGAAATTACGGTATTTGAGAGAGCGGAAAATGTTCATTTATTCATTCATAACACAAGCAAATTCAGGGGAGACCTTAATGTAAGACTATTGAAATTGTTTATGATGCAAATATCCGCAATGATGATATATTTGTAAAATAGATTGTTTTAATCAAAATGATCGGTAAAAACGATTGATTATGGAACTTAGACAGTTACAATATTTTGTTAAGGCTGCCGAAACGATGAACTTCACAGAAGCTGCCGCGGCTGTATTTATTACCCAAAGCACCCTATCCCAACAAATAAAGCAACTGGAAGATGAGTTAGGAATGCTTTTGTTTGACAGAATAGGCCGGCATGTGCGTATTACAGAAGCCGGGCATATATTTTTAACCCATGCAACTAAAATACTCAACGACGTACAAAAAGGAAAGCAGGCCATTACGGAGTTAAACAATGCAGCTACCGGCGAATTAAATTTAGGGGTATCTTATGCCTTTACTTCGTTGTTGTTACCGGCCCTTGCGCCATTCTCAAATAAATATCCCGGTATAAAGATCTTTATCACTTATGGCAGTCCAGAGGAATTGGAAAAAAAACTCAGGCTGGCCGAGCTGGATATGATCCTGGCATTTCACAACCAGTCTGACGATGAAGACCTGGAAATGCAGGTTCTTTTCAATTCCAGTATTGTTATGGTGGTTGCTAAAGATAACCCGCTGGCTAAGCTCGAAAAAATTAGTTTGGAAGAGTTGGCCCAACAAGAGCTGATATTGCCCGGTAAAGGCTTTAGTTCCCGCGAGTTCATTAACGGCTTGTTTTACAAAGGTAAGATCGCTCCAAATATCAGGATCGAGCTGAATGATATGCACTCCTTATTATCACTGATTCAAAACGGCCATTGGGCAACAGTGCTTAATGAAAAAGCCTTAATAGGCTGGGATAAGGTTGTAGCTGTTCCTATAGCGGCCAAAGGCATCAAACGGCAATCCTATATCCTTTGGCAAAAAGGAGTTTACCGCAAAAAAGCAGCTATTTTATTTATTGAACAGTTGGTAGAGGTTATGGGGCATGAGTAGTGGTCCGGTTGGTACATGTTTTTCATCTGCTGGGGTGGTACTCCTCTGGAGCACAAAACAATAGCGTGTATTTTTCTACAAAGCTTTTGATCCTCTGGATCAGCTATAGTGTGAGCATATCTTTTTTATTCTCATACTGTATTTAGAAAACGATGTCATCGAACGAGGTACGAGGAGAAATCTTATGCAACTTTCATGCAAGCTGTGCACATCAGCTTAGCATCTGGTGTGATTTTTTCGATAGAAGTGTGATAGTTTACCCGAAGGATCAAAAGGCTATGAACAGCCAAAATTTATGAGATTGGATTAGCGATTTGATTGATCCAGAGGATCAAAAGCTTTGTAGAAAATCATAAAAAAAAATTTGGTGCCCCAGAGGGGAACCACCATTCTTAAAAAAATCAACCGCGTTATTATTGCTTATTTTTAGTATCATTGGTAAACAAGCCTTAATGATACAATTTATCCGTAAAAACCACCACGCCACCATAATTTATAGCCTGCTGCTAACGGTGGTATTGCTTTTATGCTTTATGGTTGGCTCAAAGGTGTTCAGCATGCTTACCGTTCAAAGTTTATCAATGGATACCCGGTTTGTGGTAAGCCGGTTGGCATTTTGGTTATGTTTTGCTGTTATTTACTGGTACGTTTTAAACAAAGAAAAACAACCTCTTTTATTATGGGGAGAGAAGCGCTATTCGATAGGCTTTTCTATCCTGTCTATTTTCGCAATTTTGCTGATCATACTGATAGGCGCCATAATAATTGCCCTGCCAATTAAATTATGGGGTACGCTTAAAGTAAGCAATGCCATGTTATTGATGCTTAAATTAAGTTTTCCGGCTAAATTATTTGGTGTTTTTACTGCGGGGGTATTGGAAGAATTAATTTTCAGGGGATACATGATACCGCGGCTGCAGCTATTTTTTAAAAACCAGCATTTACCTATAATAATGAGCGCGGTGCTTTTCGGCTTATTACATGCAGGTTATGGTACTATAATAAATGTATTAATACCTGTATGGATCGGCTTGGTTTTTGGCTACCATTACTATAAATACCGTAACTTAAAAATGCTGATCATTTGCCATATTTTAATGGACTATAACGCATTAATAGGGTTTTTCCACATTAAGCATTAAAGAGGGTTTACTTTTTCATCTCGTCCGTAATTGCCCGTAAAAATTCATTTACATGCTGGGAACCTATAATATAAACCATGCCGTCTCTATCGGTTAAATGAATGGCATCATTACCGGCAGCATAAAAACGGATAGTACCTTTGGTATGCAGGTTATAAACCGGGTTATTAAACAGGTAGCGACTATATAATCCTTTTTCGACTTTTACAATGCCATTAAGATCAATTTTTACAACGCGGGCAGTCCATAAGCCGCTCAGGCGGATGCTTTTATTTTCAACAGTAGTGCTATAATGCAGCAGGAAACCCATAATGATGGATATGATGATAATAGCGAAGCCAACTACCACCAACAAATCGCCGTTGCGCTCACGCTCGTCGGTAAAAAAGTAGGCTGCAAAACAAAACATGGCCAAAACCAGGCGTATGGTAATTGGGATAAATTCGCGGCCCAGGTATTGCTTTTCTACAAAAACAGTTTTTTCGCTCGTCATAATTTGTACAATTCGAATATAGTAACTTTTTTAGTGTTATTGTTTACTTTATACCTTTCATCGGGCCGGTAACCTGCCACCCAAATTATATCGCCGTTGCCATTTACCAGGATGGGTACTTCCTCCTTTTGATGCAAGGATAATTTCTGGTTGATAAAATAATCGCTCAGTTTTTTTCGTCCTTTCATCCCCAGCGGGTAAAAATAATCGCCCTCCTGCCAGGCCCGTACCATAAGCGGATATACCAGCAAAGCCGCGTCAACTGATGTGGCCAGTGGGTTATCTTTTATAATCAGCGGGCTATCGTCATGTAGTAAATTAAGCTTATATGTGCCATAATAAACCTCATGCTCCTGCTCAAATATACTTACCGGTTCCAGTACCCCGGTTTTCTTTTGTTTGATGATCAGCCTTTCGCGATCAAGTACCAACAAAAATCCCGTTGATTCAAAGATTCGGCCCGAATGCTTGTCCAGTACCGATAGCACATCATCAACGGTGGTTTCATTAAAACCGTATTCCTGTAATAATTTAAACAGGAGCAAACGCGCGGGGCTTAATTTTTTAACCTCATCAATAAGCAAAAATATTTCATCGGTGCCCCATTGCAACAGCGTTTTCTTTAACTCAGCAACCTGGTTATCTAACAGGAGTTCCAGATCTCTGAAATGTTTCAGATTGTTTTCGAACGTTTTTTCAAGCGATGGGTTAAGCTCCTTTAGTTTGGGGATAACCTCAAGCCTTATTTTATTGCGGGCATATTTTGCAGAAACGTTTGAGCTGTCTTCCACATAATCTAATTTGTTATCGGCAATAAAGGTGGCTATTTCTTCGCGCTTTAAAAATAACAGCGGGCGCACCAGCATACCGTTTTTAGGTAATATGCCATGTAAGCCGGCAATGCCGGTTCCGCGGGTAAGGTTTAACAATATTGTTTCAATCGCATCGTTTTGGTGGTGTGCAAGAGCAATGGCCTGGTAGCCTGATTGCTGGCATAAAGTATCAAACCATTGGTAACGCAAATCGCGGGCGGCCATCTGGATAGATATTTTATGTTCGGCGGCATATGCTATGGTATCAAAATTGATGGTATGAAAAGGTACCCGCAGTTTATTAGCCAGGTTATTGCAAAACTCCTGATCGCGCAGGGCTTCGTTGCTCCGTAACTGAAAATTACAGTGGGCAATGCTGAAATTAATTCCCGCGGCTTTTAACAAGTGAGTCATTAAAACAGAATCCATACCACCGCTTACAGCAGCCAAAACCTTGCTGCCTGGGGCAAACAAGGCATTTTGTTCAATAAAATTAACAAACTGGGTAACTGGTAGCATTCATCAAAATTATTAATTTAATAACCCCAACAAAAAACTAATTTTGCCACAGTGAGAAAATATGTTTTAAGCTTTTTGTTATTGATGATGGCGGCCACCGTTATGGGGCAAAAAAAATCAATTGTAAACCTGATACAATCAGCAAGCAGCACTGGCACAAAGATAAATGGCCGCGATGTTATCAAGGTTTATAAAGGGGTTTTTAAACAGGATTTTTCAATCCTGCGATCAGATAGTGCCTATTTTTATCCGCAGGATAATGCCTTTGATGCTTTTAGTAATGTAAACATTAACCAGGGCGATACGCTGAATATCTATTCGGACAAGTTAAACTATAACGGGAATACAAAAATTGCCATCTTAACTAATAATGTTAAAATGGTGGATAAGGATGCTACACTTACTACCGATTATCTCACTTACAACACCGCAACACGGATAGGAACTTATACCGGCGGCGGCAAGCTTATTAATAAGGATAATGTACTTACCAGTAAAAACGGCTACTACTTTGCCTTTTCGCGCGATTCATATTTTCGTTATGATGTGGTTTTAACAACGGTGGATGCTGTTATTAAAACCGATACCATGAAGTACAATACAGGTACCCGGATTGCCTATTTTTATGGGCCTACCAATATTTATGGCAAAAAGGACAAAGATACTTTGTATACCGAGAACGGCCTGTACAATACCGTAACGGAACAAGCTTTTTTTGGCAAAAAAAACCAGTATAAACAAGGCACAAAATCATTAAAAGGTGATAGTTTGTTTTACGATAAGCTGAAAGGATATGGCCGGGCAGTTAAAAACATCACCTTTATTGATAGGGAGCAAAAAATAACCATGAAAGGCGATTTGGCCACTTACTTTAAGGCCGATGAGCGCACCGTGGTTACTAAAAACGCCTACATGGTATTGGTTACCGAACAAAAAGATACCACCAAAACAGACTCGGTGCCTCCCCCGATGCCGCTTACCACCAAAAACAAAGCACTAAAGGCGCCAGCCAATACCATGAAGATAACCAACATGGCAAACCTGGCTGGGCAGGTTAAACCTAATGGCATTGTGTCAAAAAAAGATTCCGCTAAAATTGATTCGTCGGTACGCAAGTTGGCAGTAAGCAATAAAACCATTACGCCGGGCCAGGTAAAAAGCGCTATGGAGCTGGCAAATATGGCGGAGAAACTGAAGCCTAACCTCAACAAAAAAGATTCGACCAAAATTGATTCCGTAATACGAAAAGCAGCAGCCCTGGCTAAAAATATTAAACCGGCTGATGCCCAAAAGAAGATTGCCAGTTTAGCACAGGTAGCTGCAGCGGTTAAACCCGGCAGGGATACAAAAAACATAAAGGCCCCGGCCGATACCGCCAAGTCAGGAAAAGTAAAACGAGATTCCGTTTACATGACGGCCGATACGCTGGAAACCCAGATAATGACTTATAAAAACCTGAAGCTTTACCAGGAAAAGCAACGCCAGGCCTATGCTTACGTTCGTGATACATCGGCGGCAGCAAGGAAACAGATAGTTGAGATTAAGAAACTATCAAAGGTATTGGTAGCGCGCAGGCTTTCTATACCTAAGGATACCACTTATAGGCACACCGATTATTTTGGGCATCCCAAGGTGATAGTAGATTCGGCGCAAATAAAAAAAGATAAGGTAACGGCTGTAAGAAAAGCAAAGCAGGATAGTATACGTACCGAAGAAATTAAACGCGACCCGGTATTTGCCCAACGCGAAATTAATTTGAAAGATACCGCCCGCGTAAGGATCCTGATAGCGCACCACAACGCTAAATTATTTAAATCGGATCTGCAGGGTAAGGCCGACTCAATTTTTTACAGTAACAGTGATTCAACCATCAGGTGCTATGTGAAACCCATGTTTTGGACCCAGGGCTCGCAACTATCTGGCGACACGATATATGTACAAATGCGGAACAAAAAGATGGATAATATGGAGCTGTTTCCATCGGCATTTATTGTAAACCTTGAAAAGAACGATTCACTGCATTTTAACCAGATGGGTGGTAAAAAAATGCGCGGCTTTTTTAAAGATGATAAGCTGGATAAGATGTACACCGTTGGCAATGCCGAAAGCATATACTTTAAACGGGATAGTGTGAGCAACACGGTGGAGGGAATGCAGCGATCCCTCAGCAGCCGTATGGTGGTTTCATTCAGGAAGAGTAAACTTACCAATATTCGCCTCCAAACTAAACCCGAGAATAGGTATCTGCCCATTAAAAAAGTAGTGGATGATGATAAAATCCTAAAAGGTTTTATCTGGAAACCTAAGGACAGGCCAATATCAAAGGAGTCTATCATTTCGCCGCACAAAACAACCGATGTAAAGCTGACGGGAGGTAAGTCGCCGGCAAAAGGCAAACCGGGTGTGCCTGTAACCAAGCCTGCAAAAGGCACAGCTGCCGATAGTTTGAAAAAGCCATCATTAATGGGTAAGGATAGTTTGCTTAAAGTGGATACTACCAAACAGAAGACTATTAAAACGGTAAAAGACACGGTGGCTAAAACGCCGCCCGCTAAATTGCCAGAGCCGGTTAAAGCGGTAAAGGATACGGTTAAAAGCCCCGCTAAAAAACCTGGGCAGCAGAACTAATCCTTTTTATATTTTGTGCCCTCAGGGTCTCTCGATAGAGAACCCTCAATGCTATTAAGTTAATGAGTTTCTCCCCCAGCGGGGGAATAGCTTTGTAGCAAAAAAACAAAAATGAAACTCCGTGCCAGAGGTACGGAACCTTAGGTAGCGTACCTCTGGTACGCAAAAGACAATTTATTTATGTTTTTCTACAAAGCTTTTGCTCCTCTGGAGCAATCCATCACTCTCCTAACTTAATAGCATTGAGAGGACCCTGAGGGGATAGCAAAGCCTGGACAACAGAATTAGCCCTTTTTATCTTTAGCCTTTATTTTATACTTCTCCAGCTTTTTTTGCACGTAACTCTGCCTTCGGTTGCCGGCTTCTGATATCGTAACCGAATCGGAAAACTGGCTGATGGTTTTAGGAACCCCTATTCGCTGAGATCCGTAAATACCAGAGTGCCCACTAAAAAAGTAAGCCGTGAAACAAGCCACCGCGAAGAATAGCGCGTATTGGCTGCCAAAAAGCTCAATCCCCATAAAAGTACAGGCCAATGGTGTATTGGTGGCACCTGCGAAAACTGCGATAAAACCCAATGCGGCGAAAAGGCTAACCGGCGCATCCATTATCACGGATAAGGTATTGCCCAGGGTGGCTCCAATATAAAACAAGGGCGTAACCTCGCCACCTTTAAAGCCGGTTGCAAGCGTAGTTGTAGTATAGATAGTTTTCCACAGCCAGCTCCAGGTATTGGCGCCGCCTGCGTTAAAGGCAGATGGAATGGTGACAGCGCCAGCATGTTCAGGGTCGATGCCGAGGCTCAGGTAATCGGGTTTGCCCAGCAAGGCAGTTAAGCCAATGATGATTAAGCCGCCAATTACCGGAATAAGCCAGGGTTTACGAACGCGTTTTACGAAAAACGCTTTAATTCCGTGAACCATGTAGGCAAATAAGTAACTGGCTAAACCAAAGGCAACAGATGCAATAATGATTTTTACCAGGAGTAAAAAATCAAAGGACGTATAGGTTGAATACCAATGGGTTGTGCCCGCGAAAGTATCAATATGATACGCTGTATGGTGAATACCCCATGTAGCAACAGTAATATCGCCAAAAATACCGGCTATTAAACAGGGTAATAGTGCGTTGTATTGTATGCGGCCGATAGTTAAAACTTCCATGGCGAATATGGCCCCGGTGAGTGGTGTACCAAATACTGCCCCAAAACCTGCGGCAATACCTGCAATTAATACAATGCTGGTGTCGGCTTCATTCAGTTTAAACCAATGTGCAAAGGCCTGGGCTATGCTGCCGCCAATTTGTACCGCTGTGCCCTCGCGCCCTGCCGACCCACCAAACAGGTGGGTAATAATAGTGGTGATCAATACAACCGGCGCCATACGTTTTGGTACACCGCATCCCGGCTGATGTATTTCATCTATGATCAGGTTGTTCCCTTTTTCGGATGATCCGCCGAATAGTTTGTATATAAAGTAAATAGCAATACCCGCCACAGGCAAAAAGTATAACAGGTAAGGATGTTGAAACCTGAAATGGATGGCCCAGTTAAGCAGCCATAAAAACAAGGCCACCATACTGCCAATGGCAATTGCAATGGGAATGATGAGGAGTGTCCACCTCATCAGGTTTTTCACTATCGAAAAATGCTCTGACAGGAATGCTTTATCGTTCATTTTATGGCGATGCTAATTTAGTTTTAAAATTGATTGATTGTTAACGATGCAGAGAAACTTCAATACAGAAATATTGATGCCGGATACCTTAAATGATATTGAATGGGAGAAAGGAAAAACGCGCTGTATTAAACGGCGGAGTGTCTTTAAAATGGATTTGATCAGAAGTTTTTTCACCTACAAAAAATTAGCGCGGAATAAATTCCACTGGTTAATTATTGTAGGCGCCATCAGCTTTTTAGGGCGGTTAAATAGGAAGACACCATTTCCTTAAAACAAATATAGAAAAAACTATTGAATTGGTTTCTGTATAAATCTGCGCGGGTACCACAGAAAGTTTTATACAAGCTCGAAATAATCTTTAATTTCAGCCCATGATACAAACCGAACTGCATCTGCGCAAAAAAGTAAAAACCTGGGTTATTGTATTCATCATCGGTTTGGTATTAAGTGGCGTTACGGCTTTCCCAATTGAAAGCGAACTGGCGTTTTTTGCAGCACACGCCAATATATTTCCATCCTTTATGCATGATTGGTTAATAAAGGTTTACCTGGCGGTAAAAACAACCAATGAAAACTATCCCTATTTGAGTTATGGTACCGATTGGCTGGCATTTGGCCACCTGGTTATTGCCACAGTGTTCATCGGCCCGTTAAAAGATCCGGTTAAAAATATCTGGATAATCCAGTTCGGGATGATAGCCTGTGTTATGGTGTTCCCGTTGGCATTTATTGCAGGACCAATCCGGGGAATCCCCATTTACTGGCGTTGTATCGATTGCTGTTTCGGCATCTTTGGTTTTATCCCGCTGTATATTTGTTATCGCGATATTAAAAAGATAGCAGCCTTAACTTCCTGAACGGCGTAAATTGGCCAGCGGTTTTGAACTGGCAATATTAGGTGCTCCTATTCCGGCTGGTGGCGAATGCAAATTGCCCTGATTTATTTTATTTAAAATATACTGCACTATAATTCTTCCCATTTTTTGCTTCCCGGCGGTTGAAAGATGGCTGTTGTTACGATACAATATCTTATGTTTTTGATAGTTATCGCATACCAGGTTAAAGGGGACCACAATGGCAGAATCCTGCAGGTGGGTGTCTTTTAAAACTTCACTTACCTGCTTGCGGTAATCATCCAAATTTCCGGTGCTGCCATTATCAATAATTAATGAGCTTACCTCATTGCGCACTTTTTTTAATATTCCTAAACTATCGGTAACCTCCTTGAAACCAAAATCTGGCATGGTTACAAAAACCGGCTCAATATTGTTTTTTGCCAAATCGCCGATGATAAGCGAACTGTAATAGGCATAAAACTTTGCACCCATTTCACCCGCTGCATCACTTGTTCCGGCCAAAATTATACAGTAATCAAGGTTATGATGCAGTATCTCACTGCTTGAATAAGGTGTACCCGGTCCGGCATATAAATTGTCATAAATATCTTTCGTTTTTGCCTCCGGCTCGCCAAAGGAAATGACCTCCGTTTTTATACCGCGCCTTAAAAACTCATCGCTTATGATGGTATCCAATGAAATGCCGGTTGCCCAGCTATCGCCGATGATCCCTATCCGTAAAGTATTGTTCTTGTGCCGTTTTTCGGGTACCGATGCATATCTTTTCTCTAAGGCATATCGCTTGTTAAAATAATACCCCAGTCCTACAGCAACAAAGGCTACAGCTAACAGCACTAACTTAACAGATCTTTTCATATAATTGATGTCGTTGCGCGTTTTACGCTTAAACAAACAGCATGGTTTGGCTTTCGTAAACAAACAGATAATCAGGTAGTGTTTTACGTATCGTTGCGCTAAATGTTGCTGATTGGAGGATATAAACTTACAGAAAACTCCTTGAGCTATATAGGATTGTTATTGGAGATTAGGAAAAGCATAAGCTACATAATGACCATGATGAGCCAATGAAATCGGGATATCTGCCCTATTATCTCCATTGAATAAAACCGGGCATCCGGAACTGTTTTTAATAATATGTAAATCATCCGTGTCAAAAACAAAAGCCAGCTTTTTTAAAAGGAATTGCCTTACCGCTCTTGATTGATTTTCAGGCTCGGTTTGGTCAATATGTTTAATGCCCCAGTATATATTTTCAAAATCCTTGCTGTTGTTTACAGTTGAAGCTATATAATTTGAATTGACTATCGATATGGAATAGAAGTTATCTGTACCAAAGGCAATAATACTGTTATAAGTAGTTAGCCCGGCAAAGCCTTTAGCTTCAATTTGGGCTTGGGTTATTGCCGGGATGGAAGCCTCCCGTTGCAATTCAATTTGTTCAACAGTAATTTTTGAGGGAGAAAAAACAAGGCCAGGATGATGCCTTTGTATGAATTTGTAAACAGATTCTTTAACCGACCATAGCATCCATACAAAATACTCAAACGGCATATCGGCCAGGTGGGACTGGTTGTGTAATACCGTTTCGGTACCGGTAATAAATTTTGTATAAAACCTTGGTTCTTTTGTACGCGTAGCGTTAATTGTACCAAGGTCTACAATATCATTACCGGCACTTAAGATCATATTTGCTGGTTTGTCTTTTCTTCTATTACATCAATACAGCCGCCCACATTTACCATTTTATCGGCAGCGTCGTAATCTATTTCAATGTTGTATTTGGTTTCGGCGTCAATAATGATATCAACAAGATTGGCCGAGTTTATTTTCAAGTCTGTAATAAGGTTGGTGCCTTCATCAATGTTAGCCAGTGTTTCTTTATCAAGGGTATATGGCGATAAAACTTTTCTTAGTTCAATTAAAATTTCTTGTCGTGTCATCAGGGTTAAATTTAGAAAATATTAAGCAGGTATTTACGTCGCCAAAGCCAAAGTTGGCCTTAGCAACTATATTTATATCTTTATTGACTACAGAAGTAGGCAAACGGTTTAAGTTGATATGTTTACTTATTTCCGGATTAGGGTCATCAAGGTTAATGTTTGGATGTGCAAACCCATGTACAATTTGCAATATTGATGCCACAGATTCAATAGACCCAGCCGCGCTTAAGCAATGACCGATCATTGATTTGAGGGAATTCATCAACGGAAAATCATCTCCCGATCTGTTCAGGGCCTTACACCAGTTTTGAATTTCCTGCATATCGGCATTAGTGGCAGTAAGGTGGCCGCTGATGAGATCAACTTGCTGCCCCGTGATTTGGGAATTGGCCATGGCTTCCTCTATACATCTTATTACACCCAGCGGATTGGCTGCAGTCATTGATCCGCCTGTGCGCTGGCCGCCGCTGTTGGCCGATCCGCCTAAAACTTCGGCATAAATTTTTGCACCGCGTGCAAGGGCAAATTCAAGGTCTTCTAAAACCAATGCGGCTGCGCCCGATCCGGGAACAAAGCCGCCGGCCGTTACGCTCATTGGGCGTGATGCCTTTTCTGGCTCATGGTTAAACTTACGGGATAGTACCCGCATAGAATCAAACGAACCGAATACATAGGTATCCACATATTCGCTGCTGCCAACCAGCATCCGTTTGGCATAGCCATCTTTAATAGTTTCGTAGCCCATTAAAATGGCCTGTGTACCCGTTGCGCAGGCTGCCGAATTGGTGATCACCTTATTACCCAGGCCTAATCTGCCGGATATATAGGAGGTTACGCCGCTGTTCATGGCTTGTTCAACCACGCGCGAGCCTAATTTTTTTACCTCTTTGTTATCAACCCGGGTAATTACATTTTTCATGGCCTCTGTATCAGATACGCTGTTTCCAAAAATGCATCCGGTTTCCCAGCGGGGCTCATCGGTATCATAAGTTAAGCCGGCATCTGTCCAGGCATCAAGGGCGGCCATTAAGCCATAGCCGATGTTGGTGCCTTTTAAACCGTGAAAAGTAACTTCGGATATGTAATTTTTATTTTTAAGATCTTCTAATACAAAGCTGGGTTTGCCCGCAACCTGGCAGCTAAACTTTAATTCTTCGTAAAGGGGCATAAATTTTATGCCCGATATGCCGTTTTGTATGGCATTTAAAAAAGCGCTGATGCCTATTCCGTTTGGCGATACCACGCCCATTCCTGTAACTACAACACGCCTGCTCATTTTAAGTCAATATGTTTAATAATGCCGGCAAATGTTCCTCTTGCTACAATCTCCTTTGAGCTGTCCAGCATCTCCACAGTACACTTCAGTTTTCCAAAACGGAAATACTGTTTTTTGGAAATAACGGTAACTTTTTGACCGGGTAATACCATTTTATAAAAAGAAACATCGGTTGAGGTAAGTACGGGATATAAGGAGGAGTCGCTGGTAAAATCGTTCCCTGGCTCCTTCAATATTAAAAATATACCCAGTACCACCAATCCTATCTGGGCCATAATTTCTGTAATGATAACACCGGGTGTAACCGGGTTGCCTTCAAAATGGTCTTCGTAAAAAAAGGCGTCCTGCTTCAACGTGAAATCGCCCGTAACACCATCCTCATTCAACGATGTAATGTTATCAATAAAGCGAAACGTTGATTTATAGGGTAAATGATTAAGTATATGGTTATTCATCATGTATCAAAAACTAATAATTACAAACAATGTTCACCCCCGTCTACATGAATTAATGAACCATTTATCCAAAATGCTTCATCGGTACAAAGCATGTAAATTACATTTGCCACATCTGTTGGCATAGTTATGCGCCCCATTGGGTTGTTAGCCGCGGCCAGCGATATCAGTTTATCGCTGCCCGGAATCCTTTTTAAGGATGGCGTTTCGGTAACTCCCGCCTGTATCAGGTTTGTTTTTAATCCGTAACGGCTAAATTCAACTGCCATATACCTGGTAAGGCTCTCCAGTGATGCCTTTGCAATGGATACCGCCGCGTAGCTTTCCCAGTATTTATGAACGCCATCGCTGGTTAAACCAATTACCCGGGCATCAGGGTTAAAAAGCTCAGCCTCCAACAGTAGCCTTGTCCAGTCCAATAAACTGTTGCTCATGGCGTAGGTTGTTGCCTGTATATCTTCAATTGAAAGAACGGGGTCGTTATTGGCCACTGCTGCCAATGGTTTTAAATTACCACGGGCTATGGAATGCAGCAATAACTTAACACAATGTTTATGTACAACAAGCTGGGCAAATTGTTTTAAAAATAAATCGCGACCGGTTTGCTCAAGCGCGTTTATATTAAAAGGTAAAATGGTTACACTGTTTTCTGCTGCTATTTGAGTTAGTTGTTCTTTAAGTGGTTTTTCTGTAATAGCGGTTTCCCGATACAAAAGGGCAATGTTCATGCCATGTGCTGCTAACTTTTGTAAAGCGGCAAACCCAAAGCCACTTGATCCGCCTAAAATTACCGCCCATGAGCCAGCAAACTGTTGAGTTTTATCCATGTAAACCGCTTATTGCTAATGTTATACTTTATGCTTGGGAAGATACTGTTAAATATTTATGCTATTAAGTTCCTCAAAAAAATTCAAACCCCAAAGTAAGCGAAAGAAAACCGATTTTTAATGGTCCAAATGCTATTTATTAGGCTATAGGTTAAACCATTATCAATATAAAACATCTTATATCGTGTTGCTTTAATTTAGCCGGCGGTAAAAATTTAAAACTAATTGCCGGTTAAAGGGTTGGGCATACTACTATATCCGTAAAGCAACAGTTGGTTTGTGCTGCACGTATTATTTATTACATTTGGTTAGGTTTATGAAGAGTTATATAAAAAGGCCCGTTACTTTTGTTTGTTTATTTCTGGGGATTTTGCTTGCCGGAAGTACAAAGGGCTGGGCGCAAAAACTAGAGAAAGCCGCTTTTTATAAAGCAATGGCATCTGATAATGTGGACGAAATAAACCAGGAATTATCCGTTTTTACCGATGCAGGTACCGACCTGAAAGAGGGGTACGAAGGCGCTTTATTAATGAAAAAAGCCAGCCTGGTTGGTAAGCCTAAAGATAAACTACGATTTTTTAAAGCCGGACGCATAAAGCTGGAAACAGCCTTACTTGCCGATCCGGATAATACCGATCTGCATTTCCTTAGATTGGTGATCCAGGAAAAGGCCCCCAAAATTGTTCATTACCGTGCAGATATTGAAAACGATAAAAATATGGTGGTAAAAAACTTTAACAGCCTATCGCCTGTTGTACAACGTGCGGTAGTTGACTATAGCAAAACCTCAAAGGTATTGCACACAGAAGACCTTAAACCGGCAGCGTAATGGATAAAAAAGTTTTAGTTATTTACTATACCCAATCCGGACAGATGGGCGAAATCATCGACTCATTTACCCAGCCGATTATTGATGAAGGCTTTTCGGTTGAAAAGGTTGTTATAAAAATGGTGGATAATTATCCTTTTCCATGGACGGGATCCAGTTTTTTTAATGTGATGCCCGATTGTGTTTTAAGTGTGCCGGCCCAAATTCAGCCTTTTACTTTAAAAGAAACAAAGTACGATCTGATTATTTTGGGTTATCAGCCCTGGTTTTTATCGCCAAGTATTCCTTCAAATTCCCTGCTTAACCACCCGGATTTTTTAAGAGTGTTAAAAGGTACACCGGTTGTTACCATCAGCGCCGCGCGCAACATGTGGTTAAATGCTTTTGAACGGGTTCGCAAATCTCTCCAGGATGCAGGGGCTAAACTGGTAGGCAATATAGCGCTGGTTGATAGAAATCCTAACCCCATAAGTTTTGTTACCATTTTTTACTGGATGCTAACCGGTAAAAAAGAACGTTATCTTAATATATTCCCTAAGCCCGGTATTGATGAGCAGGAAATATTAGATACCGCTAAATTTGGGCGGGCGATAGCCTTCAGGATCAATATGGAATACTGGGAAAGCCTGCAATACGAACTCATGAACCTTGAAGCGGTTCACATAAAATACCCGCTGATGTTTATTGAGGGAAAGGCGAAAATTATTTTTGCAGTATGGGCTAAATTTATTGCCAAACGCAAAAAAAAGGAGCTCTGGATTGCGGCATTTAAATATTATCTTTTTATTGCCTTGTTTATTGGTGCACCTATATTATTAATTCTGGATATGATTTTTATACGACCATTTTTTGGTGATAGGATCGAAGCCAGAAAGAACTACTATTTACAACTAAATTAATACTTACATGTCTTTTAATCAGGTTTATATAAATACTACATCTGCTTTTCTTCCTAACGAGCCTGTCGCGAGTGATGATATGGAACTGTATTTGGGTTATATTGACAACAAACCATCAAAATCAAAAAAAATTGTACTGCGTAACAATGGCATTAAAACCAGGTATTACGCATTAGATAAAAATAAAAAATCTACCCATACCAATGCGGAAATGACAGCCCTGGCGGTAAGGGAACTATTTAAAAATACCGAAGCCAAAATAGAAGAAACGGAATTACTATCATGCGGCACCTCATCGCCAGACCAAATGATGCCGAGCCACGGTGTAATGACACATGGCTGGTTGCCAGAGGCTGGTGCTATTGAAGTAGTGTCGCCATCTGGAGTTTGCTGCGCAGGAATGCACGCTTTAAAATATGCCTACCTGGCCATCAAATCGGGCGAGGTTAAGCAGGCGGTAGCAACCGGATCTGAAAAGTTTTCGGGCTTATTGGTTTCCGATGTATTTGAGGAAGAAGCTCAAAAATTGAAGGAGCTTACGGAGAATCCATACATAGCGTTTCAAAAAGATTTTTTAAGGTGGATGTTGTCTGATGGTGCTTCGGCATTTTTAATGACCGATAAACCTAATGAAACAGGCCTAAGTCTGCGGGTAGAATGGATTGAGGGTGTATCCTACGCCAACCAGATGGATGCCTGTATGTATATGGGGGCCGAAAAGCAGGACGATGGCAGCCTGAAGGGATTTATGGATTTTACACCCGAAGAGATCAAGAACAAATCTATCTTTAGCGTGAAGCAGGATATTAGCTTACTGAGCGACAATATCGTTCCGCTTGGGGGGCAGAAAATTAAAGAGATCTTTGAAAGAAGAGGGTTAACAACCCAGGATATTGATTACTTTTTACCACATATCTCCAGCGATTTTTTCAGACCGAAAATTTATGAAATGGTTGAGGTATACGGCGGTGGCATCCCTTACGAAAAATGGTTCATGAACCTGTTTACCGTAGGTAACGTTGGGGCGGCATCGGTTTACCTCATGATTAACGAGTTGTTTCATAGCGGTAAACTGAAGGTGGGTGAAAAGATCCTACTTTTGGTACCCGAGAGTTCAAGATTCTCGTATATGTATGCGATGCTTACCGTATGTTAAGCGGAAAGGTGTATATACCATGAAAAAAGAAAACGTACCCCAGGACCTGAGTTCGCTTGGAAAAATAACCAGGGAAGTATGCTACGCAACCGATAGTACAGGAAAGTATGTTACCCAGCTAAGCAACGGCTGGGATGTTAAAATAAAAGCGCTTGATGTAGCCTGGGAGGAGATTGATGGGCGCATTGCTAAAGCAAAGCAACAGGTTTTAAATAATGAGGCCAGTCCACTCCTGTTTTTTATGGAGTTAAGACTGATGGACTTTAGTATTTTAGCAGATTATACCGGGTTTTGGAAATGGCAGATAAAGCGCCATTTAAAACCCGAAGTATTTAATAAACTATCAGAAACAAAATTGAAAAAATATGCCGCGGCCTTTAATGTAAAGGTCGACGAGCTAAAAAGTATGGATGTGCATGAAGATTGATTTTGAACACGGACAGGCGGCACATTGCGAATCGGGGGTTACCAGTAATTTATTAAAGAAAATATCAAACGGTAAAATAACGGAGCCACTGGCTTTTGGCATTGGTGCAGGTTTGTTTTTTGTATACGTGCCCCTGATAAAGGTGAACAACGGACCGGCTATCGCCTTTAGGTCGATGCCTGGTTTTATATTTAACCGCACATGTAAATCATTGGGTGTACCGGTGGTGCAGAAAAAGTTCAGCTCAAAAGAGCGTGCGGAATCTTTTTTATTGGAGAGCCTTAATGCCGGGAACCCGGTGGGTTGCCAGGTGGGGGTTTACTACCTGTCGTACTTTCCAAAGGAATACCGGTTTCATTTTAACGCCCATAACCTGATTGTTTTTGGTAAGGAAGATGATAACTACCTCATCAGCGATCCAATTATGGAACATGCCACAACCCTAACCAGCTATGAGTTGGAGCGTGTGCGTTTTGCCAAAGGAGCATTAGCACCCAGGGGCCAATTGTATTATCCGGGCAATCAAAATGAAATTACTGATGAGCAAATAAGGAGCGCCATCAAAAGCGGAATCAAGAAAAACGTGTTTAATATGTTATCCATTCCCGGTTGGTTTGCTGGTGTAAATGGTATAAAATATACTGGCAATAAAATTAAAGGCTGGCGCGATAAATTAGGATTGCATGATGCCGGTCTTTACCTGGCCCAATTGGTACGGATGCAGGAGGAAATTGGCACCGGTGGCGGTGGTTTCAGGTATATATATGCCGCGTTTTTACAACAGGCAAATGATTATTTACCAAATGATACCTTGCTTCGGGCATCAGAAATGTTTACCCAGGCCGGTGATCTGTGGCGTACAGCCGCGGTGCAGGCAGCAGGGATATACAAGGGGCGTATTGGCAGTCAGGCTGATTTTAATGTGATGGGCGATTACTTGTTTGAGATAGCCGAAATAGAAAAGAATGCCTTTACGGTTCTCAAAAATATAAAATGGCAGTCATGAGCTCCTTAGCTGTAAATATCGAAAACCTGGGGTTTCATTATCCTGGTAATTCCGGAATTACTTATGACGGCCTTAATTTAAAGATAGCCGGAGGCGAACGTTTTGGCTTATTTGGCCCCAACGGTGCCGGTAAAACCACGTTAATGAATTTGATGACCGGCTTGCTGGTTGCCGATACAGGAAAGATAGAACTGCTGGGGCACAGCATCGGTACAAAAAGCAAGGCGGTAAATAAGCTGTTTGGTTTTGTACCGCAGGATTTTTCTTTTTACCAGGAGTTAAGCCCGGTAGAGAACCTGGAGTTTTTTGGCGCCTGGTACGGCTTAAACAGCAAACAGATAGCGCAACGCACTAAGGAGTTGTTGGAGATTCTGGGCTTATCACACGTAAGCGATAAACCTGTTCAGAATTTTAGTGGCGGTATGAAAAGACGGATTAACCTGGCTATCGGCGTGATCCATAATCCCAAAATACTTTTTTTAGATGAACCAACCGTAGGGGTTGATGTGCAAACCCGGCACGCTATCATTAATTATTTAAAAGAGTTAAATGACAAGGGCACAACTTTAATATACACATCGCACCAGTTAAGTGAGGCAGAGGGTTTGTGCGAGCGGATAGCCTTAATTGATAACGGCAGAATTGTACGCGAGGGTAATTTAGATAAGCTGTTGGAAGAATATGACCATCAGAATTTAGAAGATCTGTTTTTAAATTTAACCGGAAAGGATTTCAGAAACTAATGTTTAAACTCTGGGCTTCCATAGTAAAAGATGTGAGGGTTTTGCTGCGCGATAAGGTGGGCATTTCACTTATGTTTATTATGCCTGTGATTTTGGTTATTGTAGTAACCACCATACAGAACAGCACTTTTCAGCTCATGAATAAAAACAAGCTTACAGTAGTGGTTTGTAATAAAGATGCCGGGAAGTTAAGTACACAGTTGATAGCTACCATCAATAAGATAGGGATGTTTAAGGTGGCGCAGGTTGATAAAAAGCTAAACGCGCAGCAAATTGCCGATGGAATGCACGCTAACGATGCTATGCTGGCCGTGACCATTCCCCCGGATTTTTCGGTAAAAATAGAAGCCAAAGCCAACAGCTCATCAAACAAAGCATTGAAAAGTTTTGGCTTGCAGGCTGATTCTGCCAAAGAAGTAAAGTTAACAGGGGCCACGCCGCTTATATTATATTACAACCCATCGATACCAGAATCAATACGGTTTTCGGTAAACGGTGCCCTGGCAAGTGCCCTGCAAATTGTAGAGAGCCGTGAAACCTTGCGCACACTTTACTTTGCCATTAACGAAAAGGAGATGCCGCAGCAACTGGAAAACGAAATGCTGAATGGCAAAGCCGAGATTAATCAGGTTCCTGTTTCAAAAAACGGCAGCTTAAAAGCGCCAAACGCAACACAGCATAATGTACCGGCATGGACAATATTTGCCATGTTCTTCATCATCATGTCGTTAAGCGGCAGCGTGGTAAGGGAGAAGGTAAGTGGCAGTTTTATCAGGCTAAAAACATTGCCAACTAATTACGCGGTGGGGCTGCTATCAAAGCAAATAACATATTTAGGCGTTACCATGTTTCAAGCCTTAGTGATATTTTCATTAGGGTTGTGGTTTTTTCCGTACATTAATTTGCCGGCGCTGAATTTACCGGCCGACATTTTCGGCCTGTTTATTGTTACTTTGGCCTGTGGGTATTGTGCGGTAAGCTATGCCATTTGCATTGGCGTTTTTGCAAATACGCAGGAACAGGCCAACGGTTTTGGGGCGGTATCTATTGTAATATTAGCGGCTATTGGCGGTTTAATGGTGCCATCTTTTGTAATGCCGGGCGCATTAAAAACAATTAGTCAGTTATCGCCATTACATTGGTGTATACAAGCATATTATGGCTTATTTTTAGAGGGCGCGGGCTTAAAGGATGTAATGATTAGTATAATACCACTGGTGGCTATTACCATAGCGTTTCAGGCGGTAACGTACCTTGGTTTAAAAAGAAAAAATTTAATATAGATAATGATGGAAATAGCAGAATTAAAGGAAAAGTTAAAGGTTCAGATCATTCAATTCCTTAACTTAACCGACCTTACGCCGGCAGACATTAAAAACGATGAGCCGTTATTTGGTGATGGCCTGGGCCTTGATTCCATCGATTCGCTGGAACTGATTGTACTTTTGAAACGGGAGTACGGCATCAATATACAAGATCCTAAAGAGGGTCGTAAAGTATTGATTGATGTAAACACGATGGCTGCATATATTGAACAACACAGAGAAAAATAAAGTTTAAAACATTGGACAGGATCCTGGTAACCGGTATGGGAGTGATCAGTGCTATTGGTACCTCCGTAGTTGAGAATCATATTGCGCTGGTAAATGGCAAAACCGGTATCATAAAAGGTGGAGGTAATTTTCCTTCGCGGTATGCGGGTATCCTGCCATTTGCTGAGGTTTTGATGAGTACCGCGGATCTGAGAGCAGGGCTTCATGTTACGGAGCCCGGTGTTACCCGCACTACCCTGCTGGCACTTCATGCTTTTAATGAAGCCATTGCTAATGCCGGGTTAACAGATGGGCAACTAACTGCTGATGATACCGCGCTGGTAGGTGCAACTACAGTTGGCGGCATGTGCCTTACCGATGAGCTTTATGCTAATACGCATGGTGATCATGAAAATATTGAATATGTGGGATCATATGATTACGCGTCAGTAAATCTGTTCATACAATCCCGCTATAAAATGACCGGGGTGGTAAACACCATGAACACGGCCTGTTCTTCATCGGCAAATGCTATTATGTATGGTTGCCGGTTGATAAAGAATGGATTGGCCCGGCGGGTAATTGTTGGCGGGACAGATAGCCTTGCAAAATTTACTGTTAATGGCTTTAACGCACTCCGCATCCTATCCGATGAAGCTTGTACACCATTTGATGAAAACCGCAAGGGACTTAATTTAGGCGAAGGCGCTGCGTTTTTGGTATTGGAAAAAGAAGCCGATGCCGGCGATAAAAAAGTATACGCGGCGGTGAGCGGTTATGGTAATGCCAACGATGCTTATCATCCGTCGTCATTATCGCCAGGTGGCGATGGTCCATATTTGGCGATGAAGAATGCTTTAGGCAATGCTAAATTAAACCCTGCTGATATTGATTTCATAAACGCCCATGGCACCGGTACCGAAAATAATGACGAGGTAGAAAGCCGTGCGATGCTGAACCTGTTTGGCACACTGCCCAATTTTGCATCTACAAAGGGTTTTACAGGGCATACGCTTGGGGCGGCCAGCGCTATTGAGGCCGTGTATAGTATCTTAAATATTGATAGGCAGGAGTTATATCCTAATTTGAATTTTAAGCAGCCAATAACTGGTATTGGAGTGCAGCCGGTTTTGACTTATAAGCCGGCAAAAATAAATCACGTTATGTCAAACTCGTTTGGTTTTGGTGGTAATTGTACATCATTAATTTTTTCAAAGGCATGATGTTCTATATAAACAAAACCAATTGCATATCGCCCCAACAAACTTTTGGGGATATCGATATTGAACAGTTGCATGCATCCGTTGATAATAAATTAAAAGTTTTAGAGCCTCCCTACCCTGCTTTTACGGCTAATGCCATACGCCGGATGAGCAAAAGCACCCGGATGGGATGCGGAGCGGCACTCCCCTTGCTTGCTGATAGCAGCCAACCCGACGGAATTATTATTGGTACCCAGGTAAGCGGGATGGAAGAGAACGGTAAGTTTTTGAACCAGATCATAGAGTATGATGAGGATATGCTTACGCCGGGCAATTTTGTACAGGGTACACCAAATACCATATCATCGCAAATTGCGCTGATCAGCAATAATAAAAGCTATAATATTACTCATGTACACCGGGGACTGGCCTTTGAAAACGCGGTGATAGATACCGCAATGTTACTGAACGAAAACCCTCAAAGCACCTATCTGTTAGGTGGTGTTGATGAGATATGCGCCAACAATTACACGCTGGACACCCTTGCCGACTGGTTTAAAAAAGAGGATTGCCCCAATAAGGATCTCTATAAATCAAATACCAATGGAAGTTTATCTGGCGAAGGTGCCGCGATGTTTTATGTGAGCAATAATAAAACAAACGCCTTAGCACAATTGAAGGCCATTACCACCATTCACAATACGGATGTTGATGTTGTAAAGGAGCACATCAAAAATTTCCTGTTAAAAAAATTGCCGCAGGGCGAAAAAATAGACCTCCTTTTAAGTGGCGAAAACGGCGATAAGCGCGCCTTGAATTATTATACAGCCTGTGAACTATTGCTGGATAGCGAAACGCCCGTTGCCCGCTTTAAACACCTGTGCGGCGAATATCCTACAGCATCATCATTTGCGCTTTGGCTGGCCTGTAATTTTGTAAGCGGGCAGGTAGCTGTTCCTGAACACATGTTAAAAAAGGGTGGTACAGCAGTGGGATTTAAAAATATATTGATCTATAATACGCATAAAACGGCTCAGCATAGCTGCATGCTGGTAAGTATACCCTAAGCTATTGAGGCATTTTGTTCGTCAGGCATAGGCCGGCAGTTCCAGCATTTTATCTACCCTTATAATTTTATAGCCTTTGGATTTAGCAAATTCAATAAACCGGGGCAGCATGGCAACGGGGTTTTTGCAGGTATCATGAAAAAGGAATATCGCGCCGGGTTTAATTTTAGCACTTACTTTGTTAAACAATTGATCAGCATCCTTACTCATGGTATCGTATGAACGTACATTCCAGCCTATAGGTAAATAATTACCCTCAACTATGGCGTTTTTTAAATTGGGGTTCATCACGCCATAGGGCGGGCGAAAGAGTCTCGGCTTTCTGCCAATTACCTGGTATAGCGCACTATCCGTCTGTCGCATTTCTGCAAGCATCTTTTTTGCCGGGTACATATCAAACAAAGCAGCATGTGTAAAGCTGTGGTTGCCTATGATATGCCCTTCGGTATTCAGCTGTTTAATGATCTCTTCATTCCCCGCTATCCGGTTACCGATGAAAAAAAAAGCGGCCTCAACGTTAGCGTTCTTTAGTATCTGTAAAAGTTCAGGCGTTCCATCCGCTACCGGACCATCATCAAAGGTAATGGCGATCACTTTCTCCGTAGTTTTTGCCGAGCAATACACCGGCATAAAAAAGTTGGAGTTAACAAAGTAGCAGCCGTAGGCAACAACGAGCGAATAAATCAATATAACTGCCGCATAAATCAGCCAGCTTACACCATACATTTTATCGGCTGCAATGGTTAGCGCCAGCAATACAATCAACGCAATATTGGTGTTTTTGAATGTCAGCACGCCGATAGCAACATTAGGGAATGATAGGTGTTTTGGTAGTGGTTATAAATGAGCACTTTTTTAAGCTGGGTGGCATGTGCCGTGCCCGGTATCCTGTTTGTTTTGATGATATGGGCGGCATACCACAATGCAAAAGCAGATGATGTTGGATATTCGCCGCATAGATGCTTGTAGTTGATAGCGGTATTTTTATTAAACAGGGTTTTGCCTAAATGATGGTAAACTTCGTCATTTTTAGCATCGCCATTTTTGCCGGTTATGATCAGATCAATATCGTCAACACTGATATTTTGAGCCGATAAAAAAGAAGAGAGCTGCTGTTCAACTTCTGCAAAACTTCCCGGTTTATAAAAGGTTGTTATGGCATCCAGCTTCGCCAGGTCATTTTCTGAAGCCTCATTAGTCAACAGGAAAAACGCGGAACCTTCACCTGCAATAGTACCTTTTGAGGAAGTGTTATATAAATCGAGATTTGAAACATCGTCTTGTTTGTACAAACCAAACCGGCTTAGTATCCCATGGCTGATGTCGGTAATTTCATCTATCCCTCCTACCAATATGTTTTTAGCTTCGCCTTCCTGTAACAGCATTTGCGCATCCAGCAGGGAGCACTCAAAAGAGGAACCGCCATTTACGAACGTGTTATTGTATTCATGGCAATGCAGCAGCAGCGCCACCTGCGCCCCAATAGTGTTATGGGTTGATTGTATGAAAGATGTTGGCGTAAGCAATTCTTCGCCCCGCTCAATCATTTTGCTCAGAAATACGCCGGTATCTTCCAAACAGCCATAGGCAGTTCCTGTGATAATGGCATCCGGTGTAGTTACCCCGGCCTCCTTTAAACAGGCCATGGCCGATGCTACACCCATCTTGATCACCCTGCTCATGCGGCGGATGAGTTTAGGATCAATAAGTTCTTTATAATCCGGCGTAATGCAGGTTAAGCGGTTGCCCTCATAGGCAACAACCTCTCCCGGGAACGGTGCGTTGCCAAATGTTTTTTGTGGCGATATGTTTCCTGTTGCACGTATATACATATCAATCCTGCAGTTTTGAAAATATGAGTGATGAACAATTGCCCCCAAAGCCAAACGAGTTGGAGAGTACATGTTTCAATTCGGGTTGCCTGGTAAAGCTTGTCTCGGGCGCAAAAGGCAGGTCCTCTATCCGGGTTTCAAATCTCAGGTTTGGATAGATTAGTCCCTGCTGAACAGATAATGCCGAAAATACGGCCTCGATGCCCGCGCTTGCCCCCAGCGTATGCCCGGTGAACGATTTGGTGGAGCTCATTTTAGGGTAGTGCGGCTCAAATAGTCTTTTTATAGCCGTCCCTTCGGAATTATCATTGTTTTGTGTGCCGGTACCATGCAGGTTAATGTAACCGATATCTCTGGGGTTTAAACCGCTCATTTTTAAAGCGCCCTGCATGGCCATATAAGAGCCGGTTCCATCGGGCGATGAAGCCGTTTGGTGGTAGGCATCGTTGGCGTTGCAATAACCACTAAGTGCGCAGTATGGCGATGTTTTAAGCGATGCGGCCACGCGCTCAGATACCAAAGTGACATAACCGGCACCCTCACCCAGGTTTAAACCCCGGCGATTGGCATCAAAGGGCTGGCAAAATTCGTTATCCAGTATCATAAGGGTGTTGAACCCGTTTAGCGTGAACCGGGTTAGCGCATCTGTACCGCCGGCGATAACTACATCAAGTATATTGTTTTTGATTAGCCTTGCGCCGTACATAATGGCATTTGCCGATGAAGAGCAAGCCGTGCTGATGGTGCTTACGTAGTTTTTTATTCCGAGTTGATCTGCTACCAGTTCGGTAACCTTACCGCATTCATGGTTAACTACATTCCTTAAGTGGCCGGCTTTAGGATTAGCCATAAATTGGGTAAAAAAATCTTCGGTTTTATCCATCCCGCCAACGGTGTTAGCCGATATGAAACCTGTACGCAAGGAGGAGAAATTTTCTATTCCCGCGCTATGCAATGCTTCCCGTGTGGCTATCAAACTCAGCATGGCCGTGCGGCTGATACCCGGGCCAAAGCCAGAAAGTGCGGCCAGCTCATCATTGCTTAATTTAACCTCGGCAACAGGGAATGTATCCTTATGAACCGTATCCAAATACCTGATCTTATCAATACCCGCCTGGCTGTTTTCGAGCGCGCTGAGGCATTCGGCGGTGTTATTACCAATGCCCGAAATTACACCTACTCCCGCTACAAAAACAGATTGACTCATCTTATGCTCCAATATCATTGCCGGGTTTTTCTGTATCCGACAGGTAAATTTTGTTTATATTTTCTACAGTGAACGGTACCGATGCATCGCTTTCGCGTTTTTCTACCAGGTACAAAACCGCTTTGTAATCTTCTTTCAGCAGATCAACCCAGCCACAAATGCAGGCCTGCAATATATTGTTATTTAATAAATATGCCACGTATTGCTCTACAAAAGCGGCGTCAAAAGTTTCAAAAACAAAAAACGCGTTCTCGCCCTTAAACTTGTTTTTAATGCTGATTTCGCCAATAACAATGTTGGGTAACGTATAAACAAACAATGCCGGACTGGCAACCGTTTTGGCCCCCTCATAGTATTTAATATCGGCATCCAGGCTGGAGTTGGCATTGGTTAATACAATGCCAATTTCGTTCTCCTGATAGAGTTCGCTAATGGGGTTGTTTTTCAGTAAAACCTCTGCAGCCAGTAAACCCATTTTTGACAGGTTATCCATTTTGTAAAACTTAGGATATTTTACCTCCAGGAACTGGTAAACAGAAAGCAGGAAAGCCCCGGCGTCGGCGTCTTTATTTTCAAATACAGGCAGGCCATTGCTGTAAACAACATTATTGCTGATTACGCAATGGGAAGTGATATGGTTATTTGCTGTCAATATTTGTTGCTATTTATATTTAATTGCTTTCGGCTTTATTTAGTAAGTACAATTGCCGCGTTACATCCCCCAAAACCCGATGCTGTTTTAAGGCAATTGGTTAAAGGTAGATATTGTAGTTTATGGCTCACATTTATGGATTGGCTTAGCCCCAATTTATTAAAGCCCTTTGTGGGGATAATCACGTTTTGTTGCAAGGAGTGGGCGGCTATAATGGTTTCAATGATGCCCGATGCACCTAACGTGTGGCCAAAATATCCTTTAAGACTATTAACCGGGATAGTTTCCATGCCTGCCAGGTTGATAGCCTTTGCCTCCATTTCATCGTTATAAATGGTGGCGGTGCCATGGGCTGAGATAAAGTCTATCGCTTCCGGCTCAATGCCCGCGCTTTTTAATGCACCCTCTATGGCATAAAAGAGTTCTTCGCCGGTTTTGGATGGGCCCGAAATATGGTTGGCATCGTTGCTGATGGAGCCACCTGCCAGTTTTATGCCATTGGCATATTTAGCGTTTGATGAAAGGATCACCGTACCCACGCCTTCGCCTAAATTAATACCATCGCGGGTGGCATCAAATGGCTTGCATGGCGCTGAGCTGATAGCCTGGAATGATTGAAAGCCTGACAATACAAATTTGGTAATCACATCGGCCCCAACAACAACCGCGTTTTCATACTGGCCGGTTTGCAATAAGCGCATCCCTGTAATAAGTGCTACCAGGCCCGAGATACAGGCATGTGAAACAATTAAAGGCTGATTTATAAAACCAAAATGCCCAGCAACCAGTTTTGCCGAAGTACTAAGCGCAATCCGGTTGTTTAGTTCGGGATCATCGGCCGCTGTTTCCAGCATGCTGATATTGCCTTTTGTGGTAGAGATAATGAGGATCGTTTTTTTATCTGCGCAGTCAATCTCACTATCTTTTAACGCGTCGCTAATGGAGGCAATAAGCAGTTGCTCAAATTTTGTGTAATTATTTTGGTCTGCTACAAATTGTTGGTCGTCATTAAATAACGAAGCATAGAAAGGCACATCAGAGCGCGAGCCTCCTGCATGTTGTTTAACACCCGAGATATTTTGGGTAAGCCTATCAAAGTTTTCGGCAGAGGTGCCGCCAACCGGCGACAGGATATTATCGGCAACAATAAAAACAGATTTCATCGCTTATTGAACAGTTCCTCTCATCAAGTTGTTTTATTGCCAAAAGTTATAATAATTATACCATTGCTCGGGGTACTTTTTTACGTACTTCTCCATCTCGCCCACAAAATCATTGGTCATTTGCTCCATCCCGGCATCTTTGCCCAAATGTAAATATTCCTTTATTGTACTGGCGTAAAAATGGTAATGAAACTTAGTTTCTTTCATGGCAAATACATAGGCTACAGGTACTTTAAATTTGGCCGCCAAAACAAATGGCCCTAACGGAAATTTGGCATCCTCGCCCAAAAAGTTTTTGGTGATGGTCTTATTGCCTTCCAGATACCTGTCGGCATGAATACATACCAGTTCATTATTCTGGAAAGCTTCGTTTATTTTAAATATATGCGAAATGTCGTCTTTGATCACGATGATGTTAACGCTGTATTTGCCCGTAACTTTTTCCATAAAGGCTTTTATCTGCTGGTCTTCGCCGTCATACATTACAATGTTAATGCGTGTATTGATGGTGTTAAGCAGGTTGCCGGCAATTTCCCAGCTGCCTATATGCGCGCTTAACAGCAGGCCGCCTTTATTCATGGCTGCTATCTGGTGCAGATTTTGCTTGCCATCAAATTCAAAAGTGAATTTATTGGGGATGCCAGCCATCACAACTACCTTATCGATAATACTTTGGCCAAAAATGTAATAGTTTTGGTAAACCTTAAACAGCGATTTCAGGCGCGTGTAGCCCAGTCGCTGATGGAAATAGTAATAGATACTTTTTGACGACTGATAGGAAAAAATGACGTAATAAAAGGAAACAAACCTTAAAAGAAAGTAAGCAGGAGTAACTCCGGCCCATTTTAAGATAGCCAGAAAAATAGAATACCCCCAGGGTTTTCCTTTAGATTTTCCTTTCCAGGACGACATTATACCAGCTCCTTCGGCTGTACTTTAGCTACCACGTAATTGTAAAAATCCTGGAAAGTAATAATGCCGGCGAAATCTTCGGGCTGTACTTTAAATGAAAAGTTGGTTTCTATTACCACTACAAGGTCAATATAGTCAAGGCTGTCCAAGCCAAGAGTATCTTTTAAAACTGCATCGGGTGTAATTGTATCTTGATCTACCTCGAATTCTTCAGACAGGAAAGAATTTATTTTCGCAATGATCTCTTCAATTTGCATGATCTTGTTTAAATTAATTAGGCCAACATTTGGGCTGAATCAGGGTACATCCAAACGTTAGTGTAATAGGTTGTAAAAGTTTAAAATATATTATTTAATTGGTGCTGTTTATATACCAATTAAAAGTATTCTGAAATTTGTTGATTTTGTTAACAGTGTAAAGAACGATTTAGGTATTTTGTTGGCTTACGGGTAGCAAGACAACCTTATGAACTTTTTTAAATCCCTACTCCTTACTCCTCCTGCACCCAGCCTCTACATTTAGGAAAATACTATAACACGTAATTAAAAAATAATTCAATAACGCCGCAAAAATACAAAATAATAAAAACATTTGCTCATCTTTTGTGAATAGCCAAATAAAATGTTTAAACAGTTATCATAGCTGCAATTACATACTCTAAAAGATAAATCAAATATTATTTTTGTAGAAGACGCTTAAGCGTGAAAAAAGGTCACAAGGGATCTTAAAAAAAACTTAAACTTAAAAAAACTGATTGGTGGTTACCGGTGTTGGGATAGATATGATAGAAGTTGACCGTGTGGCCAGCAAAATTGGAAAGGATATGGGCTTTCGGGAGTTGGTATTTTCGCCAGTGGAAATCAGTTACTGCGAAGCTATGGCCGATAAGTACCAGCATTACGCTGCCCGCTTTGCCGCAAAAGAGGCATTCTTTAAAGCGCTTGGCACAGGTTGGCTAAACGGAACCGCATTTAATGAGGTTGAGATTAGCAATAATGCCGACGGAAAACCCGAACTTACACTTATTGGCCAAACTGCCGAATTGTTAAAGGAACAAGGACCATTGAAAATTTCCGTATCATTAACCCATCTTAAAACAATAGCATCCGCCATCGTAATTATAGAAAAGTGACTACTCCATTAACACATACACCAATATACCAGTCAAGTGAAGAGATAGTAGCTATGCAGGAACAAAAACTGCAGCAATTACTGGCCTATCTTAACCAAAATTCGCCGTTTTATAAAGAATTGTTTGCGGCTAACAATATCGATATTGCCGATATTAAAACGCTGGATGATCTGAAACGCATCCCGACTACCGTTAAAGAAGACCTGCAGACACGGAATGATGATTTTATGTGCGTAGGCCGCGATAAGATCATTGAATACAGTTCTACATCGGGCACATTGGGCAGCCCGGTTACTATCGCACTTACCGAGAATGACCTGCAGCGACTTACCTATAACGAATACAGTTCGTTTATTTGTGCCGATGGCAGTCCCGATGATGTGTACCAGCTGATGCTCACGCTCGACAGGCAGTTTATGGCCGGCTTGGCTTATTATTCGGGCATCCGGATGATTGGCGCGGGTATTATTCGCCTTGGTCCGGGAGTGCCTTCATTGCAGTGGGATACCATTTTAAGGTTAAAACCGACCGCGATTGTTGCTGTGCCCTCATTCATCCACAAGCTGATTCAGTATGCTACCGAGCATCATATCGATATTAATTCAAGCACGGTAAAAAAAGCCATTTGTATTGGTGAAAATATTCGCAATACCGATTTTTCGCTCAACATCCTTGGTAAAAAAATTACGGATGCCTGGGACATCAAACTCTACTCTACCTATGCCTCAACCGAAATGCAAACAGCTTTTACAGAGTGCGGGCATGGAAAAGGAGGTCACCACCAGCCCGAATTGCTGATTGTTGAACTGCTTGATGAGCATAACCAGCAAGTAGCCCCCGGCGAGCCGGGAGAGGTAACCATTACCACCCTGGGTGTTGAAGGTATGCCCTTGCTGCGCTACAAAACCGGTGATATTTGCCAATATTATGACGAGCCCTGTGAATGCGGAAGAACAACCTTGCGCCTATCATCTATAATTGGCCGTAAAAAGCAGATGATTAAGTTTAAGGGAACTACACTTTATCCCCCTTCGCTTTTTGACCTGCTGAACGGGATGGAAGAGATTTTGGATTTTGTGGCCGAGGTTTACTCCAACGAGATTGGCATGGATGAGGTGTTGCTGCATATCCTGCCCATCAATTATACCGATGAGTGCGACCGTAAGATCAGGGCCAATTTACAGGCCAGGTTGCGGGTTAGTCCGCATGTTACGTATGTACAGTATGACGAGATCCAGAAAATGCAGTATAAGGAATCGGGCAGAAAACCGTTTAAATTTATTGATCGCCGGAAATAAAAATATCTTCGGGCAATTCATCCGGAAGTTCTTCTTCTGATGGTGATTTGCCGAAGATCTTATCCAGCAGGTTTAATATAGGCACTGTCATAATTGTGGTTACCAGTGCCATAATAACCAATATGGCAAACACCTCTTTATTTAGTACGCCCAGATCGTAACCAATATTCAATACAATCAATTCGACCAGGCCTCGGGTGTTCATTAAGGCGCCTATTGATAGGCTATCTTTCCAGCTTTGGCCAACAAATTTGGCCGCTGACGCACTGCCAACAAACTTACCTGTAACGGCTACCAGTATAGTTATTGCACAAACGCCCCACAGGTAGGCATCATTGAGTAAGCCTATTTGTGTGCGCAGCCCGGTAAATACAAAAAATAGGGGCAGTAATAAAAACAGGGCTACATCCTTTATCCGTTCCACAAACACCCCTCTGAAGGTAATATTATCGGGCATCACAATGCCGGCCATAAAAGCACCAAACAGGGCATGGATGCCAATAGATTCGGTGGCGTAAGATGAAATGATCAGCGTCAAAAAAAACATAGCTACCGGCATACCCACGTAACCGGGCCTGATGTTGCGGCTATAAATGAGCTTTAAAAGTGGTTTTACTCCCTTCAGCATAATTACTACATACACAATAGCCATTATTGCGGTATAAACAAAACTCATTACAGAACCTGCCTTAACTACCGCTATAACAACAGTAAGCAAGCACCAGGCTGTGATGTCATCGGCCGCAGCGCAAGTAATTACCAAAGCGCCAAGGCGTGTTTTGTTGATACCCCGTTCCTGGCAAATGCGGGCCAAAACAGGGAACGCGGTGATACTCATAGAAATACCCATGAACAAGCCAAACGAAAAGAACGGTATACCCGCAGGTGCTAAGGATTGGTAAATGAAATAAGCCAGACCGATACCTAAGGTAAACGGAACGATGATACTGGCATGACTGATGACGATGGCATCTTTACTTTTGTTTTTGATGGCGCGCAGATCAAGCTCCATCCCTATTACAAACATGAATATGATTAAGCCAATCTGGCTTAAAAACTGCAGTGGTCCTAATGATTGAGCCGGGAAAATGGCATGCGAAAATGCCGGGAAAAACCGACCTACAAGCGAGGGGCCTAAAGCTATGCCAGCAAAAATTTCGCCGATAACACGCGGTTGACCAAGCTTTTTACAAACCCATCCTGCTATATTGCCGGCTACAATAATAACCGCTATTTGTGCCAGCAAAGTAGCCAGCGGCCCGGTTTGGTTTTTTACCAATCCATCTGTAAACTGATGCATGGAACTTTTGTTGCTTGCCGCCAGTTTAATTATGTGCCGCCCTTGTTCAAGCTCGTTACCGGCGGTTAATGCCAGGTAAATTAAAAAGGAAAATCCGCCGATGAGGATGATATAAAAAAATATGTTTCTGAATTTCTTCATCTTTTAAATACGCCTTTAAATTTAAAAAAAGTGGAGGCCTCATGTTGAATCATGGCATCTACCTTTAACGTATCACCGTCTGCGGCAGTGTAGGTTATCTGCAAATCGGCAGTGTTGTTTACCTGTGGGTTTAATATCGCCAAAAACTTCATATCCCCTGCTTTTACCAGCTTTGTCTTTGTACCAATAAGGTGTTCCAAAACCTCCTTAACCATTTGCATCATACAAACGCCAGGCACAACTGGTTGCCCGGGAAAATGCCCTTCAAATATCTGATGAGCCGCATTCAGGGTAATGGTAGTTTTTGAGGTATTCCCCTCGGTTTGCGGTGTAGTAAACTGAAAAAAGGATTCCTGGAGCATACGATTTTTTTGCTGAAAGCCGAAGGCTGAAAGCTGAAAGCTTTGAACCTTCAGATCTCAACTTCGAGCTTCTTAATTGTCAATACTGTTTTTTACTAAAGCTTTGCGCTTTCAGCTTTCAGCCTTTGGCCTTCAGCTATCGTTCTATCTTTTTTAAACCGATGGTAAATTTAAAGTTTTTGTGATCAATACCGATGGTATCAGGCAGGCCATTTTTATAGTTCATCATGGTTGCCACAGCCATGGGTTTTCTTTTTGATGATTTTTCCATCCGTAGCAGGGAGTCGCCGGCCATGTTGGTGATGTAGTAGTTGGCGCCCTTTTGCTGGGGTAATACATAATATAGGTGCGCACTATCCTTCAGTATATAATGCTCATGACTGCCCTGCTGGCGCATGAGTACCAGATCGAAATCCTTCATCAGGGTTTTTATCACAGGTCCTTTATTCATTTGGGGGATAATGTAATACACCTTAAAGCTGCCATCTTTTAAAAAAGCAAAGTCAAAAAACTTAACACCCATCTCGCTGGAAAACACAATACGGGTACTGCTATCGGGCATTATCTTCATTAATAACAAGCCGCTTAAATGATGGCTGGTAACGTTGATCTCGGCATTAT
This sequence comes from Mucilaginibacter sp. P1_A3, assembly GCF_056406855.1. NCBI lineage: Bacteria > Pseudomonadati > Bacteroidota > Sphingobacteriia > Sphingobacteriales > Sphingobacteriaceae > Mucilaginibacter > Mucilaginibacter sp. P1_A3. The sequence goes on from NZ_JBFTZJ010000008.1 coordinate 330,048, forward strand.
AAAGCACAACAGAAAATTGCGGTCTGAATTTGTAGATGTGGTTAAAATTGCCTGTTGCAGGCTGTAGGTTTTTATAAACCGATGAGCAGCCGGCCAACAAGAGCAGGCAGCTACTTAGCAGCAAAAAGCGCATCCGGGAGGCTGGCATTTATCTCTTTATTTATAAAATGAATGGTGGTATTATCGCCCGATGGCTCCTGCATATCGATATTACTTACCGAATTATCTTTTTTATCAACAGAGATATTGATGCTTTTAAAAAAGTCTTTGATCCCTTTTGATAATGGTGAAAGCTCCACCAGGTAATTGCTTTTATTTTCAAATACCTTAACCTTAAAATCGGGGTTGCTAAGGATAGAACCCTGCACGCAATCAACAATTATTTTATTGATCTGCTGAAAAAGCTTGTTCGACCGGGTGTTGATCTTATTCTCCTTTTGCTCATCTTTCACCAGGATATTATCCTTGTTGATGATCATCAGGTATTTGGAGGGCTGGGTATATTCCATCCGCACCATATTGTCTTTTTTAAACCAGAACTTCCCTTTTGATGTGATCTTTTCGGCTAACATGCTCAGGTTTTTCTCCTGCACAAAGTCACTTTTAATGCTGTTTGTTTTTTGAGCCGTAGCGGTAAACTGTTCTTTAAATTTCGATAGATCGGTAAGCTGGGTATAGCCGGCATGCTGCGCCCTTGATGTAAAAGCAGCAGAAAGTATGAAAAGCGTTAGGAGTACTTTATTGATTTTCACAATTAAATCGAATTTATATTACCAAATAGACATTGATTGCGCCAAAAGGTTTGAAGAGGAATAGCGCGGTTTACCAATTAAAACCTTACCGTCATTGCGAGGTACGAAGCAATCTCTACACAAGCAGAACAAGGATGTATGCTTTGCCTTTCTGTTGGCCCTGTACAGCACGGAGATTGCTTCGTGCCTCGCAATGACGAATTTTTTTGATGCCCTTTTTAACGTTGCCGTGCTTTAATCGTTCTCACATTGCCCCCTCACCTAAGCGGCCTGATTTTCTGTAATATACTCAGCCATAGTACGTACCGACTGGAATACTTTTGGGCCATCTTCGGCTTTTGAAAGCTTAATTTTATAGTTAGTTTGCATTAAAACGATGAGCTCCAAAACATCTATAGAGTCGAGGCCTAAGCCATCTGCAAATAACGATTCATCATCGCCAATGTCTGTTGGTTTAAGGTCCTGTAAGTTCAATTGGTCTATGATCTGTACTTTTAGATCATTAATTAATTTGTCCATTTTATTTTATACATTTTGATCTATCCGATCACTTAGCTGAATAATTCTTGCTAATTTATTTAACGCTTTGTTATGGTTTTTAACATATGGGTTATCTAAATCCCAAACGTATCCGGCCAGAACAGAGCAAATCATATTTTTTATTTCGGGCACAAATGATCCGGCAAAAAAGATGGTATCCAACGTACCATCATACCAGGCATTCACATAGGAGCGAAAAACATCCACTCCCTGCATTACCTTTTCAGTATATTCCTTTTCCCAGTTAACCGTTTCGCCGTTTAGGGTGCGGATAACTAAATGTGCAGCATTTTGACTGGATACAGTAGCCAGCGTTACTCCCGATGAAAATATGGGATCTAAAAACTCGGTAACATTGCCAGTAAGTACAAAGCCTTCACCATGAAAGGTATCGGTAGTACTGCTCCAGGCCTGTAATATTTTAGGGTCGAAAACAAATTCAACATCTTCAAACCTTTCACTTAAATAGGGCTCAGACGCGATGAGGCTTCGCAGCTTTTCTTCATCGTTATTGCCCTCGTATTGGTTAAAAAACTCCGGGTTGCCTACAAAACCCAATGAAGTAACTCCGTTTGAAAAAGGAATGACCCATACCCAAACACCGGGTTTATGTACAACTATCGTTATGCGGTTTGGCTCATCGCCTAAATGGCGTTTGACATCGTTGGTATGCGCAAACAAAGCTTTCCGCTCAGACATGTTGGATGGTTTATCCAGGTTGAACAACCTGGGGATCACACGGCCGTAGCCGCTGCCATCAATAATAAAACGGGCCTCTATCTGCGTTTGATTGCCGTCAATGTCTTCAACAGTTGTAACAGAGTCTGATCCGTTAAATGTAATACCGGTAACGGTGGTTTCATAATGAACCGGTACACCCATGGCTTCAACCGTATCGGCCAGGGTTTTATCAAATTCGGCACGGGGTGCCTGCCAGGTCCAGTTCCAGCCATCAGTAAACTGGTCCGAAAAATAATAGTCGCAGATTACGCCATTCTTTACAAACTTTGCTCCAAATTTTTTCTGGAAACCCTTCGCTTCCACAGCTTCAACAAAACCGGCTTCGGTTAATGCTTCCATGCAACGGGGCAACAGGCTTTCGCCTATTACAAAGCGGGGAAATTTTTGCTTTTCAACAATTTTAACTTTAAAACCGGCTTTATTCACGATAGAAGCGGCCACAGTACCCGCCGGACCAGCGCCAATTACCAACACATCAACTTTTTCCGTATTCATCTATTTAAATTCTTTAGCGTTTGTTTATTGTTAGTATTGCCGCGGGTTTATTAATTAAAGCCTTTAGCGTTTATGTTGTTTATAAAAGTATCAAATTGGTAAAATGTTCTAAAGAAAATCATACTCATCAGGCCAGCGAATGTTTCTTTTTCCACTCCTCAAAAAATGGAGGATTTGTTAATTGAAGCACAAAACTATCCCGGTTTAAAAATACCTGCACGGTTGAGCCTGTTACCACAACCTCGCCGGTAACTGCGTTTAACAGGCGATAGTTAAAATTCAGGCGCGCGGCTTCGCTGGGTACATATTCCGTTTCAATAATTACACTATCGCCATAGCGCAAAACTTGTTTATAATTACAATCAATCTTTACAATTGGTGTAACATATTGGTTGTTGTACACGGTGAGGTAATCCATTCCGAAGGCTTTTCCAAAAGCTTCCCGGCCATCCTCAAAATAACGCACATAGTGCCCATGCCACACAATGCCCAGCGAGTCTACTTCGCTAAACTTTACACTTATCTCGGTGACATGTTTCAGTGTTTTTTGCAATTTCTGTTTTTTTGTGATCGAAACCTGTTTTTGCAGGTATTGTTAATTAAGATTATGGTTTAATTATAAACACTTTCATTTGGCATTGCGCCAGTAATTCATCTCCGCATTTTACCTTTCCGGATATCAGCGTAACATCAAATATTTGATTATCAATGATAATTTCTGTTTCTAAGATATCATTTATTTTAGGCAACGAGAATACTTCAAGGTTTTTAATTGCCCCTATATAGCCAATGGCATCGGGTTTTTCTCCGTTTTGGGCAACATAGCCGGCCCTTGCCGCGGCAGTTTGTGCTATGTTTTCAACCAGGCCACCTGCGCTAAATTCACCATCCTCAACCAAAATATTGTCGGCTTTTACACAAAATTGGGTACGGCTGCTTGTCTCATCGCTGTAGATCAAATGATCAATCATCACGAATGGGAATTTTTGTGGGATAAGATCCGGTGTATTTGATGGCTGTACAAACATAGGAGCAGGGCGTAAATTCTTTAATTACCTCAATAGTGATGGCGTTTACGCCAGCTCTTTAGCGTTTACTTTGGTATCTACGTACTCGTAAAAATCCTGGAAGTTAACAATGCCCACAAAATCTTCGGGCTGTACCTTAAAGTTGAAATTGCTTTCAATTACCACCACAAGGTCTATATAATCCAGGCTATCCAGCTCAAGGGTATCCTTAAGGTTTGCTTCAGGAGTGATCTTTTCTATGTCGATCTCAAACTCCTCTGCTAAAAAAGCATTTGTTTTTTCTACGATCTCTAAAAATTGCATAAGGTTAGGTTAATCAGTATTTTTTAATAATCAGGGACGAATTTGTACCTCCAAAACCAAAAGAGTTTGACAAAAACACGTTAAAATCTTTCTCGATGGTGGTTGTTGCTATGTTTAACTTAATTGAATCCTCGTCTGGGGTTTCAAAGTTAATGTTTGGTGCGATGAATGAATTTTGCATCATCAGCATAGAGTACACGATTTCGCTTGCGCCGGCCATCCAGCACTCATGCCCGGTCATTGATTTGGTTGAGCTCACCAGCGGTTTGCTTGATCCAAAAACTTCATGAATGGCTTTTGCCTCGCTGGCATCGCCGGCCGGGGTTGAGGTTGCATGCGCATTGATATAATCAATATCGGCAGCGCCCATACCGGCATCCCTTAGGGCCATAGCCAAGGAGCGTACCGGGCCACCAACCGTTGGGTTAGAGATATGGCCTCCGTTTGATGAAAAGCCGTAGCCAATAACTTCGCCTAATATATTTGCGCCCCGGCGTTGCGCCGATTCCAGGCTCTCCAGTATTACTGTTGCCGCGCCCCCGCTTGGTACAAGGCCATCCCTGCTGCGGTCAAACGGGCGGGACGCTTTTGTTGGCGTTGCTTCTAAAATTGAAAAGGCCGAAAGCGCATCAAAGCTCCCCATCGAAAAATGGTTAAGCTCCTGGGCCCCGCCGCAGATGATACCTTCCTGCAATCCGCTTTTGATAAGGTGATAGCCCAGGCCAATGGCATGCGATCCGCTTGCACAGGCCGCGCTTACGGTAAGGTTGATACCTTTAAGTTTGAAAATGGTGGCCAGGTTCATGCTCACGGTGGAGTTCATGGTTTGGAAAACCGCGCCCGACCCTACCAGCATGGTATCTTTTTTTAAACGGATGATATCGGTACAATCAATCACTGGTTTGGCAGAACTATCGTTGCCATATAGAATGCCTATTTCGTTTTGATCGAGGTAATCCATATCAATACCTGCTTGTTCCAGGGCTTCAATAGTGGCCATGTAGGCATATTCTCCCTGTTCGGGCAGCATGATACGTGATCTTCTGTCGAGTTTTTCTTTTAAATTGGGTCTGTCCACAAAGCCGGTTAAACCAGATCGGTAACCAAATTCTTTGCGCATAGTATCAAGCATTATTCCTGATTTACCCTGGAATAGCGAATCCCTAACATCGTTAAGATTTTTCCCTATACAGGAGTAAATACCCATCCCCGTAATCACAACTCTGTTCATAACACTAAAACCGGCTTAATCAATTTACAAATACCTTTAAAACTAAATAAAAATACTTAATCACTAAAATATTAAAATGATGCTTTTGTGAACAAATGATTAATTAAGAATACAAGCCTCCGTTAACTGAAAGTACCTCGGCTGTAATATATGATGCCTCCGGCGAAGCCAAAAAGCCTACCGCGTGGGCAACTTCTTCAGCGGTTCCAAACCGCTTTATAGGGATCATTGATTTTAGTTCTTTTTCATCAAGGCCTTCGGTCATATCGGTTTTAATAAACCCTGGTGCCACGGCATTTACTGTAATCCCGCGACGGGCTATCTCCTGCGCCAAGGCCTTGGTTGCGCCAATTACACCAGCTTTAGCAGCCGAGTAATTTACCTGGCCCGGTAAACCTTTTAAGCCAGAGAGTGATACCACGTTGATAATGCGGCCATACTTTTTAACCAGCATGCCATTTAAAACCATTTGTGTAACGTAAAAGAAACCATCCAGGCTGGTTTTTAAAACGCTGTCCCACTGCTCATCCTTCATCCACATCATTAAGGTATCATCCTTAATGCCCGCGTTATTTACCAGCACCTCAATATATTTTTCGGTATTTGTTTCAATCCAGGTACCCAATACCGCCCTGATATCATCCTTTTCGGCCACATCAAACCGGATGATCTCGCCATCGCCCCCGTTTTCTTTTATGGTTGATAAAGTATGTAGCGCTTCGGTTTCGTTGCTTTTATAATTTACCAGTACGTAGTAGCCCATTAAAGCCAATTTATAACAAACGGCCCTGCCTATTCCTCTTGATCCGCCGGTTACTAATGCACACTTCATTTGCTGATCTTTAAATTGTTTTACTGAAATATTTGCCTTGTTGTTATAAAATATGTGAGCTTCTATTTTTTATCAGGTGCACATGCTCTGCCTTTTCAAAATACTGCTTTACGTTTACCATATCCTTGTATTTAGGCTTGTCTTCCACAAACTTAGGGAATATGGCCCGTAGGTCGGTGTAAACAGTATGGGTTGTTGGCGATAGTTTTTCGCTGCAATCCAGGTGATCAATAGCCTGTAAAATAGCCATCATTTGTATAGCCAGCACCTCAAATGTGTTATCGATAACCCGTTTGGTCATTAGCGCGGCATTACAGCCCATGCTTACAATATCCTGGTTATCATTATTGTTGGGAATGCTGTGCAGGTACATGGGATATGAGAGTGTTTGGTTTTCGGCAGTGGTTGATGTAGCCGTAAACTGCATACCCTGCATGCCAAAATTAAAGCCTAAAACGCCCAGGTTAACAAAGGGCGGGAATTTTTGGTTCAATTTTTCATTCAGCAGGTAGTTCAATTGTCTTTCAGATAACATGCACAATTTGGTAATAGCTATCTTGAGCTTATCCATCGCCAGTGACACGTAGTCGCCATGGAAATTGCCACCGTGAAAAATGTTCTTGCTATCGTGGTCAATTACCGGGTTGTCATTCACGGAGTTCAACTCATCGGTCACTACCCTTTCAACCTCAAAAATGGTATCATAAATAGGTCCCAATACCTGTGTTACGCAACGAAGGGAATAGTATTCCTGTACTTTATCTAAAAATACTTCCTGGTTAAGGTTGTCGGGATTGTACAAATGCTCAGAGCGGTCGCGGATCATTTTACTGCCGGTTAATACATCGCGCATAATGGCGGCCACCTCGTTTTGCCCTTTGTGGTGTTTCACGATGTTCAGCTCGTAGGAGTAATGATCATCAAAAGCCTGCACCACTTCGTTGATCATGGATGATAGCACGATAGACCATTCCAGCAGTTTTTTAGCCTGGATGATGTTTACCATGCCAATACCGGTCATGGCCGATGTGCCATTGATGATGGCCAATCCTTCCCGTATCTTGATAGATAGAGGTGTTATTCCAATTTCTTTAAACAGCTCTTCGGTAGAGTGCTGCTCGCCATTGTAGCTTGATTCTCCTTCGCCAATTAATACCAGCGCCAAATGAGCTAACTGTACCAAGTCGCCGGATGCACCTACACCCCCATGTTCATAAACATTGGGCGCTACGCCTTTATTTATTAATTCAACAAGCAGTTCCGGAAGATCGGTATGAACACCGGAGCGGGCCTGCATAAAGCTGTTTAACCTGGCAATCATTAATGCTTTTACCAGTAAGGGCTGCATTAAATTACCACCGCCCGAAGCATGGCTGCGGATAAGGTTATACTGCAATTGCAACAGGTTTTCTTCGCTAACCTTGTATTGCGCCATTGGGCCAAAACCGGTATTAATACCGTATATGAGTTTATTTGATGAAAAGCCCTGCAAAAACTGGTAGTTAACCTCCACATTCTTTACAGCCGATGTATCTAATCCAATTTCCTCATCATCAAACAGGATTTTGGAAAAATCATCAGCAGTAATGTACCGCCCCCCTATATGTATCATGAACTAAATATTATTAAAATGAAAAATGTAAAACTTCAAAAAAATTCACACAAAAAACGTCCGAAAATAGGATAAATATTTCAGATATGATATTTTTCGCCGTCTTTGTTGATAAAGGTTTGGCTGTAATTAGCACCATAAATGTTTAGCGATTTTGTATATTATTAAATGTAAATACGCAGACGAGATAAATATTGAAAACGTTACACGTGCAGGTGGAATTGCTGTAAGTAACGTCCCCCATTATTAATTTAAAACTATTTAGCCTCTATATCATCATTAACGCTAATTTTGTTATGTAGAAAAATGTTGTTTTCAATTTATTATATATCAAGGGTAATTAATGGAATTTGAGGGTTTAGTAAGTAAGCGGTTTGATGAACTGCAGGTATGTGTTATTATTCCCACCTATAACAATCACCTTACTTTGGGTGGTGTAATTGCCGATGTATCTGCATACAGCAGCCAGATCATTGTTGTTAATGATGGCTCAACCGATGATACCGAAGCTATTGTAAAAACATTTCCTCATGTACAGCTTATTAGTTACCCTAATAATGTAGGTAAAGGTTGGGGATTACGCCAGGCATTTGCCTATGCCATGCAAAAAGGCTACAAATACGCCATCACTATTGATTCCGATGGGCAGCATTTTGCTAAAGATATTCCCGCTTTTTTAAATAGGCTTGAACAGGTTCAGGATGCCATCATCATAGGCTCCCGCAATATGGATCAGGCGGCGGTGCCGGGTAAAAGTAGTTTCGGGCATAAATTCTCCAATTTTTGGTTTTGGGTGGAAACAGGCATTCATTGCCCTGATACACAATCGGGCTTCCGGCTTTATCCGCTATACCTGTTAGAGGGAATGAAGTTTTATACCCGCAAATATGAATTTGAAATTGAGGTGATCGTTAGGGCATCCTGGCGCGGTGTGCACATGGATTCGGTACCGGTAAGCGTTTATTATGCACCCAAAGAAACAAGGGTATCACACTTTCGGCCCTTTACCGATTTTTCAAGAGTGGGCGTATTGAATGCCTTCCTGGTGGTTATTGCCTTTGTTTGGATCAAACCGCGCAATTTTTTTCTCGATTTATCAAAAAAAAAAGGACGTAAAAAGATAATTGCCACCCTGTATAACCCCAACGATACCGACGAGGTAAAGGCCTTATCCATTGCCCTGGGTATTTTTATGGGGATAGTACCTATCTGGGGTTTTCAACTCGCGGTAGCCATATTTTTATCTATCATATTTAAACTCAATAAGGCGCTGGTGGTATTCTCGGCACACATCAGTATTCCGCCTATGATTCCTGTGGTTATATTTTTAAGCTATAAAGCCGGCGAGTATTGGATGGGCGATAAAGTGACCAACATGGCATTCAGCTCAAAAATATCTTTCAAAACCATTGGCGAGCACATGGAGCAATATATTTATGGCAGTCTTACACTGGCCTTTGTTGCATCTGTCACAGTTGGGCTTATAACGTATGCCTTGCTTAAATTATTGAAAAAGGCTCCTGCTGCCATATAAGTAAGCCATTAAATGGAAAAAGGCCTTATTCTCATATACCATTATTTTGCCAGGAACAGGGCTGTTTTTTATGCTGTATTTGCCACATGCTTTTTGTTCATGGGGTATTTTGCTTCGCAGGTAAAGTTTGAGGAAGATATCAGCAAGGTTATCCCGAAGGATAAAAAGATCAACAAACTGAACGAGGTTTTCCAGAACTCCAAATTTTTGGATAAGCTGGTGATCATGGTATCGCTAAAAGACAGCACGGCTACTGCAAACCCGGATAGCCTTGTAGCCTTTGCCGATGAATTTGCGGCTACCGCTGAACCCCAATTTAAACCCTACATAGGCAAAGCCAATTTTAAGGTTGATGATGATGTGGTGATGAAGCTGTTTGGCGCCATTACCCAAAGGCTGCCTGTTTATTTAACGGAGAAGGATTACCAAACCATTGATACCCTTATTACCCCGGCAAAGGTAAAACAAACACTTCAATATGATTACCGCACACTTGCATCGCCAGCAGGCATAGCCCTAAAAAGCATCATCAGTAATGATCCCGTGGGTATCTCCTTCATCGGACTAAAAAAGTTACAACAATTACAGTACGATAAAAATTTTGAACTGTATGATAACTATGTGGTCACCAAAGATCATCAAACCCTGCTCATGTTTATCACCCCGGCCTACCCGCCAAATAATACGGGGAAGAACGGCGTTTTAATAAAAGGCTTAAACCAGCTGATAGATAGCTTAAGCAATAAGCCTAAAAGAATTGTTACGGCCACCTATTTTGGCTCGGCGGCAGTATATTATGGCAACGCTTTACAACTACGGAAAGATACCGCACTTACGCAGGGCATCACCGTGCTGGCCCTTATTTTGTTTTTAGGTTTGTATTTTAGAAAAAAGCGGGCACCCATAATTATTTTAATCCCGGTGCTGTTTGGTTCACTGTTTTCATTAACGGCTATTTACTTTTTAAAGGGCAGCATCTCGGTTATCGCTTTGGGTACGGGTTCGGTGGTGCTGGGTATCGCTATCAATTATTCGCTGCATGTATTTAACCATTACCGGCATACCAAAAGTGTGGAGCAGGTGCTTAAAGATCTGGTAATGCCCCTTACCGTTGGCAGCTTTACAACCATTGGTGGTTTCCTGTGCCTGGAGTTTGTAGAATCGGAAATGCTGAAAGACCTGGGCCTTTTTGCCGCTTTTAGTTTGATAGGCGCCTCCATTTGCTCGCTGGTATTTTTGCCGCAGTTTATATCGACCAAAAAAGAGCAGGAAAACCACCAGGTGATTCTGCTTTCATGGATAGATAAGCTGGCCTCCTTTAATCCTGAGTATAATAAGTTCATTGTTACCGGTATCATACTGCTTACCGGTGTGTTTTTTTACAAGGCCAATGATGTAACCTTTGAGTTTGATGTAGCCAAAATGAATTACATGCCTTTGCAGCTGCAGCAATCGCAAGCCAAGCTCAACAAGATCAATCAGTATGCGCTGCAATCTGTATACCTGGTATCCGAAGGAAAAACGTTGGACGGGGCTTTGGTGAATAACGAAAAGCTGGCGGCCCAAATTGAAAAGCTAAAGGCGCAGGGCATCGTAAAAAAATCTTCGGATGTATCGTCTTTCATCCTCTCCGATTCCCTTCAAAAAGAAAGAATAGCCCGCTGGAATACTTACTGGACTCCCGAGAGGAAACAGCAACTATTTGCCACCCTGGATAAAGAAGGCCAACAACAAGGTTTTAGCGCTGCGGCCTTTGATAAATTTAAAACGCTGCTCAACAAAGATTTTTCGCACATAAATGAAGGTGATGTAGCCGGCATCAGGAAGAGTTTTCTTGATAATTTTATTAACGAGTATCCCAGTCACTCTACCGTAGTAACACTGGTACAAACATCGGCTGATAAAAAGGCCGCCATTTACAAAGCCTTTGAAAACGACCCTAATGTTACCGTTATAGATAAACAATACCTCACCAATAAACTGGTAGAGATCATTAATGCCGATTTTACCAAAATAGCGGTCATGTCATCCCTGTTAGTATTTGTGGTGTTGCTGCTAACTTACGGCCGTATGGAATTGGCGCTGGTTTCCTTTATCCCGATGGCTATTTCATGGATCTGGATCTTAGGGCTGATGGGAATTTTCGGTATTGGCTTTAATATAGTGAACATCATTATATCGGCCCTGATATTTGGTTTGGGTGATGATTATAGCCTGTACATTATGGATGGCCTGCTGCAGGAATACAAAACAGGCAAAAAGGTATTATCATCTTATAAATCATCCATCTTTTTATCGGCCATAACTACCATTACGGGTTTGGGAGTATTGATATTTGCCAAACACCCTGCTTTGCGGTCGATAGCTTTTATTTCGATCATCGGGATCTGTTGCGTGGTCATCATGTCGCAGATACTGATCCCTTTCCTGTTTAATATCCTCATTAAAAACCGCACACAGAAAAAGCAATTCCCCTGGACCATCAGCGGCTTTGTGATCAGTGTTTTCGCGTTCAGTTATTTTGTAACGGGCTGTTTAATCCTATCGGCGTTAGGCTTTTTATTCAGGCTGAATCCGTTCAGCAAGGAAAAAGGGAAGCTGGTTTATCATGCCATCCTCGCCCGGTTCTCCTGGTCAATGATCTATATCATGGGGAACGTGAAAAAGGAGATCATTGATAAGCAACTTGGCGATTTTGATAAGCCATCGGTAATTATTGCCAACCACCAGTCGTTTTTGGATATTTTGATATTGGTGATGCTTAATCCAAAGCTCATCCTGTTCACCAATAACTGGGTATGGAACTCGCCTGTATTTGGGGCGGTGGTGCGCATGGCCGATTATTTCCCGGTAGCCCAGGGCACCGAAGCTAATATCGATCTGCTGGCCGGCAGGGTAAAGCAAGGTTACTCCATCGTGATCTTCCCCGAAGGCACCCGCTCTGTTGACGGGGATATTAAACGCTTTCACAAAGGGGCGTTTTACCTGGCCGAACAATTGGATATGGATATTCAGCCGATACTCGTCCACGGCACCGGCTATTGCATGACCAAGGGCGATTTTCTTTTAAAGAACGGCAAGATCACCCTCAAATACCTGCCCCGTATAAAACCGGGCGACAGTGCTTTTGGAACAGGTTATTATGAACGCACCAAAGCTATCAGTAAATATTTCAAGGCCGAATACAAACAACTGTGCGCAGATGTGCAGCAACCGCGCTATTACCGCGAGCAGCTGATATATAATTACCTTTATAAGGGCCCGGTTTTGGAGTGGTATATGCGAGTTAAGGTAAGTTTAGAAAAAAACTACCAGCAATTTCATAACCTGCTGCCTATAAAAGGTAAAATGCTTGATATTGGCTGCGGCTATGGTTTTATGCCTTATATGTTACACTTTGCTGCCCCGCAACGTGTGTTTACCGGGATAGATTATGATGAGGATAAAATAGAGTTAGCCAGCAATAACTTTAACAAAGACGCGCTGATCAATTTTGAACATGCGGACGTGCTCAACTTTGAGTTTGAAAAATACGATGCCATTATTATTGCCGATATGCTGCATTATATGCAGCCCGATGAGCAAAAACTGATTGTACAGCGCTGCATCAACAGCCTGAATGCCGGCGGGATGATTATTATTCGTGATGGCAATAAAGACCTGAAAAAAAAGCACCGGGGTACCGAGCTTACGGAGTTTTTTTCGACCAGGTTTGTAAAATTCAATAAGGCAAGCAAGGGCTTGTCGTTTTTATCAGCGCGACTGGTTGAGGACATTGCGGCTGCCAATAATATGGACTGCCATATAATTGATGAAACAAAGTACACTTCAAATATTACTTTTGTAATAAAAAAATAATGGCGGGTTTACAATCCCCTCTTGAGAGGGGGCGGGCCGGGATAGCGAAATGGCAGGGGTGTGTTAAGCGCGCGATAACACACCCCTGCCCCTCTCAAGAGGGGATTTCACCGCACGGGCCAACTTTAAACCCCAATAAGGATTTATAAACTATAATATAAAACAGGGAATTAGATAAATGGAGATTTATGATGCCGTAATTATCGGCAGCGGTATGGGGGGATTGGTGAGCGCCGATTTACTGAGCAGGGAAGGATTCAAGGTTTGCGTGATAGAAAAAAACAAGCAAATCGGCGGTTCGCTGCAAACTTATGTGCGCGATAAAGTGATCTTTGACTCGGGCGTGCATTACCTTGGCGGGCTTGATGAAGGCCAAAACCTGTACCAGATATTCAAATACCTTAACCTGATAGATAAGCTGAAACTGCAAAAACAGGATGTTGTTTTTGATAAGATAGGCATTTATGGCGAAGAGATTGAATACGAATATGCCCAGGGTTACGATAATTTCATTAGCCATATATTAAAACATTTCCCCGGCGAGGAAGCTGCGCTTAATGCCTATTGCGATAAGATAAAAGAGGTTTGCAGTAAATTTTCTTTGTATAACTTAAAAAGCGGCGATGATTTCAACGAAAAGTCGGCCGTGCTGGAAATTGACACTAAAGGGTTTATAGAATCCATAACCGATAATCCGCGCCTGCAGGCTGTACTGGCGGGTAATAACGCGTTGTATGCCGGACAGGCAGATAAAACCCCGTTTTATGTACACGCGCTCATCCTGAACAGCTATATTGAAAGTTCCTATAAATGTGTGGACGGCGGATCGCAGATAGCGAAGTATATTGCCAAAAACATCCGATCAAGGGGTGGAGTTATCAAGCGCCATTGCGAGGTGAAACGGATTGTTGTGGAAGATGGAAAGGTATCGCATGTGGAAACCGCCAATGGTGTAAACATCTATGGCCGGCAGTTTATCAGCAACATGCACCCGGTGCAAACGCTGGAAATGACGGATTCTGACGTGATTAAACCGGCTTATCGCAACCGCTTAAAAGGGCTGGAAAACTCGGTGTCATCGTTCACGCTGAATGTGGTTTTTAAAAAGGACAGCTTCCCTTATTTTAATACCAACTACTACATTGGCAAGGATGGCCACGTTTGGGATATTGCCGATTACAACGAAGAGAACTGGCCGCTTGGCTACGCCTATTTTATGGCTCCATCTTCTAGGTCGGCCAAATTTGCCGATGGAGCATCTATACTCACCTATATGCGCTTTGAGGAGATGAAACCCTGGGAGGATACCTTTAACACGGTATCAAACGTTAACGAACGGGGCGAAACTTATGAGGAATTCAAGATTCGTAAAAGCGAGAAATTGCTGGACATGGTGGAGAAAAAATTCCCGGATTTCAGGAGCCATATCAAATCCTATTACTCGGCAACGCCACTCTCCTACCGCGATTATATTGGTAATGGCGATGGTTCACTTTACGGCATCGTGAAAGATTATAAACACACGCTAAAAACATTTATATCACCGCGCACTAAAATACCTAACCTGTATCTTACCGGGCAAAACCTTAACTTACATGGTATTTTAGGTACAGCCATGAGCGCTATAGTTACCTGCACTACTTTACTGGGCAACGATGCCATAATAGGGAAAATACGGAATGCATAAGAAATTCAGCTGGAAAAAGTTTGGGAAAAGGATACTTTATGTTTTCCTGGGTTTTGTGCTGCTGATTATTATTGGCATGGTTTACCTGTATGCGGTAGCGATTGATTACCCGCCCGATCCTAAGGATTTAAGCAGCTTGGAACTACAGCGCGCCGAGCCTTCCAAAGGTTTTTACACCATTAAAAACGATTGGTTTCGCAAAAGTAAAAGTGGTTTATTTGAAATGTATGTAGAAGGTAAACCCTTTGAACGTGGTGTTATAAACGGCAAGCTAAGCCAGGAACTGGTTGTGGCACAGGAAGACCACTTTGTAGAACAGATAGGCAGGATAGTGCCCTCTAAATTTTACCAGCATTTTTTAAAATACTTTATTGCGTGGTTTAACCGCAACCTGGATAAAAATGTAACCGAAGAATATAAGGAAGAGATCTACGGGATCTCTAAATCGGCATCAGATAAGTACCAGTACATTGGTTCCAACTACCAGCGGATATTGAACTATCATGCCGCTCATGATATTGGCCATGCGCTGCAAAGTATGGCTTTGGTGGGCTGTACATCGTTTGGCACCTGGGGTGTAAAATCTGAGGATAGTACGATGATCATTGGTCGTAATTTTGATTTTTATGTGGGCGATAAATTTGCGCAGGATAAGATCGTGGCATTTTTTAATCCCACCGAAGGGTATAAATTTATGACTGTTACCTGGGGTGGTTTTATCGGCGCAGTATCCGGGATGAATGAAAAAGGGGTAAGTGTAACCATCAATGCCGATAAAACCAATATTCCTACAGGAGCGGCTACGCCGGTATCATTGGTGGCCCGCGAGATATTGCAGTATGCTAAAAACACACAGGAAGCATATGCTATTGCTAAAAAGCGTAAGATGTTTGTATCTGAAGCCTTCCTGGTTGCCTCCGCTGCCGATAACAAAGCCGTTGTAATTGAGAAAACCCCCGATACGCTGGATATGTACGATCCGCATCAGGATTACATTGTTTGCGCCAACCATTTCCAGAGCAAGGGCCTCATTCATTCAAAAGAAAACAAGATCCAGGTGGCCGAGAGTGCATCGCCATACCGGTATAACCGCCTCATGGAACTGCTGAATGCCAACGGCAAAAATACGGTACAAAAAACCATAGCGATATTGCGCGATCAGAAAGGTATGCATGGAGCAGATATTGGCATGGGTAACGAGAAAGCCATCAACCAGCTAATGTCGCACCACAGCATTGTTTTTGAGCCTAAGAAACTGTTGGTTTGGGTAAGCACTTCGCCATGGCAACTGGGCGAATATGTGGCCTATGACCTGAAGAAAGTATTTGGATTGCGGGGTATGAAAAAGGATCAGGAAATTAACGAGCAGAACCTCACGGTACCGGCAGATACTTTTCTTTCAACTGCGCAATACCAGGACTTTGTGAGCTTTCGTAAAATGAAGCAGCGTGTGCTTGATGGCGAAACGATAAATACCGATAGCCTGGTAGCTACCAATCCTCAATACTACCATGCCTACGTAATAGCCGGCGATTATTCGTTTAAGCATGACGAGTACAAAAAAGCTTTGGGATATTACCAGGCTGCTTTAACAAAAGTTATCGCTACTAAAAAGGAAGAGGACCATGTTAAAATACAACTTAACAAATGTGTGGAAAAGCTAAAATAACTTCATAAAGCAAACTACAGCGCATTATTAAGCCCTTTGTTAACCTCCGTTGATAAGTAGTTTAATGGATTAAATCAATCTGCTGCCCTATAATATCCAAATCGTTTTGCGGGAAGGCCCCGGTGTACGATAGTGCCTTGTATTTATCCCTGCCTTTTTTGCAGATATTTGCAAGCCATACCCCATGGTCATAAACCGAATAGTAAACACCCTTGATAGAATTTTTTTTGGCTAAAATATGCAGATCGAACTCCCTGTTGTTGGCCGCATAATGTATGTCGAAATTTTCCATAGTGATAAATTGATCTTTAGCATGAACGGTTGAAGGTTTGATTTTGTTCTTTTATATAATCAATAAATGATCCAATTAAAGCATGCTCATATAAGTTATTGATAAATTTAACGATAAATAAATAGAGTGCGGTGTAAGAGCTATAGAATATTTGCCTGTAAGTTGTACATGCACGGTTATTGTGTAATCCTGTGTTTAGCCAGCAAGCCATTTGTTTTTGAATAAGTAGCAAAGATCTTTGATTGCAGTACTTTTATGAAGACAGTTTTGACAACTCCCCATGTTTGGCTAAGGAGTAAAACTCAAAACTTACAAAAAAGGTACTCCCCACATTTTGCTCACTTGTAAACCATATTTTGCCTCCTTGCAAGGCTGCAAATTCCTGGCAAAGCACCAGGCCCAATCCCGCGCCTTTTTCTTTTCCGGTTCCGAATGTGGACTGGGCCGAAAGTGAAAATAAGCTGGCTTGCTGTGCAAGAGGAATGCCCTGACCGGTATCGGCTACCTTAATAATGCAATTGTTTTCTACAACTTCGGCACTTACGGTTACTTTGCCGCCGGGATAAGTAAACTTAATGGCATTTATAACTAAGTTTCTAATAACCAATTGCAACATATCCCTATCACCTATTACCCAAATATGGCTCGCTAAATCATCATGAAGCTCAATAGATTTTTCTTTGGCTATGCTTTTTAAAATTCGGAGTGTATTATCTAATGTTTGCAGCAAGTTTAAAGGGATTAGCTTTACCTGAACAGATTCCATTTGGCTTTTGGTCCAGGAAAGTACATTGGTTAGCATATAAGAGGTGTCTTGCGTGCGTCTTAATAGTTCCTTTTCAATGTTTACTCTTTCAGCTTCGTCCAGGTTGTATTCGGTAAGTAACTCCAGGAAACCCTGTAATGATGATAGCGGCTCTTTAAGGTCATGAGCCAGTATGGAGAGGAGTTTGTTTTTGGTGGTATTTGTCAATTCAAGTGCCTTTGCCTTCTGCTCTACAACTCTTCGCTCTTTTTTATAGGCAGTGCGGATATGAACCGTAACTACCAGTATAAGTGAAACCGTTGCAATATAACTGTAGCCAAAATCAATAAAACGGCTTGTTCTGCTGTTGTAGGTATTCTCGATCAGGTCTGGATGTGCGTTTTCTATAAATAGTAAACTTAAAATAATGCCTACGTTAAGTGGAAGCCAGATCTTGTATTGTTTTTGCGGAATGATGGCTACCGTGGTAAAAAACGATAGTATAAAAATAACGTACCCGGGCCCATTAATGCCAGAATTGTAATAGTAGTTGGCAATAAGTAACAGGTTGTTGGTTATCAGGAAAATAGTAATACTGCTATTGAGCCTGTCTTTAATTCTGGAATTATAGTATACGAAGGCGACGACGAAGGAAATTATCGCCATTAGGATGGCCAGCTGAGGAAGGCCAATTAAATAATTGAATGGGATATTAACGCCAAGTACAACTAATATAACTATACAAACGGAATGAAAAATTCGACCTTCGAGCGAAACATTTGATCTATGGCCAACTAATCTATTCCAAAATTCAAAAGCTGCGTGATTTTTCAAAATATCAAATCTATATTAAAATCATTTACTGATTGGCTGATCATTAATGGTGCAATTTAGGCAATCAGGGTTTTAAACCTGGGTATCAAAACAGGAGTATTCTTTTTACGTAGCCTCCTGTTGTTTAGTTTTATACTTTAAAAATAACATGACCGCTTTATTTGCTGGCTGCTGAACTTGTTGGCTAAACGAAAGTCAATACAAAACAACCCGGATTATTTATCGGGGATAACAAGTTGCGTTTAAAATGAAAATTTACTACCTGAACGCCATTGGCGCTAATGACGTTTGCTTTTTAAAGAAGTTTGAAAAATGAGCTACCTGTTCAAAACCAAGGGAGTAAGAGATTTCGGATATGTTCCAGTCGGTTTGCTTAAGCAGGATCTTGGCCTCCTGGATAACGCGGCCACTAATAATATGGGTAGTAGTTTTACCGGTATTTTCTTTTAGTACCTTATTAAGATGATTTACATGTACGGCAAGACGATCAGCATAATCCTTGGCTGTGCGCAGTTTGAGCTTTTGACTGGGCGATTCGATGGGGAACTGCCGCTCAAGCAGCTCCATAAACAGGGATGACACCCTTGCCGAGGCTGTATGACCAGGGTAAAGCGCGGAAGCAGGCTGCAGCTTTTGACCCTGGTGTATAAGTTCCAAAATGTAATTGCGTATCAAATCATACTTGTAGGCATAGTTTGATGATAGTTCCTGGTGCATTTTGCTAAATATGGCAGTTATCGCGATGGTGTCATCATCGCTAAGCTGAAATATGGGATAGCCACCTGGTTGAAAGATAGGCAGATCATCGAGCACTACCCCGCTTTTGGCCTGAACCAGGAACTCGTCGGTAAAAATGCAGAAATGGCCTTGCTGATCATCATCCAGCGGCTGCCAGTTATAAGGGATCCTGGGGGTGGCAAATAGCAGGGCGTTTTTTTCAATGTCGATCACTTTATCAGCATACTCGGCCCTGTTACGGCCGCGAATCATACTTATTTTATAATAAGTGCGCCTGTTATAAGGCATTACACCTGTTTTGCTTAGCTCAGCAATGTTGAAAACATTGAAATGGCCTATCTCTTTATTGATCCCCTCCGGAACAAGGGCCGCGGTTTGCTTGTAAAATTCATCTAACGTTATTACTTCCATAGGTGCCTTATGCTGTAAAATTAAAACTTATTTCAACTCATACACCACAGCTTCATAAGGTTTTAAGGTTCCGTCTTTTGATGGCTTATCATAATTGCCCAACAATACTGCGGCATTGCTCAGGTTGATATCCGTTTGTGCGGTGGCTGTCTTATCCTTGAAATTTAACAATACCAATAGTTTTTTGCCATTTAACTCCCGGGTGAATGCATAGGTATCCGGATTTTGCTTATCCAACAGGCTATATTTGCCATACACCAGCACAAGGTTATCTTTTCGCAGTTTTACAGCTCTCCTGAAATAATTTAATGTACTGGCCGGGTCTTTTTCCTGGGCGGCCGCATTAATGGTTTTATAGTTGGCGTTTACCGTTATCCATGGCTTACCTTTTGTAAAGCCTGCATTTCCGGTACTATTCCATTGAAAGGGTGTGCGGCCATTATCACGGCTTTCAAAGCTTATTCGTTGTAAGTACTTTTGCAGATCGGTTCCCAGGTTTTTTTGACGCTGATATTCATTAAGCGTTTGCACATCACGGTAATCTTCAATTTTAGTAAATCCGGCATTGGTCATTCCTAACTCATCGCCGTTGTAATAGTAGGGCGTGCCGCGCATAGTCATCAAAAAGGTGGTCAGCATTTTTGATGATAGCGCCCTAAACTGCGGGCTATCATTGCCGAACCTGCTCACCAGCCTGGCCTGGTCATGATTGGCTAAAAAGACCGACAGCCACCCTTTGGCCGCAAAAGCGCTATCCCATTTACTAAACACGCTTTTTAAGTGCAACAAACTGTATCCTTCGGGCTTGGCAATATCCACTCCCTCAAATGCATAGGCCATGTTCAATTCATTTCTATCGGCATCAACCAAATTGTGCGCGTCTTCAAATGTATTGCCGGCGCCTTCTGCCACGCTCATTACATTATACTTGCTAAGCACCTGGTTATTCATCTCCTGCAAATAGCCGTGCAAATTTCCCTGCATGCCATAGTACTGCGTAAAGTTTTTTTCAAACCCCTGCGGAAATGCCGGGAAGGTTGTATCCTTTGCCGCAAACTGGAATGCATCAAGCCTAAAGCCATCAATTCCCTTATCGGCCCAAAATTTCATAATGTCATAAACCTCCTGGCGCAGTTTAGGGTTTTCCCAGTTTAAATCGGGTTGCTTGCGCGAAAAATAGTGAAGGTAATAGGCATTAGTAAGTGAATCATAGCGCCAGGCATCATGGTTAACATCAAATAAACTATAGCGGTACGGCGGCTTTCCCTTCTCGGCATTCCACCAGTGGTAATATTCTCGGTATGGATTGTTGCGCGAGCTTCTGCTTTGCTTAAACCATTCATGTTCATCGCTGCTATGGTTTACTACCAGGTCCATAACCAGTTTAATGCCCCGCGCATGCATGCCTTTTAGCAGCGTGTCAAAATCGGCCATGGTGCCAAAATCCTTCATAATGTCGCGATAGTCACTTACATCGTAACCATTATCATCATTTGGCGAACTGTATATGGGGTTTAGCCATACCACATCTACTCCCAGGCTTTTTATATAATCCAGTTTAGATATTATTCCTTTCAGGTCGCCAATGCCATCTCCATTATCATCTTTAAAACTCCGCGGATAAAGCTGATATACCACAGCCTCTTTCCACCATTTGCGGTCAATATTGTCCTTATTATTTAAACTGTTTTGCGCGCGGCCAAATGTGCCAGTAAGCATAAAAAAAGTCATGGCGATAATAAATGGAATGGAGGGCTTGTTCATAACCGGAAATGAATGGTTTATAATTACTAAATTATGCACAAATAATTGAAATGTAGTGTTTTATAAAAGTTAATTGACAGGCAACACCAGGCACCGGTTTAAATAGAGTTGAAATCTGAAATAATTAAAACAGCCCCAGATCATTTTTATCTTTATCAAGATAACCCCATTCTTCATTATGGCCTAATGCCGGATATTTAAAGCTATCATCTTTTAAAACTTTGTAAATCATCCAGCATATTAGAAACGGCGAGGCCAGGAACATGGCGGCAAGTAAGGTAATGGAATACCCGGTGGCGAATATAATTATGTAACAGGCCAGGTAAATAGTTAGTATACTAACTGCAGCTTTTGTATTCATAATTTTAAGTTTCTATGATAACAATGAGCTATAAAGCTATGTTTTAGAAGTGGGTAAATAATGCCGGAATTTTTCTTGTTTAATCACATAATTGACTGTTTTGAGTTATAAAATGCATTCGGTTTAGTTTTTATAATGCCGTTTTGTTTATACAGATAATTGGCATTTAATATCCATTAAGAGGGGCTAAAAACATTTTTTAATTAAATCGTTTTACAACATTTTTAATTAAAGACGGTTATAAAGGAGATTTTTGCTTTAATTTGTGTACTATGTTAAAACCCAGACTTGGACTGCTTTTATTAGCATTAATAGCCTGCAGTATTTCGGTAAGCGCTCAGCAAACCGATTCGCTGAAAAAGGACACCATCAAAATTGATACCGCGCAGATTAACAAACTCAGGATCGATTCGCGCCGTAACGCCATTCCTACAAGGGCAAGGGCAATACAAATACAGCGGGAGCAAATTCCGGTTACGCTGATGGATTATAAAATAAATTACTGGAAAAAAACGGTTCTTTTTGGGCTCAACTTTAGCCAGTCGGCATTTACCAATAATTACAGCGCGGGTGGTGTAAACTCGGTAGCACTGGGTACTAACTTTATTTACCATACCGAATATAACAAGGCTCCCTTCAGCTATGTATCTGAGCTTAATCTTACGTATGGCGTAGCTAAAAATAAAGGCCAGGGCAAACGCAAAACTAACGATCGTATTTACTTTGATAATAAGCTTGCATCACAGCTATCCAAACACTGGTACTTTTTTGGTGCACTTACGTTTGAATCGCAGTTTGATAAGGGCTTTAACTATACAGACCTGGGCGGAGGCAAATTTGCCGCGCAGCAGATCTCGAATTTTATGGCGCCGGGCTACTTAACAGAATCGATAGGTTTTGAGTATAAGCCAACAGGTTATTTTGATTTACGATTGGGTACTGGTACCGCAAGGCAAACATTTGTTTTGGATGATAGTGTAAGAAAAAGCAATGATTACGGCGTTGGCCCCAATCATACCGTGAAAAACGACCTCGCGTTCCAGATAGTAGGCTTGTTTGATAAAGACCTGATGAAAAACGTGCACCTTAACGCCCGTTATGCACTCTTTATTCCCTACGGCGAATCACCTAAATTTATTACCCATCGTTTGGATGCCGTACTATCAGCCCGGGTTAACCGCCTCGTTAACGTAACCATTAACGGTACGCTGCTGTACGATAGACATACGGCTTCCGCCGCCCAGGGTACAGAGGGGCTTGCGCTCGGTATACTGTATCGTTTTCCATAATTTTATAGAACAACGTTTTTGGGATAAGAATATATGACACAGCATCCTTTATTTTCTTTTGTCCCTTTCCTTGCTCCATTCATCCTTTTTCCAAACAAGAAAAATCATACCTTTGTAAGCTCAAAATTAGGATAATAATAATGTTTGAAAATCTTTCGGATAAACTCGACAGGGCCTTTAAGGTACTGAAGGGACAAGGAACTATTACTGAAATAAACGTGGCAGAGACCATGAAGGAAATTCGCAAAGCCCTTCTGGATGCCGACGTAAACTATAAAACCGCCAAAGCATTTACCGATGATGTAAGGCAAAAGGCATTGGGTAACAACGTACTAACGTCCATATCGCCGGGCCAGTTGCTTACCAAACTGATGAATGATGAGCTTACCGAGCTTATGGGCGGCACCACCGCCGAACTGGAGCTTAAAGCATCGCCAACCATTATATTGATTGCTGGTTTAAACGGTGCTGGTAAAACCACCTTTACAGGTAAGCTGGCCAATTACTTAAAAACACAAAAGGGCAAAAAACCGTTACTGGTTGCCGATGATATATACCGCCCCGCGGCTATTGATCAATTGCAGGTATTAGGCCAGCAGATTGGTGTGCCGGTTTACGCCAACCTGGAATCGAAAGATCCGGTGGCTATTGCCCTGGAGGGTATTGCATTGGCAAAGCAAAATGGTAACAACGTGGTTATCATTGATACCGCTGGCCGTTTAGCTATTGACGAAGCAATGATGGTGGAAATTGAGCAGGTAAAAGCTGCGGTGAAACCACATGAGATCCTGTTTGTAGTTGACTCCATGACCGGTCAGGATGCGGTAAACACCGCCAAGGTGTTCAATGATCGCCTTGACTTTACCGGTGTGGTGTTAACCAAGCTTGATGGTGATACCCGTGGTGGTGCAGCGTTATCTATTAAATCGGTTGTTAATAAGCCTATCAAATTTGTTGGTACAGGCGAGAAGATGGAAGCGCTTGACGTTTTCCACCCTGATCGTATGGCATCCAGGATATTGGGTATGGGTGATGTGATATCCCTGGTTGAACGTGCCCAACAGCAGTTTGACGAAAAGGAAGCTGCCGAGCTGCAAAAGAAAATTCGTAAGAACAAATTTGATTTTAACGATTTTTACAGCCAGATACAGCAGATCAAGAAAATGGGTAACATGAAAGATCTGATGGGTATGATACCGGGTGTAGGTAAAATGATGAAGGACGTGGAGATTGATGACAATGCATTTAAGGCTATCGAAGCTATCATCCAGTCAATGACACCTTTCGAAAAATCAAATCCGGAAACCATTAATCAAAGTCGCCGCAACCGTATTGCAAAGGGCTCTGGTACTGATCTTACCGAAGTAAACCGCCTCATGAAGCAGTTTGATGACATGAAAAAGGTGATGAAACAAATGAGCAACCCTGCCGCCATGGCCAGCATGATGCGCAGAATGCCGAAGATGTAAAAGATGCCTTTTATCCCGTAAGGGAAGCACTTTATAATATTAAAAAAAAGCCTTTGGCATTTGCCAAAGGCTTTTTTAGTTTGAGAGCGAAAACCTTCGCTTTATTGCATAGAGTTAAATTGCGCTGTTTTTTAATTCCAAACTATTAGCCATTAGCGGTTCAGTACCGGATTACTTATATGATTAATAAAGTGCAGATTTCTTTTATCCTCTACCTTATTAAACCATTTAACCACGTTGAATATGTGAGCAATACATCAAAAAATTGTTTGTGTTTTTTATTTACCGCAGGGGCGAGTGTGACGTTTTAAGGATTTGTATTCGTTAGGTTAGCATTTGGACGTTTTGCGATTTTAAAGAATATTACCCGCAACTATAATTTTTAGTTTATAAAACTCGATTTAAGCCGTCAGATTAATTAAAAATACTTTTATCCCGATATCTTTACGGTATGAAAAATGCGGCTCTACTACTATTTGTTTTTTTGCTGCCGTTGAGGTCGCCTGCTCAAATAAAGCAAATTATTAAGGCAGATGAAAAACACAATATTTTAGAAAAGTATTTTGTCCTTGATTCTAATGAGCAAATACGAAGCGGCAAATATGAAAAATATGTCCTTTTTAATAACAGATTAATTTGTGATGGATATTACAAAGATAATTTGAAGGATAGCATCTGGACATACTATTCCCATAGGGGTACAGTTGCTGTAACAGGTTTTTTTAAAAACGATAAACGTTTTGGGTTTTGGAGCGCCTTTAATGGAAAGGATGAATTACAAGTAAAATACGATTATAGCAACAAAGTGCTCCGCTATTATAAATTATCACATACAGACAGCTTAAGCCAAAATTATAAAGTAATCAAAGGAGCTGACACCATAAGCTTAAGCCTTGATCGCCCCATTTTATTTTTAGACGGTGAACAGATAATGCAGAATGATCTATATAATTTAAGATACCCGGCAATTGCGAGGGAGCATAATATACAGGGAATAGTTATAATTGCTTTCACGATAGATACATTAGGCCGTGCGTCCAATTTCAAGGTAAAATCAGGTTTAGGATTTGGTTGCGACGAGGAGTCACTAAATGGTGTGAAGCGAATAACGGGAGAATGGCTTCCGGGCTTATATAAGGGAGAACCGGTGAAAGTAGAATATGAGTTGCCCGTTAGTTTTACAATTGTAAAAGATTAGAAGATGTTAAAAAAAATAATTTATTTAATAAGCAGTGCCACGGTTGGCTTTTTTTCATTATCTGCTCATGCCCAGGTCCCCGGTTCACCTATTGATGTACAACACTACAATTTTGCGCTGCAACTTAATGATGTTGATAACAACATTAAAGGCGAAGCAACGGTTGCCATAAAATTTTTGAAAAGCACATCGTCATTTAGCCTGGACCTGGTTAAGAAAAACACCGCAGGTAAAGGGATGACGGTGTCATCCATAACAGAAAACGGTAAAAATCTGAAATTTGAACAGGATAGCGGCGCGGTTAAAATTTATACCACTGTTGTAGCACCCAGCAGGCATAGTTATGTGATTAACTATGAAGGTATACCTGCCGATGGATTGATCATATCAACCAATAACTTTGGTCATCGTACTTTTTTTGGCGATAACTGGCCCAACAGGGCGCATAACTGGCTGCCCTGCGTTGATGCGCTGGCAGACAAAGCCACTGTTGATTTTGTAGTAACAGCCCCAGATCATTACCAGGTGGTATCAAACGGGTTAAAATTGGAGGAAAACGCATTGCCCAACAACCTAAAACTCACCCATTGGCAGGAAAACGTAGCCCTGCCCACCAAGGTGATGGTAATTGGTGTCGCGGAGTTCGCTATAGATCATACCGGCGATGTTAGCGGTATTCCCATTTATACGTATGTGTTCCCCGAGAATAAAGATGCAGGATTTAAAAGCTACGCGATAGCTAAAGAGATATTACCATTTTTCATTAAAAAGGTTGGTCCTTACAGTTATGAAAAACTGGCTAATGTGCAATCAAAAACCATATTTGGCGGTATGGAGAATGCCAGTGCCATATTCTATTTCGAGGAGTCGGTTAACGATAAAGGCATAGAGGAGTTAATGGGCCATGAGATAGCGCATCAATGGTTTGGCGATGGCGCGAGCGAAAAAACCTTTGCTCATCTGTGGCTGAGCGAAGGTTTTGCTACTTACATGACCAACCTGTACCTGGAGAATAAATATGGTGCAGATACCTTAAAAAAACGATTAGCCGCAGACAGGAAAACAGTTTTTGATTTTGAAAAGAAACGGATGACACCTGTGGTCGATACTGCGGTTAAAAACCAATACATGCAATTACTTAATGCCAATAGCTACCAAAAGGGAGGCTGGGTGTTGCACATGCTGAGGCGAAAGCTGGGCGATGCCACCTTTTGGAAAGGTGTAAGCAATTACTACACAAAATATAATGGGCGCAATGCCAATACTGCAGACCTGTGCCTGGTAATGGAGCAAGCCAGCGGCCAAAACCTGAAACCATTTTTTAAACAATGGTTGAGAACTGCCGGGCACCCCGACCTGAAGTTAACCTGGCAATATGATGCCGCTAAAGAAATGCTTGATATTACTATTGAGCAAAAACAAAGCAATTTGTATGAATTTCCCCTTGAAATCGCTGTTGATGACCATATCCACAGCATTACTGTAAAAAATATAACAACCACAGTGCAGATCCCTTTAAAAGCAAAGCCTCAAGCCATAAACATCGACCCTAATGTTAATTTATTGGCTTCGTTTGATGTGCTGGCTAAATAGCTGATTGGCAATCAAATCATTTGTAATAAAGTTGTTTCAGGCTATTGTAAAATAGAAATTTATAATTATCATTGTGTAATACCTACACAATGATAATTGTGCTTAATGATTAGTTGTCATCTACGCAATTTCATGGTACTGGTATAAATTATTCAACCCGCGAATAATCCATAAACCAATTATATAAAACCAGATAACCATGAAGAAAAATTCTACATTTTGGGCTTTGCTGGCTCTTTGCCTGATGCCTGTATTGGGCTATTGCCAAAGCGGCGACGCCGTTACCGCAGGTGAAAACATAGCTGTAACCGGTACCGATAACGGGCAGGTGCGGGGCTACATTCACAACGGCACCTATAATTACAAAGGTATCCCCTACGCACAGGCCAAACGTTTTATGGCTCCCGAAAAGCCAACAGCCTGGCAAGGCGTCCGTGCATCATTAGTTTATGGCGCAGTTTGCCCTATTGATGCTACCGCTACGGTTAATGATCCTATTGAGTTTGGCTTTCAGCACAACTGGGGATATATGAACGAGGATTGCCTTAAGCTTAATGTTTGGACTCCCGGACTTAATGATCAAAAAAAACGACCGGTTATGGTTTGGCTGCATGGTGGCGGCTTTGCTGCAGGCTCGGCTATTGAATTGCCATCCTATGATGGTGAAAACTTAAGTAAAAAGGGTGATGTGGTAGTGGTATCTATCAACCATCGGTTAAACTTATTGGGTTTCTTAAACCTTTCGGCCTATGGCGATAAATATAAATCATCGGCAAATGTGGGAATGATGGATGTTGTTGCCGCGCTGCAATGGGTTAAGCAAAACATAGCCAGCTTTGGTGGCGACCCGGACAATGTGACCATTTTTGGTCAATCAGGCGGTGGCGGTAAGGTTACTACCTTAATGGCTGCGCCATCTGCAAAGGGTTTGTTCCATAAAGCTATTGTTCAAAGTGGTAGCTATCAAACCAAATTTATGGATAATGAGGTATCAAAAAGAATAGGCGCCGCCATGCTGGAAGTACTTAATCTGCAACCATCACAGGTAGATTCCTTACAAACCATACCTTACGAACGCCTGAGCGCGGCGGCAAAAAAAGCCCTGCCAAAAGTTGCGCAGCAATTAAAGGCCGAGGGTAAACCGGTAGCTGGCTTTGGTTTAGGCTGGGAGCCGGTTAATGATGGTGTATTTTTGCCTTATCAGCTCAACGACGCGGCAGCAATTGAGCTATCAAAAAACATTCCCTTACTGGTAGGATCAACCAAAACCGAGTTTATGGCTTCGCTTATTAATCCGGCAATAAGAAACTACTCCCTGGATGAGGTTAAAACCAACCTGCAAAAAAAATATGGAGATAAAACAGATACTTATATGGCCGAGGTTTTAAAATCCTATCCAGGAACCGTAAAGCCATCAGACTATTTGGATATTGACCTGGCTACATTTAGGCCGGGTGTTATCCGCCAGGCAAATGCCAAGGCCATTGCCGGGGCTGCACCGGTTTATATGTATATGTTCACATGGCAATCACCCGTTGCCGATGGCATGTTCAAATCTATCCACTGTATTGATATCTGCTTTGAGTTTGATAACATTAAACGATGTGAGGAAATGACAGGTGGTGGTAAAGAAGCTTATGCCTTAGCCACAAAGATGAGTCAGGCATGGGTTAATTTTGCCCGTACCGGCAATCCTAATGCCAAAGGGCTTCCTAACTGGCCTGCTTATACCGCCCAAAATGGGGCCGAAATGTTGTTTGATAATAAGCCTGAAGTTAAATTTCATCATGATGCAACATTGCTTCAAATGGCATCGGCAAAATAGATAATCAGCAAATTTTTAAAATACAATAAAAGACGGCCGCTTTAAAGTGGCCGTTTTTATTGTATCACCGGCGATACGAGTATTATTAATTGCCGCTTATTTAGGATATGCTTTATTATTTTAACAAATGCGATTGTTTTTTACCACAACGTAAATATTAATCGATAACAGTTGAATTTTGCAAATAAGCTAATTTTTACACAACAAAATTTTGTATGTTACGTTATTAACCAAACAATTGAGCAGTATAGGCTACTTGTTTTGAATATTAACCCTAAAACCCTAACATTATGAACGCATCAGGAATCTCAAAATCCATTTATGTAACAGCTTACAGATGGAGTGCAAAAAATTTCGGACAAGGTGGCTTACCTAAGTTTAATTCCCTTTTTGGTGTAAGTTTCCTGATGATCTTATTATTAACCAATTTGCTGGTGCTCACTCAGCTTTGTTTAAATCAAAAATGGTTTAACATCAATGCTACAACTGCTACCATTATGCTTTTGGCAACTACCGGCGTTTTATTGCTTAATTATTTTATACTGCTTAACAACGGCCGGTTTAAAAGATGGAATGTTGCATTTGAAAAACTGAGCAAAAACAACCAGAAAGTATGGTCGGTTATGTTGATGGTATATGCAGTGGTTTCCTGCGTATTTTTCCTTTTTGCTAACACAATATAAGGATCAGTAGCGGTATTTAAAATACTGATCTATAAAGCATTATTAACTTGTGCCCTTAAAATTAACCATCTGTTTATTTTAAGGGCATATTATTTTAAGGAATTCTGTATATTTTGCGGTACTATTATTTGATACTGTTAAATTGCATAAAACAACCATGAAAATTATCACAAAATTTACCTGGCTTATTGCCTTAATTATTTGCACCACCACGCAAGCACTATTCGCACAAACCAAAGCAGATGTTTTTAACCCCAAGGTACCTGTTACCTGGTTGGGAATTGATTTTTCGCAAATGAGGTTTATTGGGTCTGAAGCCGCATATAAAGCCTCAGGCGAGCTGTTAAACTCTGAGTTTGTTAATAAATACATTCCGGCCTGGGCCAACCTGTTTATAACCGAACCCAAAACTTATAATGTTCCGCGTGCATCTCATCGCGATACTGTACATTTTGCTTTTAAAGTAACCGAAGCAGCAAATAATGCCCTTACTAAAAACTTTTTTACCGAAAACCCGAACGACTTTAGCACCCTTAAAGAAAAAGATATAGTTGAAGTAGTTAAGAACTACGATTTTCAGGGTCAAAAAGGTTTAGGCATGATGCTGATTGTAGAGGGCATGAGTAAAGCAACCCATTTGGCCGGTGCATGGGTAACCTTTGTAAATATGAACGATAAAACAGTATTGTTTACTGTTTATAAAACAGGCAACAGCCGGGGCTTTGGCTTCAGAAATTATTGGGCACATTCATGGTATAACATCCTGAAAGATTTCGCCAGCGATTTTGACAGCTACAAGAAAAAATAATTAACAACAACGGCACCCAAAAGGGTGCCGTTGTTGTTTGTGGGCTGTTTTTTTGTAGATTTTAGAGAGTAATAGCCAAACGAAACAATAAAAGCGTTCGCGCTTCCTACAACCGGGTTATTTTAATACACACATATTTTTACCACACAATTAAAAATATTTATCTTTCGCGTTGATTAAACTTTATCATAGTGTTGGTTAAAACTTTTGGCAGTGCAGTTTATGGGATACAAGCTATCACTATAACAGTTGAGGTAAATATTGTGGCGGGCACAAAATACTTTATTGTGGGCTTGCCCGATGTGGCCATAAAGGAAAGCTATTTCCGCATCGACTCGGCTTTAAAAAATTGCAATTTCAAAATGCCCCGCCAGCAAGTTGTAGTTAACATGGCGCCTGCGGATATAAAAAAAGAAGGTTCCTCTTACGATCTTACTATTGCTACCGCTGTTTTAGCCGCCTCCGGGCAGTTAGAAGCCGGGGAGCTTGATAAGTATATCATCATGGGAGAACTTTCGCTTGATGGCAGCCTGCAGCCTATAAAGGGGGCATTGCCTATTGCCATACAGGCACGCAAAGATGGCTTTAAAGGTTTTATTCTCCCCAAGCAAAACGCCCGGGAAGCCGCCATTGTGAACGATCTGGAAGTTTATGGCGTGGAAAACATAAAAGAGGTAGCCGGATTTTTTAATGGCGATATTAAATTGGAACCGGTGCTGGTAAATACCCGCGAGGAGTTCTATGATAGCCTTTGCAATTACGACAGCGACTTTAGCGAAGTACGTGGACAGGAAAATATCAAGCGTGCTTTGGAAATTGCCGCTGCCGGCGGCCATAATGTGATATTGATTGGTCCGCCGGGGGCTGGGAAAACCATGCTGGCCCGCAGACTACCTTCCATTTTGCCGCCGCTGAGCTTGTATGAGGCTCTGGAAACCACCAAAATCCATTCTGTAGCGGGGAAACTTGCTGCCGCGGATGCTTTGGTTACCATACGCCCCTTCAGGAGTCCCCACCACACTATATCAGATGTTGCTTTAGTGGGCGGAGGAAGTAACCCGGCGCCGGGCGAAATTTCATTAGCTCACAATGGTGTTTTATTTTTGGATGAATTGCCCGAGTTTAAACGGAGCGCGTTGGAGGTAATGCGTCAGCCGCTGGAGGAACGCAAAGTAACCATATCAAGAGCCCGGTTTACGGTTGATTACCCCTCCAGCTTTATGTTGATAGCCAGTATGAATCCGTGCCCATGCGGATATTATAATCATCCCGAGAAGGAATGCATCTGCCCGCCGGGGATGGTGCAAAAATATTTGAGTAAGATCTCTGGTCCGCTGTTGGATAGGATCGACCTGCATGTGGAGGTTACCCCGGTTAACTTTACCGAACTATCATCAGACAGACTGGCCGAAAAAAGCGAGCACATCCGCGAACGGGTAATCAAAGCCCGCGAAATCCAGATAGAACGTTTTGGTAACAGGCCAGATCTTCATGCCAATGCCCAGATGAGTCCCCAAATGGTACGCGATCAGTGTAAGATAGATGTTGCGGGTCAAACTCTGCTCAAAAAAGCTATGGAGAAACTGGGCCTTTCTGCCCGTGCTTATGACCGTATCCTGAAGGTATCCCGCACCATTGCCGACCTCGCGGGCAGCGAAGAAATAAGGCTGGAACACTTGGCGGAGGCAATACATTTCAGGAGTTTGGATAGAGAAGGCTGGGCCGGGTAATGCTATCGCTGTTATGCGGTTTGTAAACGCAGAAACCAGTTCCTATTGCCTGTAATGCCAATAAAGATTAAATTAATTACGCTTATAAAGTGCTCTTGCGTTAGCGCAAAAAAAAAATTAACTTCACCATACAAACGGTTAAAGGCTTAAATATATGAGTTCGTCTAAAGAAATTATTGAAAAGATGTTTGCCGCCGGGGGGATCAAAATGAATGGCGATAACCCCTGGGATTTACAAGTACACAACCCGAAAACATTCGATCGCTTGCTTAGCGCAGGCTCTTTGGGTTTCGGCGAAGCCTATATGGAAGGCTGGTGGGATTGTGAGGCTTTAGACGAGTTTTTTTTCCGGGTGCAGTATAACAGGGTTGATAAAATGATCCCCCGCGATTTTACCACCCTAAAATATGCGCTTAAAGCAAAGTTTATGAACCGGCAAACCAAAAGCCGGTCAAAAGATGTTGTACGTAAGCATTATGATATTGGTAATGATATTTATAAGCGGATACTGGATAAGCACATGTTGTATTCCTGTGCCTATTGGAAAACCGCGAAAACATTAGATGAGGCCCAGGATGACAAGCTGCATTTAATATGCCGTAAACTTAAGTTAGAACCCGGCATGCGCCTGCTCGACCTGGGTTGTGGCTGGGGTGGACTATCAAAATTTGCTGCCGAAAACTATGGCGTATCA
Organism: Mucilaginibacter sp. P1_A3; assembly: GCF_056406855.1. NCBI lineage: Bacteria > Pseudomonadati > Bacteroidota > Sphingobacteriia > Sphingobacteriales > Sphingobacteriaceae > Mucilaginibacter > Mucilaginibacter sp. P1_A3. The sequence continues at coordinate 362,764 of NZ_JBFTZJ010000008.1, forward strand.
GTAGTGGGAATAACCATTTCTGAAGAGCAGGCAGCTTTGGCCCGCGAAGTTAACAAGGGTTTACCGGTAGAGATCAGGGTGCATGATTACCGCGATTTGAATGATAAGTTTGATAGAATTGCTTGTGTAGCCATGATGGAGCACATTGGTTACCGAAACCACCGGGTATTAATGGAAACAGTAGAAAGAAATTTGTCTGATGAGGGCATTTTTCTGCTGCATACCATTGGTGGCAATTATTCAACCAAAGTTACCGATCCCTGGATAGATAAATATATATTCCCCAATGGGATGCTCCCTTCTGCCGCCCAGATTACAACCGCAGCCATGGGCCTGTTCATTTTAGAAGACTGGCATAATTTCGGTGTTTATTATGATCGCACCTGTATGGAATGGTTAAAAAACCTGGCGCATTTTAAAGATGAGTTTATAGCAGAGCATGGCGTGCCTTTTTACAGGATGTGGGAATATTACCTCAACGCAAGTGCTGCGTCATTCAGATCGCGCAAAAACCACCTTTGGCAAGTAGTTTATACAAAACCGGTTAAGCTGGGATTGTACGAGACTGTACGGTAGGGCTTTGTACGGAAAAGCTGTCTAAAAATAAATAAATCGTCATTGCTTCGTACCTATTTATGACAAGTTGTTGAATCCCAGACTTACGAAGTTTTTAAAACTTCGTAAGTCTTTCGCCGCTTGTCATTTCCGACTTTAGAGTCCCTGGATTTCACAACTACCTATGACGTTTTGTAAAGTTTGTCATCCTGAACGCAGTGAAGGATCTTCTTCACTATAAAAGTCGGTGATGAGCAGGGCGAAGAAAATCCTTCGTTCCTACCCATGACGTATTGAATTTTGAGGCGTGTCGGCCTGTCAGTCTGAGCCTGTCGAAGACTCGCGCGGAGAGGCCTTTGCCCGCTATGCTTCGACGGGCTCAGGATGACAGCCAGTTTTGTTACGTCATTTTCTCCTTCAGAGGCCACCAGATTTTACGACTCAGGATGACAAATTTTTCAAACGTCATTTTCCTTTCAGTGTTCCCCGGATAGTAAAACTCGCAATGACGCAAAAAATTTAGCCCCCCTGATAACCTGTTAATTTACTTAACAAACTGCAGCCAATGGAAATTATATCCTCCCATATCTGCATAAACCCTTACTTTATTAATCCCGGCTTTTAGGTGGATATTTTTTAAATCGATAACCTGCCATTTTTTAAATCCGCCGGTGCTGGGTACGTTAATGGATTGCGTTACGCCATTTACAATTAAGGAAAGTTTTCCATCGTCGGCAGCGGCGGCAACCTTCAGCTTGGCGGTGTATATTCCGGGTGTTTTAACCTGCAACGTGTATTGCAGCCACTCGCCCTTTTCAATATCATCAACATAGTAGCTGTTATATGCAGCAGAATCTTTGCTGATATCCACCCCATCGTTGCGGTAAACATGCCCGCTGTTGCCTTTGCCATATTTACCGGTTGCTACATGGTAATCAGCAGTATCGGTATCAAAGTAGGCAAATCCATTTCGGCCCATATCATAGTCGACTGCATTAATGATAGTGCCATTGGCAACTTTGTTGGCCTTAAACGGTTTGGTAGCGGTAGTAAAGGGCTGGCGGAAGATAGCGTCGATCACATCATGATGAATGATGGCGTTTTCTAACTTTGCATAGGTAGCCATCTCTAAGGTCCCGCTGTATACATTGCTTTCTTTGGGCTTGTGGTGGCCGGTATTCAGGTAGTTGGTTACGTCATCATAGTTCAGGTTTGATGGAATTTCGATAGGGTTGTTATTGCCCATCTTTTTAAGCGGCCATAACGCCCAGCCTATGTTGTTTTTTTCCAGCAAACCAATTGCTTCGGTTAACCAAACATTTGAGTTTTCGCCGGTTTCGCCAAGCCATACGGGTACATTATATTGATCGCGGGTCTTAATGATATGTTCAATTGATTTTTGATCATTATAATTCCAGTATTTGTGGAAGCTGAGCACCATGTTTTTATCCCAGGTAGGAAGTATGCCGTTGTAATTATTGCCCCATCCATTACCCTCAATAATAATGATATGCTTTTTATCAACCTCGCGAATGGCGGCGGTAATATCAACCATCAATTTTCTTAAAGGCGCGTTGGTTTTTTCCTTCAGACCGTTTTTGTCATTTGCAGGATCATCGAAACCCCAGTTTGGTTCATTAATGATATCATAACCGCCGATATTGGGTTCGTTTTTATACCTGTCGGCCAGTTTACGCCAAAGCGCAATCGTTTTTTGTTTGTTGGCCTCACTGTCCCACAGTGATGGATGATCGGTATTCCGGTCGGATATATTGAGGTCATTACCCTGCCCGCCTGGCGTGGCATGAAGATCAAGGATGAGGTACATATGGTTGGCTTTACACCACGCCAGCAACGCATCGGTCATTTTAAAACCTTTATCAATCCAGGTGTTTTGCCCGGCAACCGGCTCCTTTTCAATAGGAAGCGTGTACAAATTATAATGCATAGGCAGTCGCACCGAATTAAAGCCCCAGCGGCGCATAGAATCCACATCAATTTTGCGGGTATTGTTAGCCAGCCAGGTATCATAAAACTCTTTGGTTTCGGCAGAGCCCATGAGTTCTTCCAGTCGCTCACGAATGCGGAACTGGCGGCTATCCTTGTTCACGTGCAGCATATATCCCTCCTGCAGCATCCAACCGCCCATGCCCATGCCCCGCAGTAGTACATTTTTACCTTTCTCGTTCACTATCTTTTTGCCGTCGGCCTTTAAAAAGCCCTGTGCGTTGCTTTGTAAGGATACAAGGGAAACAGCAGCAACAACCAATAAGCCCTTAACAACTAAAATATTTTTAACAGATTTGAGTAACATGATACTAAATTATAATGAACGTTTTGTTTAAAAATCACCAGATGTATGTACCTACCGACCCTTTATCCAAATGCGCGGCGAGGGTTTTTCCTGCGTACTGTATGTTAAAATCCTGCGCGGCATCGCTGGCATTGGCTACAATTAAAACCTTTTTGCCATCGGCTGTTTTAAAGGCCACATTGGGTAGTTTATCTGTATTGTTTGAGGCTATGCGTACCGATCCCGGCCTAACAAATTTTGAAGCGTGCGCTATAGAGTAATAAGCAATGTTTTTCTTTACATCACTTTTATTGATGGTTACAGCGCCCTGGCATGATGGGCAGCCACCCCTGTCTGTGTAGGGTTTGTAATCCTGATCGGCAGCCAGGTTCCATTCCAGTACGGTACGACTCCAGTTACGGGTAGCGCCAATAATAAGTTGTTTAACCGGCCATGTAATATCAATGGTTGATTGATTTTCGGGCTCCACTACCATCTGCTCGGTAAAATAAATATTCTTATCGGGGTGGGCATTGTGTACAGTGGTTAAGGCGCTTATATCACCTCCGTATAAATGGAACCCGGAGCCATCAATGTATTTGCGGGCAGCCGCATCGTTTAAAATAGAGATAGGGTAATCAGGTCTGTCAGCATTATGATCATATAAGATGATTTTTGTTTTGATGCCGGCTGCTTTAAACGCGGGACCTAAATTGTTTTTTATAAACGCGCCTTCATCGGGAGCTGCTAACAACAAGCTGGGGTTATTTCCCGGATGCAAAGGTTCGTTCTGAATGGTTATGGCATCAATTTTAATGCCTTGTGCCCGCATGCCCTGTATATATTTAACCAGGTATTGGGCGTAGGTGCCCCAATATTCGGGTTTTAGCCTGCCCCCGCGGGTATCATTGTTGGTTTTCATCCATGCTGGCGGCGACCATGGTGACCCTAATATTTTTATAGCAGGGTTGATGGCTAATACCTGTTTCATTACCGGGATAACATCCTGTTTGTCGGGACCAAGATCAAAATGTTTCAAAGTGGGGTCCGTTTGCCCGTTGGGCATGTCATCATATGAAAAAACCTTTTCGTTAAGATCAGAAGCGCCAATGCTTAACCTGATATAGCTAACCCCGATATTATTTTCGGAAGTAGCAAAAAGGTTTTTTAGCAATTCGGCCCTGCTATCAGCACTCATCCGGATGATGTGCATGGCACTGCCCCCGGTAAGCGCAAAGCCGAAACCATCAATGGACTGGTAGGTTTGTTTATCATCAACGGCAATGGTGAAATTATTACTCCCCGTTACGTCAAATTTAAGGGGTTCTTTCTGCTTTTCGAACAGTGCAGATCTATCTGCCCGGGTAAGCCAAAGGCTGGCAGTTGCAGGTTTCTGGGCATAGGATATGGTTGTTGTACCCAAAAGCGCGGTTCCCAATAAAAACAAACTGATATATTTATTCATAGATCTGGTATTAAGCAAGCTGTGCATTATACTAAAAGGATTAAGGGTTGTTGAATAATTGGTGAAGTAAATTTATTATAGTTTTTGTATTTAAAACGGTAAATTATTAAGTAACAGATAAATTAGCTGGTTGGGTATGCAAAGCTATGTAATTGCCTGGCAGATATATTTTAGAAACAATAAAGTAGTGGATTTGAAGTGCCTGTTATTAAAGCGGGATGTTTGGCTTTTTTAATTAGAAGCTAAAATTATTTGCTTTTATAAAAAATTATGCTTAGTTTCACTTGCACTATCGAATGAAAAATCCCACAAAAAAAATCATCATTTTTGATGATGACGAAGACATCCTTTCCATTTGCAGCTACATTTTAGAAGAACAGGGCTGGGAAGTGCATACCTTTACCGATTGTAATAATATTACTGAAAAGGTATCAGGGATTTTGCCGGATGTGATCCTTATGGATAACTGGATCCCGGATGCTGGTGGTATTATAGCTACACAGACCCTAAAAAAATCAGAAGAATTAAAGAATATTCCGGTGATTTACTTTTCGGCAAACAGCGATATTCAGGTATTGGCCAGCCATGCGGGGGCTCAAACCTATCTTGCCAAACCATTTGACCTGGAAGAACTGGAACGTGTTATTAACCGGGTGTTGGTACCTGCGCACTAATAAAAATTAGATATAAAAGAAAAGACCGCCAGCTATCTGACGGTCTTTTTTATGAAAGCATAGATCCAATTATGCAAAATCATCTGCGCCAGGGCGCAGATGAAAATCTGTAAATTTATTCAATCACACTTTCTTCAAACTCATACTCTTCTAACGGAGGGCATGAGCAGATCAGTGTTCTATCGCCATAGGTATCATTTACCCTGCCCACAGATGGCCAGAATTTAAAGTCGGCCACATAAGGAAGCGGGAATGCTGCTTTTTGACGGGTATATGGATGCTCCCACTCGTTGCCGGTAATTACCGATACGGTGTGCGGTGCATTTTTCAATGGGTTGTCTGTTTTGTCTAACACACCATTTGCTACATCAGCAATTTCATGACGAATAGCGATCATGGCATCGCAAAAGCGGTCAAGCTCATGTTTAGGCTCAGATTCTGTAGGCTCCACCATAACCGTTCCTGCAACCGGGAAGGATACAGTTGGCGCGTGGAAACCATAATCCATCAGGCGTTTGGCAATATCAGTAACCTCGATACCGAACGATTTAAACGAGCGGCAATCCAATATCATTTCGTGAGCGCAACGGCCATTAGCTCCGGTATATAGTACCGGGAAGTGGTCCTGCAATCTTGCTTTAATATAATTAGCGTTTAGTATGGCATAACGGGTAGCATTGGTCAAACCTTCGCCGCCCATCATAGCGATATAAGCGTGAGAGATGATGAGGATAGAAGCCGAACCCCATGGAGCAGCAGATACAGCGTGGATAGATTTACCCCTGTCAATATCAACCACAGCATGGCCTGGTAAATACGGAACCAGGTGTTTAGCCACACCAATAGGGCCCATACCGGGGCCGCCACCACCATGCGGAATACAGAAGGTTTTGTGTAAATTCAAGTGGCAAACATCAGCGCCAATATTAGCCGGGCTGGTTAAGCCTACCTGCGCGTTCATGTTGGCGCCATCCATATAAACCTGGCCACCATTCTGGTGAATAATATCACAGATTTCGATAATCGACTCCTCAAATACGCCGTGAGTAGATGGATAGGTAACCATTAAGCACGATAGTTCGTTTTTATACTGCTCGGCTTTGGCTTTCATATCAGCAACATCAATGTTGCCGTTATCATCACATTTAACAACCACAATCTTCATACCGGCCATAGCTGCTGATGCAGGGTTGGTACCGTGTGCTGATGATGGGATTAAAGCGATATTACGGTGGTTATCGCCCCTATCGCGGTGGTAGGCGCGGATCACCATTAAGCCGGCATATTCACCTTGCGCGCCTGCATTTGGCTGTAAGCTCATAGCTGCAAAGCCGGTAATTTCACTTAACCAATTGTTGATTTCATCAAACAGCTGCATGTAGCCACCTACCTGGTCGGTTGGTGCAAATGGGTGAATTTTACTGAAATGGCTCCAGGTAACCGGTACCATTTCGGTGGTTGCATTTAGTTTCATGGTACATGAACCTAAAGCGATCATAGAGTGGCAAAGCGAAAGATCTTTAGCCTCTAATGATTTGATATAACGCAGCATTTCATGTTCTGAATGATGCGTGTTAAATAATGCGTGTGTTAAATAAGCTGATGTACGCTGTAATTCAACAGGAATAACAGTTTCCAAACCGGCTTTCAATCCGTCAAAATCAACATCACTAAGCGTTTTGCCCAATACTTTGGCAAAAAACCTTACTATGGTTTTGATATCCTCTGCTGATGTAGTTTCATCAACAGAAATAGTTACAACTGAGCCATTGTAACTAAAGTTCATCTCGTTATTTAATGCCTCAGAATGAATTGGACCAGCTAAGTGGGCAACATCAAACTTCAACGTATCAAAGTATGATTCGTTCAGTTGCTCATAACCTAGTTCGCCCAGGGCTTTAGCCAATAGTACGGTTAAGCCATGAATCCTTTCGGCAATAAGTTTAACGCCTTGCGGGCCATGATATACCGCATACATACCAGCCATGATAGCCAATAATGCCTGCGCGGTACAAATATTTGAAGTTGCTTTATCCCTGCGGATGTGTTGCTCGCGGGTTTGCAAAGCCATACGCAAAGCGTAATTACCTGCGCTATCAATAGTTACACCAATGATACGGCCTGGGATAGAGCGTTTATATTCATCTTTAGTGGCAAAGAATGCCGCATGCGGACCGCCAAAGCCCATTGGTACACCAAAGCGCTGGGTTGAGCCAACAACAATATCGGCACCCCACTCGCCCGGAGGCGTTAACAGCACCAGGCTCATGATATCGGCAACAACAGTTAGTTTAATACCTTTTTCGTGACCTTTAGCGGCAAAACCGGTATAGTTATAAACAGCGCCATTACCGGCCGGATATTGAACTATAGCACCAAACATATTGTCTGTTAGTTCAACAGTGCGGTGGTCGCCTATTTGCAGTTCGATGCCGTAAGGCTCAGAACGGGTTTTTAAAATATCAATAGTTTGCGGGAACAGCTCTTCGGATACAAAGAACACGTTGGCAGCAGTATTTTTGCGTAGGCTGTACTGCATAAACATCGCTTCGGCAGCGGCGGTACCCTCATCTAATAATGATGCGTTGGCAATTTCCATCCCCGTAAGGTCAATTACCATGGTTTGGAAGTTTAGCAATGCCTGTAAACGGCCTTGCGCAATTTCGGCCTGGTAAGGCGTATACTGGGTGTACCATCCCGGGTTTTCGAGGATGTTACGCTGGATAACGCCCGGCACAATCACATCATAATAACCTTTACCAATGAATGATTTAAAAACCTTGTTTTTTAAAGATGTTTGCTTTAAAGTAGTAAGGTAATCAAATTCGCTTTTTGCGGGTGGTAAATTGAGTGGTTTTTTAAGCCTGATCCTGTCTGGTACAGTTTGCGCTATCAATTCATCAAGTGAATTAACACCGATGGTTTTTAACATTTTTGCCGTATCGGCCTCATTTGGAGCAATATGCCTTGACTGGAATTGTTCCTGGTAATCTGCGTTAAGCTTCATGAAGTAGTCGTCCCCTTAAATTTGCCACAAAGGTACGGTTTTACAATATGAGTAACAATCGCGTAATATGATATTGACAAAACGTTTACAGGCAATTATTGTATTTTAGTGCCTTGACTACCATATGCATCGCTTAATCCTTATCCTGTTTTTAATATTTATAACAAATACCTGTATTGCCGCGGTGTTTGTAGTTACCAGCAATGCTGATAGCGGGCCGGGAACATTGCGGGAGGCTTTGACTTTGGCTGCGGCTAATGGTAGTACGGAGAAAGATTATATCAATTTTAATTTGCCGGATTTGAGTGTGGGAGGAAGGACGATAAACTTGCTTACCCAGTTGCCGGATATATCCTCGAATTTAGTTTTAGACGGTAGTACACAACCGGGTAATAAATTTGGTGTTAGCGATGCTAAAGTATGCCTTGCTTATAAATTGCCTTTGGATCAGGATATATCAGGTTTAAAAATTGTTAATCAAACCGATGTGGAAGTTTACGGAATGTATGTGAACAATCTCACAGATGTAACGGGTGCCCTAACAATAAAATCATGGAACGGAATTGAACTTGCAAGCGATAAAAATATACAAATTGGAGCGGCAGGCAAGGGAAATGTATTCTTTGGATTTTATAATCCATTGATAGTAAATAAATCCGACAGCCCGGGTATAAAATTTTTCGAAAACCTTACAATCAAAGCAAATTTCTTTGGCATCGCCCCTGACGGTCAAACATTGTCTGTAAATAAGACAGACCAGTGTGCTCTTTTTTTTGTAATTGGGCAAGTTATAATTGGCGGCACCGCAGCCGAAGGTAACGTATTTACGCAAGGGCTGTTTATTTATCAGGGAAACGTTTACGATTCTACAAGCCCGGAAGACTATTATATTTCTGCTCCGGCTACCATAATTGTAAACAATAATAAAGTTGGAGTTGATTATTTTGTTAGCCAGTCATTCGTCGAATCGACAGGTATAAATATTGAATCTATCACGCCAAATAGTAAAAACACAATATACATTGAGGATAATGTAATAACTGCTCAAAGCGTGTTTGGTATGGCAATTTATATAAGTAATATTGGTCGTGATGTAACCATTATGAGAAATTATATTGGCACTGATAGAGCCCGCCAAAAAAGTTTTAAAACAGGAGGAATATTTTTAAATGGAGATGCAGGCCAAATAACTATAGGTAGTAGCAGCCAGGCGGATGCCAACTACGTTACTAACTGTATACCTGTTTGGATATTTGATTACGTTTATGCTACAGTGAACAAAAATAGCTTTTCATGTGCTCCGTATCAACAGCCTATGCATTTCGGCAGTTCCGGCTTTTTTACCTACCCCGAGGTTAAACTTACTAAAATATCTAATACATCGGTGGCGGGTACAGCTACGCCAAATTCGCTTGTTGAATTGTTTTATAGCGATAAATGCGGCACTTGTTTGCCCGAAACATATTTTGCATCGGTAACTGCAGATGCTAAAGGCAATTGGAGTTATAATGGTCTTATAACCGGAACTGTAATAGCATCAGCAACGCTTGGTAAAAGCACGTCAAATTTTACCATATCGTCTCTCTTTTTAAATATCGATGATGGTGAAATAGTAAGGAGGCCGGCAAACTGTAATTCTACCAATGGTTACATAAAAAACATCAAGCTTTATAATTTAGGGCCGAACACGGATACGTACACCTTTAGTTGGAAAAACAATGATAATATTGAAGTTGGTACAAAGCTGGATTTAACGGATGTACCTGCAGGCACCTACACGTTAGAAGTGAAAGGCACAGGTTGCGGCTCAGCATTTTCGAAGCCAATAACGCTTGAATCAACAGAGATCGTGTTTAATTATACAAACCTCAAAAAAATAAATGCGGGTTGCAATAAGGCAACCGGGTCAATTAAGGGTATTACTGCACCAGAAGCCACAAAGTTTGAGTGGAGGGATGCCAATAATCAAATAAAAGGAAAAAAAGCTGACCTGGAAGATGTGCCCGCAGGCTCATATTCTCTTACCGCTTCAAACGATTTTGGTTGCAGTATCACTACAGGCCCCTACCAGATCAATGAAAACTCGCCAACACATTACCCCGATTATCCCTTTGTTAAAGCAGACGCTTGTTATGGCCAAAGTAATGGATCTGTTTCTATAACTACGGATGCATTGGTTAAATCCCTGCTATGGAAAGATAGCCAGGAGCAACCCCTTTGGACAGGTAATAAGCTAACCGACCGGCCGCCAGGTACATATTCTCTTTACTTAACCGATCAGAATGATTGTGAAAGTTTATATAAAAGCTTTACCATCAATGAATTTGCGCAACTACAGGTAGTTTCGAATACGGTGCAGAAAACACCAGATGAATGTGGCTTAAAAACAGGCAGTATTCAAAACGTACAAGTAAGCGGTGGCAATCCGCCTTATACTTACGCCTGGTATAAACAGGATGTACCGGTGGCCTCAACGCCATCGTTAACAAGTGTGGGCGCCGGCGATTATAAATTAATTGTAAATGATGTAACCGGATGCAGCCCGGTTACCGCCAGCTTCACCATAAACGCCCAAACTAATATTGTACAGCCTCCTTTAGCGGGCAACATACAGTTATGTACTCCGGGCGATGCGCTGATATCGGTAAATAACCCGGTTGCAGGCAATACATATCGTTTATATGCAACGGCCGACAGCCCCCAGCCCATTGCCGAGCAAACTAATGGAACATTTAAAGTAAGCGTGACAGGAAATACTACCTATTATATTACACAAGCGACTGGCAGCTGCGAAAGCCTCCGTACACCTGTCGAGGCTGTTTTAAGTCTTTCTGCCATCAATATTGCCAACACCTTTACCCCTAATGGCGATGGTCATAACGATTACTGGAAGATTGACGGTATAGAAAATTACCCGCAGGCGGTTGTTCAGATTTTTAACCGCAACGGGCAAAAACTATTTGAGTCAAAAGGGTATACGCAGCCTTTTAACGGTAGTTATAATGGCAAGCCACTACCCTATGGCTCCTACTTTTATATCATCAACCTCAATAAAAACTGTAATCTGTTATCGGGTAGTTTAACCATTATCAGGTAAAGCCAGCTGCCGCAAATACATTTGGATGGTGTTTTCCAGTCCGTAATATAAGGCGTCGCTAATAAGTGCATGACCGATGCTTACCTCATCCAAACCGGGAACGTTTTGGGCAAAATATTTAAGGTTGTGCAAATCAAGATCATGCCCGGCATTGATGCCCAGGCCTGCATCATGTGCTATTTTAGCAGCCTGGATATACGGCGCTACAGCCAGTTCTTTGCCCTGGTGGTAATGGGTGGCATAGGCTTCGGTATATAATTCGATGCGGTCGGTACCTGTTTTGGCAGCTCCTTCAACCATTTCGGCAATGGGATCAACAAAAATAGAAACACGGATGCCGGCTTCTTTAAAAACGGCTATCATATCTTTTAAATAATGATAGTTGGTAATAGTATCCCAACCATGATTGGAAGTGATCTGACCCAGAATATCGGGCACCAAAGTTACCTGCTCGGGCTTGTTGGCCAGTACCAGGTCGATAAATTTTTGTTCCTGGCAATTGCCCTCAATGTTAAACTCGGTGGTAACAATTTGCTTCAGGTCAAAAACATCCTGGTAACGGATGTGGCGCTCATCGGGGCGTGGGTGCACGGTGATGCCCTGCGCTCCAAAACGTTCACAATCTTTGGCAACCTGTACCAGGTTAGGATTATCACCTCCGCGCGAATTACGCAGCGTAGCTATTTTATTGATGTTGACAGATAAACGGGTCATGAGGCAAAGTTAATACATCATTTACTTATAAATAAACCTATTATTAGGAGATAAGTTTATATTTAAATCATGAAATGGAAACCTGTAATCACAGAGCTGATCATATTGTTAGGCATCTTCATCCTTACAACAGCATTGTCATTATTTTTTAGCAGTATGCTGTTTGGCTATTCAACGCTTGATATCAACCTGCATGATACCTACATTGTAAGTAAGTTTTCATGGTGGATACTTACATTTCCGCCATTTTTTGTGTTGTTAGTTTTGGTTTATTTGATCCGGGCAATAGCCGGTCGCTTTACAAAAAGAGCGGTAAACATAATACTGGTTGCGGGAGTATTTGTAAATGTGCTGATCTTACTAAGGGTGTACAAACTTGCGCTTAGTATTGATAGAATGACTTCATCGTCATCAGGAGGCCTAACGATATATCCGCCACTATCAGCTTTAGGCCATGCCCCGAAACAAGTAAATCAAACACCGCTATCAGATCCGTTCAGCCATATTATATTTAATATTTTAATCATTTTCCTAATCTTGCTGGTTATAAGTGCTGTACTAACCGGCAAAAACTGGAATGCAAACAAACATGAACTACAAAAAGCTTAAATTTCTTACGTTCGTACTTTTAATTTTGGGGGGCCTGCAACAACACGTGTTTGCCCAGGCCAATTACCGTAAAATAGAAAACTACAAAGTGTTTTATGGATGGGCGCACCATTTTCCGCAAGATTGGATGATACTGCGCCAGTTTGAAAACGAGGGAAAAAACTATCTCCTGCTGGTAAACCCGCAAACGCTGGAAACCAAAATTGACGAACCTGGCTTTTACAAGGTTAAGTCGATGGGTATAAGCGAAGCCCGCGAATATTTTAAAAATACGCCCTATCAAAAAGCACTTCGCAAAGCCGAAAAACAATCGGTAGCCATTCAGGATGCTGGTATTGAGAGCGGTGTACCCAAGGAAACCGGCATCAGTTTAACGGCTGATCTTTGCCCCTCGCACCGCCCTTTAGATAAGCGCATTTTTACAGATATATTTAATGAATTTAAGAAGGTGGAACGCCCGGTGCCTGTAGCCTTATCCGTTACCGGGATCTGGATGCGCCAGCACCCGCAAGATCTGGAATGGCTAAAGCAAATGCAGCAAAAGCACGAGATTTATATCACCTGGATAAATCATTCTTTTAACCATCGCGTGAGCATGAAAGCGCCGCTTAAGGAAAATTTCCTGTTGGAACCGGGTACCGATATCAGCTACGAAGTGTTAGAAACGGAGAAAGCCATGCTTAAAAATGGCTTGCAACCCTCTGTGTTTTTCAGATTCCCGGGTTTGGTGTCAGACCAGCAACTGGTATATAAGATAACCGACTTTGGATTGATCCCTGTAGGTACGGATGCCTGGCTGGCCAAAGGGCAACAGCCGCAAGCCGGCAGTATTGTACTGATACATGGCAATGGTAACGAACCTACCGGTGTTAATGATTTTATAAAGCTGCTGCAATCAAAAACACGCGCTATCGCTAATAAACAATGGCTTCTGTACGATCTGCGGGAGAGTGTAGACGAGGAGTTTCAGGGGCAATAAGCCTTCGGGGAAAGGAAAGTGTTGCGTTTTTGTTGCGTTTTGTATTTTACGACAATTCTTAATTGATTGATCTTTAAGTAGCTGTGTATTTGAGGTGTTTCACCTGTTGCGAACGCAACAAAAAATCTTAATTCTTGATTCTTGTCTCTTGATTCTACTTTACCTTTGCCATTATGGAAACCATTACCTGGCATGATTTTGAGCAAGTAGAATTACGGGTGGGCACCATCCTGGAAGTCGCTGATTTTCCTGAGGCCCGCAAACCGGCTTTCAAAGTAAGAGTTGATTTTGGCGAATTTGGTATCAAATGGTCAAGCGCGCAAATCACCAGGCATTATACTAAGGAGGAATTGCAGGGGAGGCAGATAGTTGGCGTGATCAATTTTCCTAAAAAGCAGATTGGCAAGTTCATGTCAGAGTTTTTGGTGACTGGCTTTGCTGATGAAAATGGCGATATAGTTTTGGCTGCAGTTGATAAACCCGTGCCGAATGGCAGTAAACTGATTTAAATGAGATATATAAATTTTGAGGAGGAACCTGCTGTTTCTCCCGATGAGTTTTTTATGGGTGAAGCTTTAAAAGAAGCCCGCTACGCCCTGGAAGAAGATGAGATCCCTATTGGCGCCATAGTAACTTATGGCGGCAAGATCATTGGCCGGGGGCATAACCTTACCGAGCGCCTGAGCGATGTATCTGCCCATGCCGAAATGCAGGCCCTTACTGCTGCCGCCAACTCTATGGGCGGTAAATATCTGCCGGGTTGTACACTATATGTAACTATGGAGCCCTGTGTAATGTGCGCCGGTGCATCCTATTGGTTCCAGGTGAGCCGGATAGTTTTTGGAGCCTATGACGCTAAGCTGGGTTTCGGCAGACTTAACCAAAAGATCACCCACCCTAAAACAGTTATCACCGGCGGCATCCGCGAAAATGAATGCTCTGAACTGGTGAAGAACTTTTTTAGGAATAAGCGGAAGTAGTGGGAAGTCCATGGACGATAGACCATCGTCCATGGTAATTATGTTTTGATTCTGGCTATGGGTAATGGTCTATCGTCTATGGACTTAAAACTTGACATTAAATTAGAACAAAAAGCAAATTCTACTCTTATATTTGTTACATCACAATCATTAAACTTTAAAATTGTAATTATGGCATTTACACTACCGGCGTTATCCTACGCTACTGATGCATTGGAACCGCACATTGATAAACTGACCATGGAAATTCACCATGGTAAACATCACCAGGCTTACGTTACTAACTTAAATAAAGCCCTTGAGGGTAAGCCTGAAGCTGACAGCAGCATCGAGGATATCATCAAAAACATCTCGAAATTTGCGCCTGCGGTACGTAACAACGGCGGTGGTCACTTTAACCACACTATGTTCTGGACTTTGCTTTCTCCAAACGGTGGCGGCGAACCTACAGGTGCTTTGGCCGATGCTATAAAAAGCACTTTCGGTTCAATTGCCGATCTTAAAACAAAAGTTAACGAAGCTGGTGCAACCCGTTTCGGTTCTGGCTGGGCATGGTTAATTGTTACTGCAGATAAAAAACTGGCTATTTGTTCAACCCCTAACCAGGACAATCCATTAATGGATATTGCTGAAGTAAAAGGTACGCCTATTTTAGGTATTGATGTTTGGGAGCATGCTTATTACCTGAAATATCAAAATCGCCGCCCGGATTACCTGGCAGGCATCTGGAGCGTGATCAACTGGGCTCACGTTGCTGAACTTTATACAAAAGCAATCGCTTAATTCAATTAAGCTCATAAATTTGAAGCGGCAGGATTTAAATCATTCTGCCGCTTTTTTATAGCACATGACCGAGGATATACTTAAGTTAAGGATTGAACAAATAAAATGGGAAACGCCGGATACGGCTACATTTTACCTGGATAATATATCGGGAGAACCTGTTAAATACAAGGCGGGACAATTTGTTACCCTGATGTTTAATCACCGGAACGAGGAGATCCGCAGGTCATATTCGCTCAGTTCATCGCCCGATGAGCCAGGATTATCCGTCACCATTAAACGGATCACAAACGGCGAGATCTCACGCTTTATGCTCACTAAAATGAAGGTGGGCGATACCCTGAATGCTTTAGCGCCGGCCGGCAGATTTACCATTAACCGTTATGAACAGGATAAAGACATTTTACTATTTGCTGGAGGCAGCGGCATCACCCCTATACTTTCGCAGATTAAATATGTGTTGAACCGCCCGGGCAACAGCAGGCTTACACTCATCTACAGCAACCAGGATGCAAACTCCATTTTATTTAAGACTGAGCTTGAACTCCTGGTAACACAGCACCCCGAAAGGTTTAAAATCATCCACCTGCTAAGCAGCGAGGCTAACCGGCTCAATGCTGATAGGGTTGAAGAACTTGCCCACCAGATTGTTCCCATTGGATTAGATAAGGCTGAGTTTTATTTGTGCGGACCATTTCCTTATATGCGCATGATCAGATTCGCGTTGGTGTATATGGGGATCGAACCAGGGCGGATTAGAAAGGAGAATTTTGTATTGGAAACCGTAGCTGTAACCCGTACTGCTACTAACTTTCCGCCGCGTAATATCAGGATCAAATTCAGGAATGAACTGCATGACCTGGCAGTGGGCGAAAACCAATCC
This sequence comes from Mucilaginibacter sp. P1_A3, assembly GCF_056406855.1. Classification (NCBI taxonomy): domain Bacteria; kingdom Pseudomonadati; phylum Bacteroidota; class Sphingobacteriia; order Sphingobacteriales; family Sphingobacteriaceae; genus Mucilaginibacter; species Mucilaginibacter sp. P1_A3. The sequence goes on from NZ_JBFTZJ010000008.1 coordinate 378,803, forward strand.
ATTTTACAGGCGGCCCTGCAAAACAACGTGCCGTTGCCCTATAGTTGCCGCAACGGCGTGTGTTCCACGTGCACTGCCAAATGTTTCAGCGGCAAAGTAGAAATGATCAAAAACGATGTGCTTACCGATGCCGATATTGCCGATGGCTGGATCCTCACCTGTACCGGGCATCCCGTGAGTGATGATGTGGTGATTGTATTTGGGGAGTAGATTCTGGAGAATTTAAAAGAACGTGTCTATTCAAAAAATCCATCACCTTTTAATCCCAAATTCCATTGGCTTCGGTCAGGATAATCGGCAAGCCATCTGTTACTACAATGGTATGCTCGTGTTGTACCGCAAATCCTCCTTTGTCGCCCACAAGCGTAAATCCGTCACTTAACTCTACAGTCCAGGTTGAGTCTGTGTTGATGAAAGTTTCAATCGCCACAACACTGTTTTTTCTGAACCGTCTTTGATCAAGCTTGTCTTTGTAATTCAAAATACTGTCCGGTTGTTCATGGAGCCCCCTTCCAATACCATGTCCACCTAAGTTTTTTATCACTTTGTAACCAGCATTCCTGACTTCTTTTTCAATCAGTCCGCCAATTTCATTGATTTTTACACCGCCCTTAATACTATTAATTGCCTTTTTAAGGATCTCCCGCGAAGTATCTACCAAGTGATTTTTTTTATGGATGTCCTGTCCCACGATAAAAGAACCGCCGTTATCTGACCAATAGCCGTCCAGTTCGGCAGAAACATCAATGTTTATAACATCGCCATCCTGTATAATCCTATCATTTGAGGGTATTCCGTGACACACCTCATTATTTAAGCTAATGCAGGTAAATCCCGGAAAATTGTACGTAAGATGCGGAGCGGACCGCGCACCGAAAGTACTCAATACCTGCCCTCCATAATTATCTAATTGTTTTGTACTCATTCCAGGTTGGGTATATGCCCGCATTTCCTTTAAAGTCACGGCAACGGCTTTGCTAACGGCCAGCATTCCCTGAAGATCTTTTTCGTTATTTATCGTCATATCTATTTTGTTTCAAAAGTATCAACCTTGAGCTATCGCTGACAGTATAAATTAGACATCTGTTCTCTAATCAACAAATTGGTATATTCGCATTATGCCTATCAATTTTTTTAGACATATCTACACTCCTAATAACGCGCTTATTACCAGGATAAGCCCACCGGAAAGCTTAAGGAATTTTGTTGAAGGGTTTTATTTATTTAAAACTCAGGATTTGTATGGAAGACAACTCTTTTTCAATGATGGTTATCCTGTAATTACGTTGATGCAACACCGTGCAGGTAAGATTCTAATCAATTTAAACGGCGATATTATAAATATTGGCAATGCATGGGTTTGTGGTGGTCTTCTAAAAAACGTCTATTGTGAATCCTCCATCAGTACCGAAGAGTTTTTTGTTATTCGCTTTAATCCCATTGCTTTTTTTAAGCTGTTCAATATTCGTGAAAATGTTTTTAAGCATAAGCCAGTTTTTGATCTCGCGGAAATTGTAACCGATGATTTCGGCGTTTTCAACAACAACTTTTACAGCAATGCCTCTATTGAGCATAAAGTTGAAGCAGCAACTAATTTTTTATCCCAAAGGATATGCGCAACTGCGTTTCCAAATTTATTAGGAGACGTAATTAATCATATTGAACAGGGACGGAGCCTCACCGTAAGGGAGCTCGCAAAATCATGCGGTGTGCGCATAAACTACAAATGGTTGGAAAGAAACTTCAAAAAGCACATCGGGGTATCCCCGAAAGACTATTTATTGCTCAGGCGCTTTTTGAATACTTATCGCAGTTTGGATTCATTATCTCCCAAAGCGCTGTTGCAAACAGCTTTAGAACATGGTTATTATGATGATAACCACCTGATCAAAGACTTTAGGAGTTTTTCAGGGCAGTCTCCCAAAGCTTTCTTTCAAAACAGCAATCGTGCTTAATATGCTGTTAGAATTTGTGTTTAACGGGTATTAATTATAGTATGTTGATTATCGAAATAAATGAAAAAAATTTCGAAACATATTCGATGAAATTATTTAGCTTTCCCAGGCAATTGTACGTTAAAGTTATAATAGGTACGGAAAAACCAGTATTTATGACGGACTTCGGATTATGTTTTGCAAAAAAAATCTTTTAATAAATTGGAGATCTCCCGTATAGTGGAATCACCGACCCTTTATAATTAGTAAACCATTTGTTTAAGGATATTGAACTAAGAAATTGATAGCCGGGCGAATGGTTAAGACCTGAACAAAGAATTCAATTTATATAAAATAAGAAGAGCACAACACTTATCACCTATGAAAAAAACGCACTGTCTTTTTATGTTTTCCTGCTTCCTCATATTGGGTTGTACCGGTGTAAAAAAGCTGGCTGGCACCAACGATGCCGACAAAGGCTGGAAGAAGCTGTTTAATGGCAAAGACATTAACGATTGGTTTGTCAAGATCAATCATCACCTCGTTGGCGAAAATTATGGAAATACGTTTCGGGTAGAAGATGGCATGATCAGGATCAGCTATGACCAGTACGGCGATTTCAACGATCAGTTTGGCCACTTATATTACAAAACGCCATTTTCTCATTATCATTTGCGTTTTGAATATCGCTTTGTTGGTAAACAACAAAAAGGCGCACCAGACTACACGCTCCTTAACAGCGGTATGATGTTTCATTCGCAGGATCCCAGGACAATGCTAAAGGATCAGGATTGGCCAATATCAATAGAAATGCAGTTATTAGGCGGCCTCGGTGACGGGAAACCAAGACCAACGGGTAATATGTGCTCACCCGGCACCGATGTTGTTTACAAAGGCAGCGTCTCGCCCGATCATTGTATCAATTCTACTTCAAAGACCTATGATGGCGAACAGTGGGTAAAGGGGGAACTGATTGTTCAGGGCAACAAATTAATTACGCATATCATCAACGGCGATACCGTACTGCAATATTCCAGACCTACGATAGGCGGCGGGGTAGCACATGGTTACGATCCGAAGTACAAACAGGACGGAAAATTACTAAGCAGTGGTTTTATCGCCTTACAAAGTGAGGGACAGCCTGTCGATTTCAGGAACATAGAGATCAAACAGCTGCCGGATGTTGACAATTAAATAGTAAACAAAAATACTGTAAGCCCGAAGCGTTGGAGATTTGGTTATCGTCTTGTTTTCATCAATCTCGCAGAACTGTTGAAAATAACGATATAAGAATAATTTTATAATGTTTCCTGGGTTTGAAAGATGGCTCAGGCAGATTTCATTTTTAACGTTTTTGTCGGTCCCTTTATTTAGATTTTTTTTCCATCGGTACATCCGTTAACATTGATTTTGCTGTTTATAATTTCCAGGTCCTCAATAGTTAGCTTACCAATACGCATATCGCCAAACGAGGCCTTTTTAACAGATAAACGACCAAGATAAAACGCACCAATAGCGATTGATCCGATCGCAATGCACCCCAACGCAATGGCTCCTGTTGCACCAGCGCCTATTGCCCTGGCACCCAAAGCGTAAGCGCCTATTGCTTTAGCGCGCTCCATTTTTTTACTGATGTTTTTTATTCTCATGATTTTGTCCGTTTTGCTTAGCATTATTATGTTGGCTTTATTTCTTTATCAAATAACAAATTTTTTGATAAAGAGTTGATAGCCAAAGTATTTTTCATTAAAACTTCCAAGTTACATAATCCATTAAAACTATGGGTAAAGGCGCAGACTTGCCACCACCAGACCGGAAATAAAAAGTAAATTTATTGCGTCATTATCAGCATTCAGAATATTAGAAAGATCAGGATTTAGGGTATTCGCTTTGTTGGGAATCAGGTGATAAGTTTTTCTGCGTAAAACCCATGAAATTTTTAGTTCGATCACTTAAGTAGTGAAAATTGATGGCGAATGAAGGATCGTAGGAGACTGCAGGCCGCGGAAAAATTTGTTTATGTGTTTTATAAAAAGCTACGATTGGGAGTGTAGTCACATTTGGTAGTGGTTGTCTAAAATGGTCAGAGCATCCCGGTAATTTGCATTGACATACACGCAGAAAGCTTCCAGTGAAATCCAGTGATGGTGTCGGAATTTGTTCGAGTTTTTTACTTTTTGGGAAAGAGTTTTAGAAGAGCTATAGGATAATTCTCCAAGGACTTGAATGTCCTTTATGGTTAAATTTATTTCAAAATGCTTCATAAAACAAAGCTTCGCACATTGGAATACCTAAATTGGGATTCTAACCCATGCATATCGCTGTTTCTGTAACAACAAAAAGGTGAAAAAGTTTTCAGCCCGCGTCGGTGTCGCTTTTCCGACATATCCCTTTTTCGATTGATCGCTTTTTTTCCATATCCTCTTAAAAAAGGCTTAAACGCAAAAAAGCCTCACTTTTCAGTAAGGCTTTTTGCTTTTAGCGGAATGGACGGGACTCGAACCATACCAATATCTTGAACGTATTCAATGAGTTATCTTTTTAATATGCCACTTGGTAACCGATTAGGTAACCGAATATTTTAATATTAATTGATTGATTTTGAAAGAACTACAAGGGTAAATTTAATAAAAACGAGTAAATAATCCAACAACCTTTTCAATCAATTTGATAAAGAAAAGTTTCAAACTAAGAACGGGGGTAGCGAGTAATTTTCAACCTCAGTGTACAATATCCTCCACAGCTTTGTCATCTACTCTGGATTGTCGCATGGCACCTTTTACAATAAAACCAACATATTTACCCATTGCCTTCTTCCTGTTAATATTTAATAAGATAATCGGTTACTTGCCGTTTATCCTATCTATAATAAACAACGTATTGCCTGTGGAAAATTGTCGTATCCATAAAATTGTGCTTTTTCAATAGGATAGTCGATTTTGCAGGATTTGCATTTACCTATGACTCACTGGTCAATTTCAGCGGAATATACATTCTATCCCCTAACTTTTTGGATTAATCTTCGATTAGCACCCTCCTGGTGGTGTTGCAGTACGGCCTTGATGGCATCAAGTTCTTTTTTCACAGTTTCCTTATCCATGTGACAGAAATCATTAATTGTGCGACACAATTAAGCCTATTGCGACATGTTTGCAATTACTGCGACAAAAAAATAAAAATTTGTCGCATAATAGAAAATTGCGACAGTTTTAGAAATTATACGACAGTTTTGATTTAAGCCGTATGCCCTGAAAATAAAACCCCTCAGATGATGTCACCTGAGGGGTTTTTACTGTTTTTGATATTGAAAAAGCGGAATGGAAAAAGTGAAGGTAGGCAAGTAGGAAAGCTATACATAACTTGGTAAGTATTATATCGTAACCAGATTGGGTATAAAACGCAACGAACAACACTTATTAATCCCGATAGGGTATAATTAAATTACAAATCGCCTATATGATCCCGATGGGGTATAATCAATAAATTTAACATATATTTGTACCCGAAAGGGTATAAATATATGTTGTCAGATTATTTAAAGAAAAAACGGAAATCACTAAATCTCACACAGGAAGACCTGGCATCCAAAGCGGGGGTCGGACTTAGGGTCGTTCGTGAGATGGAACAGGGAAAACCAACATTGCGGATGGATAAAGTGAATCAGGTGTTGATGTTATTTGGCGCAGAACTCGGCGTGGTATTAAAAGTAAAAAATGATGAGTAGGAAAGGTTTGGTGTATTTTCAGGACACGCTGGCTGGTGTACTAGCGGAAACTGATGATGGTTACGAATTTACTTACCAGGCTGATTATTTAGATAATAAAAACGCAAAACCGGTGAGCTTAACGCTGCCATTGTCAACCCGGAAATATGAAAGTAAAGTATTGTATGCTTTTTTCGATGGCTTGATACCGGAAGGTTGGCTGCTGGATTTGGCAACAAAACACTGGAAGGTCAAAAGCAATGACCGGTTTGAATTATTACTATTAACATGCAGGGATGCAATCGGAGCTGTAACGGTTATTCCCGAAATAGATTAAGCTATGGCAAATTGTTGGTTTTGTTATCAGGATGCAGGTACATCGTCTTTTCATGAAAAATGTTCAAAGCGTTTTTTTGGTACGGCTAAGGTACCTGAGCTGGAATTGAATAATAAACTTTTGAAAACGTTGGGCGAACAGACCATCAACGAAAGGATCGCTGTGACCGGAGTTCAGCCCAAGCTTTCTGTTACCCTGAAAAAGACGAAGGAGCACAACCGTCTGACTATAGTAGGACTTTGGGGAGAATACATACTTAAACCACAACATCCTGGTTTTCCAGAAATGCCGCAATCAGAAGATCTGACTATGCATTTGGCCAGCCTGTTTAAAATGCCAACTTGCGATCATACTTTAATGGAGGCATCAGACGGCAGTTTGGTTTATCTTGCCCGTAGATTTGACCGGGTGAAAGGCCATAAGGTTCACATGGAAGATTTCTGCCAGCTTTCTGAATTTTTAACGGAAAATAAATACAAGGGATCTTATGAAAAGATCGGTAAGCTTATCCTGAAATACTGTACTCAAACTGGTTTTGATGCGCTAACTTATTTTGAACTGGTGTTATTTTCTTTTTTGACAGGCAACAATGATATGCACCTGAAGAACTTCTCTGTGCTATATACGGACGAGGGGGTAAGTCTAAGTCCTGCCTATGACCTTTTAAATGTAAATCTTGTTAATCCACAGGACGATGAAGAATTGGCCCTGACAATAAACGGCAAAAAGAAAAGAATTGGATTATCTGATTTTGATGTGTTGGCAAGAAGTATGAATATACCTGAAACCGCCGTTCGGAATACCTATAACAAATTTTCCTACGGTAATAAGGAGGTTGGTAAGATGATTGAAGCATCATTCCTGAGCCCCGAAAAAAAGGCACTATACCTGGAAATTTGGAATAAAAAGCAACGGTTGTTTAATTGACAAGCCACAGTTATACATTGTGGATTTTCCTCCTGGTGAGAAAAAATAAAATCCTTATTCACCGCAGTCGCGAAGATAGCCCACGCCGGAATCAAACGTCAAGGGTACACAAGCGGGCCGTTGTGTCCGCTTCCAGCGGTTGGCCCTTGACATTTGATCCGGCTAAGCGCTTTTGTTGCTTAAGCGTTGAATAAGGCTCGGTTGTTCACAAGCTTTCCTATTTCTTTTGCAATTGTTTGAGCCGGCCTTGATAGGATTGCCAGTAGTCCCATTTTGTGGTTTCTTCTAAGAACGAGGAAAATGTGAACCGCTCAACAGCGTCTGATTGTGAAACCATTAATTCCATCATTCCATTAAATACTTTTTTTAGCTGTTACTGGTCCCCTTCAATTAGGTAAGACAACCTTGTTAAAAGAGCTTTTAATCTATAAATTAATCTTCTTACAGGTTGGGTAAGGAATAGAGATGGTTGCTTCGGATGGTATCAAACACTTTGGGGCTTAAACGTGTTTATTAGAAGTTGATAAATCGTTTGTCTATGCAACAGAAAACTGATCCCCAGGATTTCGAAAAAAGATTTCGGGAATGCGACGATAAATTTAATACCATATTTAAACGTACCAGTGCAGCCAGCAAGATAATTGCGCGAGATCTGACCATTTTAAAGGTCAATGACGCACTGGCAGAATTAATGGGATACAGCGCAAGTGAAATTGAAGGAACCAAGATCCTGGAACATGCCTGTGAAGACTATCGCAAGCATTGGCATGAGTTACAAATGGAACTATGGTCAAATGAGGTCCCTTTTTTTAAACTTCAGGCCTGCCTTTATAAAAAAGACAAATCCCTGGTATGGGTAAACGTTACAACTATCCTTTTTGAGGATCAGGGCGAAACCTATGGGTTCACCGTTCTCGATGACATTACCGGGCTGAAAGATTTCGAAGAAAGTCAAAAACGGTTGGACATGGCTTTGAAGTATTCAAAAATGGCAGTTTGGCAAATGTCATTAAAAAACAATGCGGTTCACCGTTCCGAAGGGCATGATGAGCTATTTGGCTATGACAGGTTGCAGCCAAAATGGACGATTGAAAGTTATCTGCCACTGATATGGGAAGAAGACCGCCCTAAGTTCTTATCGGCAATCCGATCACTGCCCGACCATAAATCGGTGGATCTTCAATTACGGCTTATAACAAAGGATGGATCGCTTAAATGGGTGAATTTTCAAGGCAAAATAGAAGATGATCCTTACGGTAATGCCGACAAAGTATTGGGAACAATAGCAGATATCACAAGGGATAAACTAGCCGAGCGGCACAAAGACGATTTTATAAGTATCGCAAGTCATGAGCTCAAGACGCCGATTACCAGCTTGAAAACATCCCTTCAGCTTCTGGCCAGGATGCAGGAGGACTTACCAGATAGGTTAAAAGCGTTAGTTGCCCAGTCCAATCGAAGTGTGGATAAAATTGTTGTCCTGGTTGATGATCTGTTAAATGCCAGTAAGACATACCAGGATCAACTTAACTTGAAAAAGACGACATTTAATCTGTACAGGGTCATCGAAGAATCCAGTGGACATTTGCGCCTCGAAGGTTCCCATGATGTAGACATTAGCGGTCCGTCAGACCTGATGGTTACTGCTGATGCCGAACGCATTGAAAGGGTCATTATTAATTTCCTGAGCAATGCCATTAAATATGCTCCGAACGCCAGGAAAGTTAATATCAATATCGAAAAGATCGGGGCGGAAGCAAAAGTATCGGTTACAGACTATGGGCCGGGGATACCGGAAGCTAAGCTTTCTCTTCTGTTTAATCGCCATTATCAGGCGGGTAAATTGGATACTCAATATACCGGGCTTGGGCTTGGACTATTTATCAGTTCTGAGATCATCAAAAGGCATGGCGGAGCAATAGGGGTGGATAGCAAAGTCGGTTCCGGGAGTACCTTCTGGTTTACCATCCCACTTTAGGTGTGCCTTACCTCGTTTTTATTCTTTTTCTGACTTGTTTATATATTTGTGAACAATAAGATATAAAAGGTCCAGATCAAAAGGCTTCCTGATATAGGCGTCGAACCCGGCTTTATCGAAGTGCTCATGAATATTGCTGTTGCAACTCATCGCAATCACCGGAAGATAAGGGAATCTCGATTTTATCGCCCGGCACATATCAATGCAGTTATCTCCGGAAAGTCTGTAGTCCAGCATAACGAGATGCGGCCGTGCCTGATCGATTAAATCAATATAGTCACTTTTGCAATTTTCAATGGGACAAACCACGAAATTTTCCAGTTCCAGTGCAACTGTTAAGGCACGCATCACGTCTGTGTCCGTTTCCTGAATAACTATGGTTTCATGCATCAAGAAGGCAAATTAGATGTAGTTTCGAATGGAAATAATTAAAGTTAAGAACTATTATCAGAAATTGCCAATTACTTTCTTTATTACCGTAATTTGGATTCTTGATCATAGAAAGGTTGATTCAGTTCTATAACGATGTCTGCGGGCATAGCCTGCGAAATAGCGGTAAACATCCGGGAGCCTTATACTCAGTAACGCAACCAAATTTTCTGCACGTGACAGCAGTATTGAAATCAGTTGTTTAAGGAAAGCGACGAAGTAACGGCCGGATACAGGTAGAAAGCATTGAGGGTAAAGGATCAACGTTTTTGCTGACGCTGCCAAAGGCAACTATACCCACTATAAGCCATGGGGCGAATTGATCAAAAACCGATGCAGTAAGCAAGAATCCTCGACACAACAATTTATATTATATTTCAGCATTTGCATCCATGTTCCCGGATCACGAAGCCATCATATATTCATCAACTTTCGCCTTGAAAAGATTGATGTCAAAAGGCTTGCTGACAAATCCGTCGCTATGGGCATTTTCCTGCATTTCCCGCTTGCTCCGGTGTGCTGACATCAGCAGAACCGGAATATGGGTGGTTGCTGCATCCTCCTTCAGTTGCCGGCAGATTTCGATGCCGTCGCCGTCCGGCAGCATAATATCGAGTACAATTAAAGCCGGTAATTCCAGGGAAAGGCCCTTTTTAAGCGTGTTTACATCTGGAAACAGTTGTACCTGGTATAGATCATCTTTTAGGATATAATCAATGAGTAACCTGATGTCCTCATCGTCTTCAACAACAAACACTTTTTTCGTGGACATAAAATTTCAGTTATACTTAATATACGTGTATAAGGCTGTTTTAGTTTGTAAAAGCTGGTAGAGAAAATGTAAATGTCGCTCCATGGCCCGGGGTGCTTTCTACCCAGATTCTCCCGCCGTGCCGGTCAATAATGTCCTTGGATATATAAAGTCCCAGGCCGAGCCCCGAGGTCTTTCGCTCCTGCTCTTTAACACGGTAAAACTGGCTAAAAATGTGCTGCTGGTTTTCAGGCAAAATACCGGGGCCCTGGTCCTTCACAGAGATGCGAATCTCATTCCCGGTCCTGATAGCAATCATGCTTACCTCCCTGGCGTCCGGCGCATACTTCACGGCATTACCCAGTAAATTGGTGAGCACCTGTTCCAGCCGCATCTTATCGCCCGAGATCAAAAGCTCGCCATCTGCCGCCATTTTCAAATTATAGTGGGGATGGGTCTGCTCAAACGTATCGGTTATTTCGTCCAAAAGGTCCGAAAGATCAAAAGGTTCAAAATTCAACTGTAGTTTACCGGCCTGGATTTTAGATATATCAAACAGGTCATTGACTAACTCGTTGAGTTTGGCCAATTGCTTCAGTGCCTTTTCTGCAAAACTTTTGGCACTACCATCAGGAACCATTCTTTCTAATATCTGCAAAAAACCGCTCATCGAAGTCAGTGGCGTCTTAAGCTCATGGGAGGCCAGGGCGATAAATTCATCTTTTTTATTGCTAAGATCCTTTACCTCCTCAAAGAGCCTGGAATTATCTATGGCAACGGCAGCCTGTGAGGCTACGGTAACAACCAGGTCTTCATGCTCTTCTTTAAAAATGCCAGCTTGTTTGTGGCCAAAAAACAGGCCGCCGATGACCACACCCGAATGGGTAATAACCGGAACCGCCAGGTAGCTCACAACCGGCAAATGGCCTTCGGGCATACCAAAATATGGTGAATTTTTTCCATAACGCGGATCTTTCGTAATGTCATCAACCCGGACGACGCCCTCACCGCTAAAGGTCGGATGGAAAACAGCCGTGTTGCGGGGCATGGGAAAGTTCTCAAAAGCAGCCCGTGGCGCACCGGAAATGGTATAAAGCCAATAGGATTCGCCCGCCTGGTCTACCCGGTTATAGAAGAAGGCACCGAAATCCGCGCCGGTAAGCCTGGTAGTGGCATCGGTTACTCTTTGTAAAATGTGTTCCAGATCAAGGTCCTCGTTAATGCTTTTACTGATCGAATTAAGGATTTCCATACGCTCCATGTTTTTAGCGACGGACCGCTCCGCTTCTTTCTGCGCTGTAATGTTCCGGGCTATTTTTGAAGCCCCGATGATTTCGCCGGCTTTGTTGAGGATGGGAGACACCGACAGTGATATGTGCAACTGTTGTCCCCCTTTGGTCCTGCGGATAGTCTGGAAATGATCTACCTTTTTTCCGGCACGAATGTTTCCGATAATTATATCTTCTTCATTCAGACGCTCCGGCGGTATTAGTAATGAAATATGTTGACCAATAGCTTCCTGCTCCGTATAGCCAAACATTTTTTCTGCGCCGATATTCCAGCTGGTGATGATGCCTTGCAGGCTTTTACCGACAATGGCATCGTCCGAGCTGGCGACAATGGCAGCCAGCCTGGCCTGCTTTTCTTCGGCAGCATTTTCTTCGATGATACTGCGGGCAACCTGGGACGATCCTGTAACTTGCCCTTCCTGGTCTTTGATAGACGAAATGGTAATAGATACGGGAATTTCAACGCCTTCCCTGGTTCTGCGAATCGTTTTAAATTGCCCGATCTGCTTCCCCTCCATAATATCACGCATGATGTCCATTTTTTCCTGCTGCCTGTCCTCCGGGATCAGCAGGTAAACAGATTCATCGATTATTTCCTCATGGCTATAGCCGAATAACCGTTCAGCTGCCGGATTCCAATGGGTGATCCGCATATCAAGGTCATGGCAAAATATCGCGTCGTCAATGCCTTCAAATATAGATTGCAGGGTTGATAATTCTTGTGAATGCTGGAGTCTGGCCATTACTATTCGGTGCGGCCAGAAAACGGCATTATCTGTTCAGTGGCTTTTTTGTTTGATTTAATCTAATAATAACCTTAAAAACACAGAAAGGTTTTAAGCCCTTAAAAGAGGCCAGGCCGATGAAAATCTGGCAGCGAAGCTGTAAATTTTTCAGATGCCCGCTGCAAAAATTTCAGTTTAATTCCATTTCCGGCTTTGGCATCTCACTTGTAGTATTACTTTCGAACAATCGTTCTTTAAGTTTAATAGATAAATGGTTTGATCCTTTAAAAACAATTAAAAGAAAAAATTATGACATTAGTTAAATTTAATCCCGACAAAAGAAACAGTTCACTATTACCAGGTTTTAGTGATGTTTTCGATTCTATTTTTAATGACACTTTTTTCAATGACCGTATGGTAACCCGCGTACCTGCCGTCAATATCAGCGAAACGGAAAACAACTATCATGTGGAACTGGCTGCGCCGGGTCTGAAAAAAGAAGATTTCAAACTGAACCTGGAACGTAACGTGCTGAACATTGCAGTTGAACAAACCGCCAGTCAGGAAGACAATCAGAAAAATTACAGTAAACGCGAATATAGCTACAGCTCTTTCGTGCGTTCCTTTACGCTGCCGGAAAGCGCGGATGACAGCCAGATCAACGCGAGTTATACCGATGGTATCCTCCGCATCGACATTGCCAAACGTGAAGAAGCGAAAAGCTTACGCAGGCAGATCGAGATAAAATAATCGATTCCATCATATATCCGGAAAGGCTGCCGTCATGGCGGCCTTTTTCAGGATATACTAAGAAGTCAGTTTAATTATAGTAGGACTTAAATTTAAAGTTTTTCGGTTTAACCGCCTTTGCTGACGCCCAAACAGGCGGCCGGATGGCTGCTTTTAACAGGACAGCATCTGATATGCGCCGACATTAAAAAAGGCAAGTGCCCCTCTTGCAATGCCCTTTTATTTATAAACTGCTATGAAAACACAATTCTATATTTTATTAAGCCTGAAGACGCCGCGCGGCTTTGTCGACTATGGACAGTACTTCTTCGGTGACGAGCGCGGTACCGCCTATGAGTTATTCGGGCAGTTAAAAGGTCACCAAAATTTAAAAGATTCTTGCCTTTTACATATTGACCTGATGGAAACCGTCGATGAACTACCGGTAAAGGTCAAAACCATCTGCTGTACGCTGGAGGAATTGGCTTACAATTGTAAATTGATCGCAAGAGAGGTTTTTCGCTTAAAGAACCTGGAGGAAATGGAATGATGGATAAGTTATTTTTACTTAGAACACTGATCATCTCCATGATGATCTGCCTGTTGATCTTTGACGTGCTGCGGATCATGAGCCATTCGGCTGATGCCTTTCCCGAGCATAAAAAGCTATTACTGACCGGGATTTTATTATGGATCGTTTCCGTAATTACTAACCAGGGCAGTAATGACGACGATTGGGCAGGAGAGATTTAGGAAAATCTGGCCGATTAAAAAATTGCAGAATGCGGCAAGGGCTAATATTTTTATAAATCTGCGGCGTCTCGAAGCAGCCGCCAACAGGTATTATTTCCATTTCCCTCTCAAAGCGTATAGTAGCTGAATGCTTCTACTTCTGTGAATGAGTCACATTTTCCAGTAATTCATTAATTTCAAAATCACTGCTCCGTCCCAAAAGGGTAAAGGTTTCAGGAATAATTTCCGTAGTGTAACGTTTGATACCTTCTTTATCTTCAAAAGAGCGGGTACGACATTTACCTTCTACATAGATCAGCTTTCCTTTACGGAGCGATCTATGACCAGCTTCCGCCAGCGAACGCCACATCACGATATTGTGCCATTCTGTATGTTCCGTTTTAACACCGTTTTTGATGATAAACTCGGACGTAGCAAGCGGAAAACTTAAAACTGCAGCGTTATCCGGCAAATACCTGAATTCCGGGTCTTTTCCTAAATGGCCGACCAGGATAACTTTATTAACTCCTGACATAGCTTTTAAATTTAATGTTATTTCAATTTCCCCAATGTGGCAACACTAGTTACCGCATTGGGTTTTAAACAATTAGCCTTCTTGATATTCGTTAAAGCTTAAATTAATCTCAGAGATCAGCTCGTCAACCTCTATACTTCATTGAACACCTCTGTTCTAAATTAATGACACATATAGTTGATTTTAGTACAATTATTAAATTAAAAAGAAATAATTTTAAGTATAGATAGCTAAAATGTAAAATATTTTTACTCATATATCCACTACTGGAATAATATTGGAGGTGATTTATTCAGATTATTTTGCCGCTCCCGCCCGCTTTCTGCCGCCGCCAATTTTACTCATTTATCAAAGAATGAATCTGTATGATGCAAGCAGTAATTTTTCATAAATCAGGCAGCATTGCCAATAAAGAGAGTTTATGCAAATAGTTGATCTGCCATTCCGGGCTAAAATTGAAAAAGTAATTTGAAGGAAAAAACATTTGACCGATATGGAAACGAAAACAAAAAAGCCACAAAAACAGGATCGCCAGCCGGGTATTGAAGCGGAGATGGATCCGAAACCGGAATATATTAAGGATAGTTACAAGGCCGCCGGCAAACTCCAGGGCAAGATAGCCCTGATCACAGGTGGTGACAGCGGCATCGGCCGGGCTGTCAGCGTCCATTTTGCCGAAGAAGGTGCGGACATAGCCATCGTTTACCTCGATGAAGATAATGACGCCGAAACAACCAAAAATTTGGTGGAAGCCGCGGGCAAAAATTGCCTGCTTATCAAAGGAGATGTAAAGGATGCCGCCTTTTGCAAAAACGCGGTCGAAAGTACCGTTAAGAAATATGGAAAGCTGAATATCCTTGTCAATAATGCAGGAATGCAATTTCCACAAAAAGATGTCAAGGCGATTGACCCCGAACAGATGGATACCACTTTCCGCACCAATATATTTGCTTATTTCTACTTCGCTGAGGCAGCAGTGGTGCATATGCATGAAGGTGATAGCATTATCAATACCACTTCGGTAACCGCTTATCGTTCCTCTCCTTCGCTGATTGATTACTCTTCGACTAAAGGAGCTATTACAACCTTTACGCGCTCACTCGCAACAAATCTCGTTGAAAAAAAGATCCGTGTAAATGCTGTTGCTCCCGGGCCGGTATGGACACCCCTGATCGTATCCACGTTCGATGAGGAAAAGATCAAAAGTTTTGGAAGTGAAACAGCCATGAAACGGGCTGGACAGCCTTCGGAGCTTGGACCTGCTTATGTTTTTCTGGCTTCGGATGATGCTTCTTTTATAACGGGCCAGGTCATCCACGTAAACGGTGGTGAAGTAGTCAATGGATAAGGTTATATAATCAATGGAATCGTTTATACAATGAATAACAATTAAATCAAAAAAATGGCAAAGTATTCAGAAAAGGCACAGGACAAGGTCCACAAAGCCTTACATGAGGAAAAAGAAGGAACACTAAAAAGTGGCAAAAGCGGTAAAAAAGTAACGTCCAGAAAACAAGCTGTGGCAATCGGATTGTCGGAAGCCCGCAAGGAAGGCGCCAAGGTTCCGAAAAAGAAATCGTAAAAAACACATCCTACACTACCATGAACGAAGAACATAAAATCACCCGGCGGCAAGCGGTCGCCGGGTTAGGTGCCACTTTAGCTGTCGCGGCAGTAACACCTGTCTTCGCAGCAGGCGGTAAAACAAACAGTATAATGGAAGCAAAAGCATTAGAAGATCCGATCACCAAATACCCCAAGCCGCCTTTTGAAGGCCAGTCACAGCCCTGGCCAGGCTTAGCCAGTAAAATGAACCCTAAACCGGATCACGGCGAAAAAAGCTATAAAGGTTCGGGACGGTTAGCTGGTCGCAAGGCGTTGATTACCGGTGGCGATTCGGGGATGGGACGATCTGCCGCCATAGCCTACGCCCGTGAAGGTGCTGATGTGGCGATCAATTATTTCCCGACAGAGGAAGAAGATGCCAAAGAGGTGATCGCATTGATCAAAGCTGAAGGCCGAAAAGCCATCGCAATTCCTGGCGACCTACGTGATGAAGCTTTTTGCAAAAAACTCGTAGACGAGGCGGTTAAGGGTTTGGGCGGTTTGGATATTGTAGTAAATAATGCAGGCAGGCAGCAAAGCAACCAGTCTATTTTGGACATTTCTACAGAACAGTTTGACTGGACGATGAAAACCAATATCTATGCTCCTTTCTGGATCATTAAAGCGGCTTTGCCGCATTTACAGCCCGGCTCGGTTATCATCGGTACCACTTCTGAACAGGCTTACGATCCTTCACCCGATCTGTATGATTACGCGCAAACCAAGGCTGCGACAATGAATTATGTCAAGTCCCTGGCAAAACAATTAGGCCCGAAAGGTATCCGTGTAAATGGTGTCGCACCCGGACCGATCTGGACACCGTTACAGGTTAGTGGTGGCGCCAGCCAGGAAAAGCTGAAGCAGTTCGGCGGACAAACACCATTGGGCAGACCCGGACAACCCGCAGAACTGGCCTCTATCTATGTACAATTGGCTGCCTCAGATGCCAGTTATGCAACCGGACAGATCTATGGTTCATCCGGCGGCTCAGGACAGCCTTAATACATAGCGGCTCGCCTGGCCATGATCAAGGCATCGAATCCAATTTAAAGAAATTGCTAAATCATTTATCAAAAACAAATATCATGGAAACACAAACCGCACAGACTACCGATTCAAAACTCAGGGAGTTTTTTATCGATCAGTTAGAAGACCTGCTTTGGGCAGAAAAAAAACTGGTTAAAACCTTGCCCAAATTGCAGGAAGCCGCTACATCCGCCGAACTGAAGGATGCCTTCGGCAATCACCTCACACAAACTCAAAACCATGTTACCCGGTTGGAACAGGTCTTTGGTTTGATTGGCGAAGACGTGGACACCACCAAATGCGCAGCAATGGCCGGTATTGTTGACGAAGGCGAAGATATTATAGATGAAACCGAAGAAGGCACCGCGCAGCGGGATGTGGGTTTGATCTTCGCCGGACAAAAGGCAGAACATTATGAGATCGCCACCTACGGTGGCATGGTCACACTGGCTAAAACTTTAGGATATAATGATGCGGCCGACCTCTTGGTCAAGACCCTGGAGGAAGAAAAGGAAGCAGACAACCTGCTGACCCAGATCGCTGAAAATAATATCAATTACCAGGCAAGCACCGAACCAAAAGAAGACAAGGGATTTTTTTCCTGATCTTTTTACAGCGCCTGTCCTCAGGCAGGCGCTGCTGAATGCAAATGGAAAACAAGGTTGAAATGAAAGTGTATTTAGGAAACATTTAAAAATTAGCTTATGCCATGGTACAATGGAGACTACCCGCCATCTTATAAGAACCAACCTAAGAAAATCAGGGAAAAGGCAGCGGAGATCGCCAATGAAGTGTTGCGAACAACCGGCAATGAAGGGGAAGCAATAGCGACTGGTTTAAAGCAGGCGCGCGCTCATTTTGCAAAAGAAAAAAAGAAGAACAATGATAGCTGAACTACATCAGGCTGTTATTTTTTCTAACTAATTATTAAAACAAACTTCATGAAGGCATTACTTATTAACTGTACGCTCAAACGCCAACCGAATTTTTCCAACACGGGCGCATTAGCTGACAAGGCGGCAAGCCAGCTTCGTGAGCAGGGGTTTGAAACGGAGATTATCCGTCTTAATGATTACCGGGTGCTTACCGGTAATTCTTCTGATGAAGGAGAGGGTGACCAATGGCCGCTTATCCTGGAAAAGATCAAATCCTGCCAAATTTTTATTATCGCTACGCCTATCTGGATGGGACACCTGGCCTCGACCGCTCAAAAAGTGATCGAACGGTTAGATGCTATTTTCCGGGACGAAGAACTGAGCAATCAAGAAAACGGACAATATATGCCCTATAATAAAGTAGGCGGCTGCCTGGTTACCGGCAACGAAGACGGCGCCCATAGCTGTGCCGCGCAAGTACTCTGGGCTTTGCAGGAAGTAGGCTTTACAATTCCACCTAATGTTAATGCTTATTGGGTTGGTGTGGCCGGAGGAGAAAAAGATTATGTGGAAGCTGGCGGCGAACGGTATTTATATACCAATAAAACCTTGCGTTATATGACAGCAAACCTGGCTTGGTTTGCCAAACTATTAGCCGCTAACCCTATCGGTACCAATCTACTGGAAGAGGATAAAAAAGCGGAAGCAGAAAGCGACAAGCAAGAAAGTTAGTATCAACCGATACTAAAATCGTTTAAGGATAAACTATACCTCTATGACTACGAAAACAAAAAAAACGGTAAACAAATGGTCTGCAGATGTTACAGAACACAGCGATGCGATGGATCTGGAGAAAGATATTTTTAAATCCGGAGATCCGGATAAGATCGCGGCATCAGTAAAACATTCGGCGGAGACAAGCAAACGGCGAAAATCTTCGCCTTATCAAAGCGCGATGTCCATGCTGACCTTTTACGAGAACCGGGCCGGAAAGAACTTAAACGCAGACGAAAAAGACACGCTGGAAAAAGCAAAGGATAAGCTGAGGGAGTTATTCGGTAAGGACGATAAGTGATAAGCAGTAGTCGGTTCTGTATACGGAATTTATGATTGTTAGGAAAAGACCTGATGCTTGCGCCAAATGTCTGTATATCCAAACCATTTTCAGCGCCAGATCGTTAAATATAAATGGCGGAAAGCAAAATCATCGTTTGCAGTAAACTCATAGCTCAACGAGGGCTGACTATCGCTTTTGCAGAAAGCGCGACAGCGGGCTGGCTCTGCTCCGAATTTGCGCTGACCGAAGAATCTGGTAAAGTGCTTAAAGGGGGCATTGCCTGTTATGACGCGAGTTTGAAAGTTAGTTTACTAGGTGTACCACAGGAACTCATTGATAAATACACGCCGGAATCGATGGAAGTGACCCGGGAGATGGCTTACCGCTTAAAAACAATAATCGATTCGGATATTCAGGTAACCGTTACCGGCCTGACCACTCCCGGCGGCAGCGAAACACCGGAGAAACCGGTCGGCACCATGTTCGTTTTTGCTTTGATCTGTGGTCGTGAAGCCAGCTTCCGTCAAGTGTTTTCCGGTTCCTGCGAGGAGGTCATTCATCAGACCATCGAGGCGACCGCTGAACTTTTGATCGCGGCGCTAAGCAAAACTTAAACAAAAAAAGGGATACCTTCCGGTATCCCCTGAAAGATCACAATTTACTTCTTTTATTCCACTTCAGCGGCAGCGGCTTCATTCACATAATTTTCGGCTACTTGGGTCAACAGGGTATCGGCATTTTTTTCTTCAGCTAAGGTTTCGTCAAACAGGCGCTGCGCTTCACTATAGCCCAGGGTTCCGGCTAAGGTGCGCAGGGTACCATAAGATGCGATCTCGTAATGTTCTACCTTTTGAGCAGCAGAAATAATGGCTACATCCCTTACTTCTGTGCCTTTGTCTGTATCGGACAGTAGTTCAGTAGCTTCGTTTAGCAGGCCTTCCATGGCCAGGCATTTCTTAGCCACTGCTTTTTCACCGATCGAAGCGAAAGCGCTTTCCAGACGGGTCACATGGTTCTTGGTTTCTTCCAGGTGGTTGCTAATGGTTTGTTTAAGGTCTTCCGAGGTCGCTCCCTTGATCAGTTTCGGCAAAGCGGAGGCCAAATGTTTTTCCGCCCAGTAGATGTCCTTGATCTCATCAATAAATAATTCTTTCAGCGCACTTTCAGCTTCTGGTGTGCGGCTGGCTGCTGCTGCAGACTTTTTGTTGCTTTTTGTAGGCATGATTGTAGATTTTATTTTGGTTAAAACTATAGTGAACAACGCTGTCGTTAAAAAAACAAGAAGCGTTCCAAATTCCCTGAAAAATCAGAACAATTTTCATTTTTTCCGGATGGCGCTGATCTCGCCGTTTCTTTCCATATAAACTTTTTCAATCCCCTCCATTTCTTCGGTTAGCGCTGACTTCCGGACACCCTGCATGATATCTTCTTCACAAACCAATCCTTTTTCCATATGGCTTTTAATGAACTTTCCCTGATCAAATAGCAGGATTTTATCGCCCTCCACAAAGCGACCAAATGCCTTATGATGAACGATCAGCCAGCCAAAGACCCGGTGCAGGAAAACAATCACAAAACAGCAGACGATTACCGGTACAAAAGCCGATGCACCCACAACCGCCCGGCTCATGATGGCTCCCAGTGAAATGGTAATAATATTGTCGAGCGGCGTCCGTACGCCAAACGAGCGCCGGCCCGAGACGCGGATGAGCAGGAATGCAATTATAAAAATGACTACGCCCCGGCTGCTCATCTGCAGGGCATTGAGGTCTTTGCCTTCACCAAAAATTTTTAGCAGAAGTTCCATAGCAATTGATTTTAGTTCTTATTTAGTTTCTTTTGCCGCATATAACTGCGGGCTTCTTTGACGCCGTTCCCGGCTTACGAGGCAGGCGGTAATTTACAGTGATGCCAGCATGGCCGGTATAAGCAGCTGCTTTATTTCTTCAGTCACTTAATAATTTGGCGGCCTGCGGGGCGTTTAGCCTCGCGGTCACTTTAAATTTCTTGCCCGCCTGTTCGTTATAATTTTTGAAAAAGGCTTCGAGCTGATCAATGAGAACCTGTGGCAGCTCCTCCAGTGTATGGATGTTCGAGTATAACTGGGAAACATCCGGTATACCGATAAAACGGTCATTCCGTACCTTGTGCCCGTTCCGTTCGGTTTGCTCTGCCTTTAGTCCGCCAATGATCCGGCAATCTACCAGGCAGCCGGGGAAAGTGGAACCTTCAGAGATCACGATGATATCCAGCGGGTCGCCGTCCTCGCCTTTGGTTCCCGGGATCATCCCGAAATCAAAGGGAAAGACCAGTCCGGCAGGCAGGATCTTATTCAGTTTAAAACGTTTTTCCGCCGGATCATAGTCGAACTTCTGGTTCGATCCCTTCGGACATTCGATCATCGCGGTGATTGTAGTCGGCTTATTCATGGCTCAGGTCTTTTTAATCGGCTTCCGTGTCTGCGATTTTCTTTTCTGGTTTTCTGCAGCAGCATCTATTGAATGCGTGCGGGTCAGATCATTTTCCTTTTCTGCCAGATCGGACAAGCGGATATAAAATTTATAAAGATGGTCCAGTTCTTCCTCGGTCAGGTCCTCGATATTCACCATGCGGTTACTGGTGCCCTCATGCGAGGCCAGCAATTCATTCAGCTTCAGGTGGACGGCCTTGGAATCTTTATTTTGCGATTTCTGGATCAGAAAGACCATCAGGAAAGTTATGATCGTTGTGCCCGTATTAATGACCAGCTGCCATGTTTCCGAATAATGAAATAACGGTCCGGTAACTGCCCAGATGAGCACGGTTGATGTAGCGATGATAAATGCCGCGGAACTTCCGGTGGCAGCTGTCGCCCAGTTGCTGAAACGTTCGAACAAATTCGTCTTTTTTTTCATAAGGCTTTCCATTTGATATGAATTTCACTGTGACCGGGGATGATAAACTCCAGGTGGCCTTCTTTTGTTTTTTTGCCCTTAGCGGGCTCTTTATCGTCGTTCAACATCACCGTAAATTCCGGCATTTTACCTTTATCCGTTTTAACCAGCATCAGGCGGCAATTAAGCCGTGCATCTCCCGCCAGCCTGAATCTGGCCGGACGGTGCTTTTTTGGCGAGAAGCCATAAGTGGGGTAATCAGTATAGATCATAAAGGGCTCATCTTCCACCTGCATATAATGGCGTGGGAGGATACCGAAAGCATTTCCCGCGCCGTACACTTCCTGCCCCACTTCGCCGGATTTCTCCCAGCCGTCATGCATATCCTCCAGCGCGATCCACAGATTCGGGTCGACTTCACCAGTCTTGACCTCGTCTGACAACATCGCCTTCGGCAGCATCGTTGGATAGTAGTAAACTGCGCGTTCCACCAGGAACCGTATATATTCGGCCATCAGCAAACGCAGGGAAGGCAGAATATCGAGGCCTTCGGCATGCCGCAGGTAATCATGAAAGGCACAGAAGACTTCCTGCTCCTCGTAAACCGCCGTATAGGGCGCATCGTTCAACGGGAACAGGGCAAAAAAAGATGGAAAATTTCGCCCGTAGCCATAATTGCAGTCCCAGAGTTTTACGTTCCTGAACACATTAGCCAGGCATAAATAACTGAGCTCTTTATATACTTCTTTTTGGGTGATCTTATACAGCCGTAATAAGGCACCTGCCGAAAAGGAGGTATTATTCGCCTGGTAGAATAAGTCAAAACCTAAACCTTGTAGTTTTAAAGCGCCTCTTTCAGCTTCGGCCAAATAACGTTTGTTGCCTGTCAGTTCCCAGGCCTGCAGCATCACATGTGCATACAAACCCGGCACATCCTTTTCACCACCTTTTCCAGGTTGTGTTTCCGCTTTGATCACCTCGAGCGTGTCCATTTTATAAAACACCGGCCACCTGTAATTGAAATGACGGGCCACCTTTATTGCGAATTCCAGCGAATCCAGGAACAGCTTTTCGGCAACTTTATCACCTTTGAGCGCTAAGCGTGACAAGTTCAGCAGCGGGTGATGCAGATACCAGGAATCCATAACCATTGGCTTTTTGTGTTCTTCTTCGCCTTCCATCTTATCGGCCACTTTAGGGTGCCAGCGCATGATCGTGCCAAATTCCTCATTATAAAAAGCGGGCAGGCCTTCCTTGATCTTTTTCATCACTTCCAGCTGGCCATCGCTCCATTCTACATAATCCAGCAAAGGCAGGAGTACTGCCAGTTGTACCATGATCTCGGGTGGTGTTGCATAATCACAGACATAAGCATTCAGGTAATGATTCCCGTTCACCTGTGACCAGCAACCCGGGCTTTCGGTCAGGTCAGTTAAACCTTTTTGTAAAGTTTCCGGCCAGTTTTTATAAGTAGTGGCGGGTTTTGGCAATTCCAGATAAACTGCCGCTAATAAATCAAGATACTGGCGTACCATGGCTCCCTCATCTGCAGGTACTTCTTCAGAAAAGACAATAAACGCGTCACTCAGGGCATACGTTTTCCCGGCTTCCAATGGTTTATTTTTCAAAGTAGGTGGCAGGGCAAATCCAATTTCCGGCCATTCGCCACCCACCGTATCCCCGGCCGAGGTCTCGGTCTGCTGGTTATAGTCCGCCAGTGCGGTCAGGTTCTGCAGGTAAAGCACAGAACCCGCCTTCGGCCGCGTCAGGCTGAAATAGAGCAGTCCGGAACGTGTTCCCACCTGGCTGACTTTGATCTCACCTTCAGCTATCTTATCGCTGCTTGCCGCGCCGAGCGGCGCGATATCCCGCGGCCAGAAAGGGAACAAGATCGGCGCTGCCGCTCTCAGTGTTGTCGTCAGGCGCAGCACGGGGATTTCTCCAACCGGTAACCGGACAACAGACTCGTATTCGCCCATCAGGGAGGCGATCCGAAAAGTAATGTTTTGATCTTTCTCCATGACTTTCCGGAGTTCCAGGTGATCGTTGGGTGAATAAGCAAGCCGGAAAGCGATCCGGCTGCCTTTCGGCCAGGCTACAACCATCCAGCAGGAGTCATCAATCAGATAAACTTTAAAGGCATAACCTACTGCCTGCTGTTCATATACAGCGGTCAGGCCGGGACTGTTCAATTTTGAATTAACAGCCAATAGCCAGGCTGAGGTTGCATTCATGGTAAAAAAAATAATCTTTCAACAATTGGCTTAATTACTCTGCAAACGCTTGCGGAAAGCGCTTAAAAGGTAGTACAACAACTATTTTCAGTTAAATATTGTTTTTATATTTCTTTATAAATTATTTAATTAATTAAAAACATAATACCAACTCCTGTAGTTTTATCAATATCCATTTACCTTAAACAAATAATATTATGTTTCACCATGTAAAAGACCTTCAATTCAATGCCCGGGTATCTCGTCCCGATCCGCGTTTTGCGAACCTGTTATTGGAGCAATTCGGCGGCGAAAACGGTGAGCTGGCCGCTGCCATGCAATATTTCACCCAGGCCTTCGGTGCGAAAGTTCCGCACCCGGATAAATACGATATGCTGATGGACATCGCCACCGAAGAATTCAGTCACCTAGAGATCGTGGGCGCTACCATCCAGATGCTGCTGAAAGGTGTGAACGGCGAACTCAAAAACGCTGCCGATAGTTCCGAAATCATGCAGGTATTAAACGGCAAGGCCGCTAAAGAGGATATTATCCACGAAGCGGTATTTGCTAATCCGCAGTTTGGCATCATCACCGGAGGCGGCGTCACCCCGCGCAACAGCCAGGGCATTCCCTGGTGTGCTTCCTACATCCACTCCAACGGCGACCTGACCGTAGACCTGCGCAGCAACCTGGCTTCTGAATCACGGGCCAAGCTCGTTTACGAGCATTTGATGAAATTTACAGAGGATCCGTACATCCACGAAACCTTATCCTTCCTGATGACCCGGGAGGTTACACACTATAAAATGTTTGAAGCAGCTTTGAACAGCATTCAGCCTAATTTTCCGCCGGGAGTATTGGCTGCCGATCCCCGCTACCTGCAAAACGTTTACAACCTTTCCGACGGTACCGTTCGCGGGCCGTGGAATGAGGGTGAGATCAAAGGCATGGGCAAAGAATTTAATTACGTTGAAGACCCCATTGCACAGGTACAGGAAACAGAAGGCCAAACGAAATTGCCGGATGATTTCAGCGCGGAGGTAAAAGAAAGCGAAAAACTCAATAAAGACATGAGCAAGATCAAAAGCGCTGAAGTAAAAAATGCAGAACCAAAAGGTGTCGCTCAATGGAGTGCCTATGGCGCTGAAAGGGTACAAGCATAATGGATGAGCACCTATTTTTGAAAGGACAGCGTGTGATCACCCCTTCAGGTGAAGGCGAGGTCGTTGACGCTATTGGCGATAAGATCGTCGTCAAGCTGGATACCGGATCAACAGAAACATATCCCTCGGACGACATACAGGATAATAGCAGCGCAGGCTGAACCATAAAAACATAACCATGAAAAAAATCATTGTGCCGGTGGCCATCCTCATGATGGCTGCCTTATTTACAAGCTGTACCGCCATTGCAGGTATTTTCAAAGCCGGCGCGGTTGTGGGCATTATAGCAGTCGTGATCGTGATCGCCATTATCATATGGATCATCTCGCTGTTCAGGGGGAAAAGCAACTAAGTAAAAAAATGAAAGAGCACTTACAACGTTTTAAAACTGCGCAGGACCGTGATTATGATACCGCGCTGGCGGAAATCAAAGACGGCCGCAAGCAAGGCCACTGGATGTGGTATATCTTCCCGCAGATCGCAGGTTTGGGCATGACCGAAATGTCACGCCTTTATGCCATAAAAGATATAAAGGAGGCGGGAGACCTGCTGATGGACCCGGAACTCGGGCTGCGGCTGACGACTATCTGTAAAGCGCTGCTGGAATTGGAAACAAATGACCCGCATGCTGTTTTCGGTAGCCCCGACGACCTCAAGCTTAAATCGTCAATGACCCTATTTGATGCTGTGCCCGCGACCTTCCCGGTTTTTAGCCGTGTACTGGACAAGTTCTATCATGGCGAACGCGATGAAAGGACGCTGGAAATACTTGGTATAAAATAGCTTGACGATAAAAGAGATACAAATCAAAAAAACACTCACCATGAAAAAGCTCATGTACATCAGCCTGATCGCAGGTGTTGCCTGCGTGGTACAGGCCTGCAGCGGCAACAAGGACAGCAAAGCCAGCGCAGACAGCGCGAATACAGCAAAAGCTGATACGGCCAAAAAGGATTCATCCGCGTCAGCAGTCGACAAGGACGATGCGAAATTTGCCGTGGCGGCAGCTAATGGCGGTATGGCAGAAGTCGAGCTCGGCACGCTCGCTCAGCAAAAAGCTGCCAACCAAAAAGTTAAAGATTTCGGTGGCATGATGGTCAGCGACCATAGCAAAGCCAACGAGGAAATGAAGGCCCTTGCAAAATCCAAAGGGATCACCCTGCCAACAACGATAGATAGTGACGAACAAAAGGTGAAAGATAATCTTTCTTCAAAATCAGGCGCGGACTTTGATAAAGCCTATGTTGATAATATGATCGAAGATCACAAAAACGACATTAAAGAATTTGAGGATGCCACTAAAAACCTGAAGGACCCGGATTTGAAAGCATTTGCGGTGAAGACATTACCAACCTTAAAAATGCACCTAGACGCGATCCAAAAGGTCCATGACAGCATGAAATAAACCATGGCGGGCCGCTTTGCCAGGGCGGCCTTTTTTATTTTCCTGCCGGAGTCCGATGGTTTGCAGCGTTGCTGAAGAACTTTCGATATGCTAATAAGAAACCAATTGTTCCAGTATTGCACTGATGGAAAAATGCGCGCCGCACACGAACTCATCTGCCGCGCCATAGTACATCGTCAAGCGGTCACCATCAATCAGGTGCCCGTTGGTAAAAACTACGTGCCCAAAAAAGCCGCTTAATTCATATGGTTCCGTAGGCACCATAATGGGTTCAACGGTACGTGAAATGATCTTCGAAGGATTATCCAAATCCATCAGGAAAGCGCCCAGGCAATACTGGTGCTCCGTATTTGCACCGTGATAAATCGCCAGCCAACCCCGCCCGGTACGGATCGGTGCCGCCCCGGCACCGACGCGTGCGCTGTCCCAAAGGCCGGGCCGGGTCTTGATCAGGCATTGATGGTTCCCCCATTGCCTGCCGTCGGAAGATTCGGCCAGCCAGATATAATTGCCGCCAATCTCTTTGCTGCTCGGCCGGTGCAGGCAATAATACTTACCGTTGATGGTTTCTTCAAAGATGGCACAGTCTTTATTATGCGGCGGCAGGATCATGCCAGCATTTTCAAAGTGTTGCCAATCTTTGGTTGTTTGCAAACCTACGCCAACACCACTATCAGAGACTGCGGTATAGGTCAGATAATAAGTGTCACCTATCTGGCTCACCCGGCAATCTTCGATGCCGAATCGTTCCAGGTAGCCCTGTCCCAATATGGGAGCATAGTCTCCTGGCTCGGTGAAATGCACACCATCATCACTGGATAATAAGCGTAAATGTGAGATTGTGGTCAGGTAATCCAGGCCTTTATAGCTGATTACCCGAGCATCGATGGCGATCAGGTCGGGATCGTTTAATGGTACTTCGATGATCTCGGTATTCCCAGTCGCGTTCAGGGCGGGGAAAAATAGTACGCCTTCCTTTTGCACAGCACCTTCTGCTACCCTGACCAGAATCCATATTTTCCCCCCGTAACGAAATACGCCCGGATTCAGCAGACTAATGATTTGTAAACCACCGGCGCTGGGCGCAAGGTCTTTAGGTAATAACAAAGGATTTTCCGGGAAACGTTGGGCCAGATCCGTCCTACTTTTTTCCGACTCATTGATGATCTGTAACATGATTTGTTCTTTTTAAGATTTGATAACCGATCCCGGCGAAGACTGCAAAGACCAGATGAGCCGGAACGAGTTGCAGGTAATATTTATTAAAACTTAACGAAGGTGGCAGCGGGTGCATTTTAAATGTGGCTTTCCAGACTACGACCGCCAGCAAGCCACTTAAGCCACCTAGCCAAAGGTTCGTTTTCAGATCAGGTTTTAATTTTCCGCGCCGCCAAAGCTCCACATAGACTAGTGCAAAAAGCAGGCCTACCCCATAATGACCGAGCCAGCCTAAAGCCTGACTCTGCTGCTTGTCCAGTTTCGGAATGAGACGGCCAGCCAGTTGTCCGAGGCGCTCCGGTTCGCTGAAGTTTTCGCCATCGGCCAGCGAAATGAGGTAGCTGAACAGGGTCATGAAAGTTGTACCGGTAATTCCGCCGGCTAATATTTCCTTAGTTTTCATCGCTGCTGATCTTGGGTAGGTTTTTGGTTGCCGGTCCTGTCAATACATTTCCGTCAATATCATAACGTGCACCGTGGCAGGGGCAGTCCCAGCTTTTTTCTTCACCGTTCCAGTTCACGATACAGCCCGCGTGCGTACAAACCGGACTGAGCGCGTGGACGGCTCCTTTTTCATCCCGGTATGCCGCTATCTTCTCACCGTCTACCTCCAGCACCTTGCCGGTTCCTCGCTGAAGCCGTTTTAATGAATCCGTTTCGTGGATATGAAACCTGTCTGCTATAAAGTGGTAAGCTACATCCGCATTTTCTTTAACAAATTCGCTGAAGCTATCCACTGGTTTGATCCGTGAAGGACTGAACAAGTCCTGATATCTATTGGGCCGTCTCCTGACCAGGTCGCTGAGTATTTTGCCGGCGATACTGCCCAGCATCATCCCGTTACCGTTATAGCCGGTTGCGCAGTAAATACCATCCGCCGCCAGCGGCATCTGTCCGATATAAGGAAGGCCGTCCACAGGTACATAATATTGTGATGACCAGCGGTATTTAACCGACGACACATTATAATATTTCCGGATGTATTTTTCCAGATCGGCAAAGGCTTTTTCCGGGTCGGCTTGACCCGTTTTATGATCATTACCACCGGCGATCAAGAGTTTTTCCCCGTCAATTACCTGTGTCCGGAAATAATGATAAGGTTCCTGCATATCGTAAACCAGGGCATCCGGATAAGTATCCGTTTTTAATTTCAGGCCCAGTACATAACTGCGGTAAGGGGCGCACTCAAAATTGAACAAATTGATATTGGGCGGCATATGCGTAGCGTAAATCACCGTTTTAGCCCTGATAACACCTGTTGGCGAATGCGCGGTATGTACGCCATTATCAGTTTCGATACCGGTTACCAACGTATTTTCCAAAACTATACCACCTGCTTCCAGGTAAGCTTTTTGTAAACCCCGCAAATATTTTAACGGGTGAAACTGTGCCTGCCTATCGAAAACCAGGGCCTTTAAATATTCTACCGGTGTCGGCACTTCTTCCGTATAGTTTACAGGCACACCTACTTTTAAGGCGCCATTGTAGATCTCGTCGAGTTGTTTGGCCTCGTCCCCGGTTTCTGCATACAGGTAGCCAGGATTGATTTCGTAATCGCAATCAATCTGGTAAGTATCAATGTTGGATTTAATGGTCGTGAAACCTTCGTTGATCGCATCCGCGAAAAGTTGAGCTCCTTCTTCACCGAAAGCGTTCGCTGCTTCCGCATAAGTAGTATCCGCGAAGGTATTGATGTGGGCGCTGGTCCCGCCGGTAGTTCCAAATCCCGGATTATGCGCTTCGGCGATCACTACTTTTTTTCCTGCTTTCTGAAGAAACAGTGCCGTTGTGATACCGGTAATGCCAGCACCTACGATCAGCGCATCATAAACGGCGGTGGTATCAAATAAAGCTTTCGAAATTATAGTCGCTGCGCCATACTGCCAGGGAGCCCGCTGTGCTCCGTCGCGCGCCAATACGGTATTCGTTCTCTTTCCCATAATTCTATTACAAAAATCAACATCACTCTGTTTGGCAATAGTTTACCTATTTATTAAACAAATCCGCTCATATACCCGATCTTTTATAACCCGGCAACAATGGATTCAGGGCTTAATCGTCCAGGCTAATAGCTAATTGTTAAAAAATGTTAAAGCTGTTTGAAAATTTGAGGCGACTTTTTTTCTTTGGACCGTCTATTTTTAAATATTGAACCAATTATCGAAAAAAGCATTTTTTGAAAGCTATCATTAACCGTTTTAGTTGTTAGATCATGTTATCCCAAATCACTATCACCCGTTTTAGCGCAGCGCGCAGCTTTGCATTTCTTTTATTATTTCTGACATCCGCCTTCGCATCACAAGCGCAACAGCAGCCGGGCACCTGGCCGGCCGGCAAATCAGGCTTTATCGCCAAACTGATCAATATCGAGGCTGCGACCAGCGAAACCTTCCGTTATAGTACAACGCTGCATAACGGTTCGGCGAGCGCCCACATCTACGAATTTAAAACCGATCTTCCGTTTGGCTGGACGATTGCCTACAAAGTAGACGGCAGCCAGGTTACTTCCATCAACATGGACGCCGGCAAAACACAGGACATCGCCATCGAGATCAATGCCACGGCCACCGCCTCCCCGAAAAAATACAAGGTTCCGATCAAAGCCGTATCCGGTTCGGACACCCTATCGTTGAACCTGGAAGCCGTAGTTAAAGGCTCCTACAGCCTGGCACTAACCACGCCTACCGGAAGATTAAGCGACGAAGTAACTTCGGGCAGCCAAAAAGAGTTGCAGCTTACCGTCAAAAACACCGGCACGCTGCCGTTGAATGACCTCCAGGTTACCGCACAGTTGCCCACCGGCTGGGAATCTACTTTTGAACCCGCGAATATTAAACAACTGGAAGTCGGGAAAACCATCGATGTTAAAGCTACTGTAAAAGTGCCGGACAAAACAATAGCCGGTGATTATGCTGCCAACTTTACGGCGACGAACAGCAATACCAACTCACAGATCGCTTTCCGTCTGGCGGTCAAAACATCCCTGCTTTCCGGCTGGATCGGCGTTTTGGTCATCCTGCTGGCCGTCGGCATCGTTTATTACCTCATTCGTAAATATGGCAGAAGATAAAACAGCCAATCGATTTTTTACCAATGAAAGATCCTATTATACAATTAAAGGGTTTAACCAAACAGTATGGCGCTGTTAAAGCGGTAGATGGTTTAAACCTTGACATAGACAAGGGCGAGATCTTCGGATTGCTGGGGCCTAATGGCGCTGGCAAAACTACCACCATATTGATGATGCTCGGGCTTACCGACCCGACGAGTGGTACCGCTTTTGTTTGCGGGCATAACGCGACCAACAGTCCGATACAGGTTAAGAAAAAAGTAGGCTACATGCCGGACAGTGTTGGCTTTTATGATAACATGTCCGCGCTGGAAAATCTGGTGTATATCGGCAGACTGAACGGCATATCGGAAAATGAACTAAAAAATCGTTCGGCCGAAGTGCTGGAGATTGTGGGCCTTGCCGCAGACCAACATAAAAAGACTTCGGCTTTTTCCCGTGGCATGAAACAGCGTCTTGGTCTGGCCGATGTGCTGATCAAGAACCCTGAGGTCATCATCCTGGATGAACCGACACTCGGCATCGACCCCACCGGGGTTAGAGATTTTCTGGCGCTCATCAAACAGTTGAGCCGGCAGCAGGGGCTCACCGTTTTACTCTCATCGCACCATTTACACCATGTTCAGCAGGTGTGCGACCGCGTAGGGATTTTCGTAAACGGACAATTGCTGGCACAGGGAGATATCGGTGCTTTGTCTGCCCAGTTATTCGGCACCGATAGCCATGTCACTTCTATCAGGGTAGTACAACCCGTTCCGCAGCCCTGGCAGCTGGAACCGGAACTCCAGGCGTGGGAAGCCATTACCCGGATTAGCATCCACGAAAATGAACTGGAATGTACCAGCAGGTGCGACATAACGGCCGCACTGGTTCGTTTCCTGGTTGAAAAAGGCTATGACGTGATTGGTGTCAATCAAAAAAATTATGGACTCGATGATATTTACCAGAAATATTTTGAATCAAATAGTACTAAAAAAACAAGCTATGAAAAGTCAATCTCCTGATCCGGGGCCTTTCGGCGTTATGGTTCACAAGGAAATAGCGGATCATATACGCAGCTGGCGCTTCAGCATACTGATTGCGCTTATTATTCTTACATTTATCGCCGCGATGTATGTATCGCTGGCGAATATTAAATCAGCAATAGGAAATACAAAAGATCCGGATCATCTTTTTTTATATCTGAAGTTGTTAACCACAACCGATAACTCCATCCCGCCATTTCATGTGTTCCTGAGTTTTCTGGCACCGTTGCTGGGTATCAGCTTAGGATTTGACGCAGTTAATTCTGAGCAGAACAGCGGAACCCTAACCCGTTTGATGGCGCAGCCCATTTACCGGGATAATTTGCTGCTGGCCAAATTTGTGAGCGCCCTGGTGATCGTCAGCGGTTTGTTTTTTGCATTGGCTTTGCTGATGATAGGCGGCGGATTAGTACTGACCGGTGTGCGTATGGAGCCGCAGGAACTGCTTCGCATACTGGGGTTTATTGTGATCACTATTGCTTATGTGGCTTTTTGGTTGAGTTTATCTATCATGCTTTCCATCCTGTTTAAGCAAGCGGCAACTTCCGCGCTCACGGCCATCGGGATCTGGTTGTTCTTTACGATATTTTACCAGATTGTCATTAACCTTATTGTCAAGTCCTTCTTACCTGATCCGGCTTATCTTACCCACGCCGAGATCATTAGTTATAATGATCTTATTTTGAATCTGCAACGCATCGCCCCGAATCAGCTTTACTCCGATGCAGTCACCACTTTGCTGATGCCGTCGGTTCGCAGCCTTGGTCCGGTAACCATGGAGCAAATGGCGGGCGCTATACCGGCTCCGCTGCCGTTTAAGGAAAGTGTCATGATCGTATGGCCTCAGGTAAGCGGTTTAATGGCATCAACAGTAGGATGTTTTGCATTTGCTTATTACTTTTTCATGCGGCGTGAGATACGTAGTTAATAAAACGATGATGCGCTATCTTTGGGCATCAGGAACAGATCGTAGCAACTACTGGCATAAAATCACATAAGTAATATGCAACCTGATATTAAAATTCGTGAATTTATTTATCGGAACGTGCGTTGATGGATTCCCAAACATGCCCAACATCTCAGAGCTTTCTGACCATAGTTAAAAAAGCTTCTTACTATTATTGATCAGTCGTTTCACCGGATATTTGGTATGTATATTGGCAATTAGGGCTATGTAAATTGGAAGTTTGTCCTATGTAAATTGCAAGTTTGTCCTATGTAAATTGCAAGTTTGTTAATATCTGCTGATTACAAAGAGGAAAGGATTTTCCATTTTTGAAATCAAGGCACTGTATTCAAAAGCCAACAAAACAACAGTAGTACCGAAATGCTTGTCAATTATATTGATCAGACACAGTCAAATTTGTACCATAATCATTCAAATTATGGCAACAGAAATTATCACAAAAGAAGACCTGAATGAATTCAGGGAAAGGCTGTTAAGTGACATTAAGTCCCTTCTGGCAGGTAACCCTGTTCAGGAAAATACCAGGTGGCTAAAAAGCTACCAGGTAAAGAACATGCTTAGAATATCTCCGGGAACATTGCAGAACCTGAGAGTAAACGGCACGATCAGTTACACAAAGATCGGCGGTATTCTGTATTATAAATACGAAGACATCCAGCGATTACTTGATGGCAACCGGATAAAAAAATAACCCTGCAGGTACTGTCATTTAAAATACCATTCAATATTTATTCATCTAATGCGATCAATCTGCCGCTGTCAAAAATGCTATGTTCATTGTGGTGAACATAGCCGAGCTGGTTTGTCACAAGTTTCGTTTTTCCAATCAGAAAGTCACCGGTAGCAGCATGATTATGACCATATACCCAGTAGTCGGCACCACATGTTTCAATAAATTCATCCAGGTTGGTCGCAAAAGCTTCATTCAGCGGGCTGCCGAGATATTTAGCAGGATAATTCTGAAACGTAGGCAGGTGATGCGTGACAATGATATGCTTTTCATCGTCTTTGCGGTTACCTTGAAAAGCGGAATGCAGGAATGCCACAGATTCAGCGTGCATTCGGTTATACTGTTCCACTGACAGCCGATGTCCCTCAAATTTGATTAAATGAAAATCCATCAGGCCGCGTTCAATATTCCATGCCTTCGATGCTGAAATATCAGACCACAGGGTCGTAAAATGCAGACGGATATTTTCCAGCCTGATCGTGCAGTTATTGAGCATCGTTACATTTGGCCGGATAGCTTCCCGAAAAGTTCCGGATCTGTTGGCCATGTCGGAATTGTAATATTCGTGATTACCGGGAACCCAGTAAGTGTGCCTGTAATTGTCTGCTGCGAAATCAAAAAAATCCCGGTAGAGACCCATATTCCTCAGTGTAGCAACATCACCCCCGAGTAAGAGAATATCTCCTTCAACTTTAAGCGGATTAAGTTTAATATACTCCCTGTTTTCATGAAATTCTAAATGCAGATCTGATGCAATTTGTAAACGCATTTTATTTATAATTTAAATTTCTATTCAAGTGATGAAAATCAGCGCACCCAGGTAATACCCGTGCCTCCTTTCATTTAACAGCAGCTTTCGCTATAGCTATTCCGCTGATCTTAATTTTTATCTATTCATCCATAATGTCCGTTAAGGAAAGTTCCTGCCCGGCATATTTTTTCTTTAGCGGCTTCATGTCGCGGCTGATCCTTGTATCCGTGACCCGTGCATAAAGCTGGGTGGTTTGAAGGCTTTTGTGCCCTAACATCTGGCCCACCGTTTCGATTGGGACACCATTGGTCAGCGTCACCGTGGTGGCGAAGGTATGCCGCGCACAATGGAACGTCAGCCGTTTCGTCCAGCCCATTAAGCTGGTAATGTCTTTCAGATAGGCGTTTGCTTTCTGATTACTCACTTTAGGCAAAATGAAGTCTTCATCGAACAGTCGCGGATAATCCTTATAATGCCCGATCAGCCGAAGTGCGGGGCCAAGCAGCGGAATGCGAACGCGGTTATTATTCTTCATTCTAAAGGTTTGAATCCACAAGCCTCCATCCTCTCCCTTTAAAATATCCGCTCTTTTCAGCTTAACAGTATCAGCATAGGAAAGACCGGTATAGCAGCTGAACAGAAACAGATCCCTGACCACGATCAGGCGCTTCCGCTTAAACTTTCTGGCTGCAAGCTGCTGCAGCTCTCCGCTGCTGAGATATTCCCGATGAACTTCCTCATGTCTTACCCTGTAAGCGATAAAAGGATCGCGTTTCACCCAGCCGATCTCATAAGCTATTTTCACTACCGTCCTTAACTTCTTAACCATTTGCACAGCAGTATTGATCTTGACCCCATAATCTGTTTTCAGGTAATAATCAAAATCCCTGACAAACCGATAATCTATATCATCAAGCCGGATATCATCGCTTTGATGTTTAAGTTTAATATATTTCTTTAATACGCTGTGTACCGTTTTGTATTTGGCCAGTGTTCCGGGTGTGTAATCCTTTCCGAGCAGGCCGGCGATCTGACTGGTATGATAGTTCCAGGCTTCAGAAAGCATTTTCGGCGGATCTAATTCTTCACCCTGCATCAGCTTATGGATATGTACCGCTTCAAATGATTTACCGCCAGCATACAGATCCTGCCTGCATGAATGTGCACGTGTATTCAGCGTGTCAAGCCAGGAATTTATTGCCCTTGCTTCTGCTTTGTTTCCTTTCATCCTGCCGGTATGTTTGTCCCATTCCTGTTGTTCACACCTGCGCTGTGTAGACCACTCCTCCCGCCTACCATTTACAGTGATCCTGATATAAATATAGAAGTCTGACCTTTTCTTGTTCTTCGACGACTTTAAAAAGAACAGCACTTTAAAGGTCTGGGCTTGCGCCGGGCTCAGGATCTCTTTTTCGGGCTTTTTTTTTCACCGCCGCTTAGCATTTTTTCAATGTCTTCCGCTTTATAAAAGAATATCTTTCCTACCTTATTATAGCTTAACGTTCCTGCAATACGAAGGTTCTGTAATGTCCCCGGCGATATTCTGAGCAATTTCCTGACATCACTGCTTCGCAGCCATTTTTGCTGCGGTAACCCCTGAGCCTCCTGGATTGGCTTCAGCAGTTCAAAGAGCTCCTTTTTAAAAAGCTCCAGGTCTTTTTTAGTCAATAATTCGTCGGGGCTCATTTTTTAATTTTTAGGTTCATGTATTTGGTTTTATGAACTGCTCATCTGATCAAACGACCGGTTTGCTATGAATGAACAGCCTTTAAATTCTAAAGCTATTTGCTAATAATTCCTGACGGGTTTAAATCATATTTAATTATAGTATTTTTGATTGTCAGGACAAATGTACAGAATTTCTAAACATATTCAATGAAATTATTTAGCTTTCCCAAACAGTTGTACTTTAAAGTCATAAATCGGTACGGAAAATCACTATTTATGACAGACTTCGGATTATTTCTTGCAAAAAAATCTGTTAATAAATCGGAGATTTCCCGGAAGACCGGAATCAGCAAATCGAGGCTGAGCGAACTTTCGATGAACCCGTCAGCAAAACTCAGAGCAGATGAGCTGTACCTGGTTGCCCTGGCCATAGACACCGACCCTTTGGAATTGTTAAACCATTTGTTTCAGGATATTAAATTGAAAAACTGATAGCGGGGAGATGTTTAGCCGGATTGCTGAACGGTCAGCTGCTATATTTTAAACCATTGTCAGAAATGTGACCTCTCTTTCTTTAAGGATCTGTTCCCGGAGTTCGTTCACAAAGGCTTCCCTGTTTTCTCTGAACCTTTTTGTTATCGTATCAGTACTTTCATTGGAGGCATACTTATCCGCCCATGACATGATCTCGAGCAGGGCTGGCAGCAGGTCTATGGCTTTGTCTGTCAGCGTATATAGAATTTTTGTTTTATTGTTTATAGAACCCCGCCTCAGCAGCAGCCCCGCCTCGGTAAGATGATGGAGACGGCTTTGCAGGATATTGGATGCGATGCGCTCACCGGAACGAAGGAACTCAGTATAGCTCGACTTTCCGTAGAGCATGATATCACGGATAATTAACAGTGACCATTTATCGCCAAACATACGCATGGCATATTGAAGAGGGCAATCAGACCCCTGCAGTTTTTTTTCCATAAACTGAGATTTCAGAAGATAACCGGCACAGCTCGTCTTGAAGCAGATCTATAATTAATGACATCATAAATATAATTAAATTTAGGATTACGCGACGAATCCGGCAACCGTTAAGTACACGCAATGCATCCCCTGCGGGCGGACTTTCCGCTGTATCTTCTGCGAAGGATTAAACTCAGCCGTAGAGTCGCCTCTACGGCTGGTCTTCAAAACCGTGCGTGAAAGTTTCCCTTCACACGGCTCCTCGTCCGTTAATCATTTATATGAAGCAAGTTATCTTTCCTCGTTTTGGTGATATGACAATGGGCGTGCAATAATTGCACATTAGCCCATATATCTTTTCCTCCCAAATGCAAAGGAATAATATGGTCGGTATCCATATCATCGCCTAACGTAAACTGCAATTTGCATATTGAA